>DATHWJ010000174.1:0-9242 GCA_035460745.1 Ideonella sp. | reverse complement strand
CGCGCTTGACCCGCGCATGCGTGGCCACGCGGATCTTGTCGGTGATCTCGTCGGCGAGCAGCTTCAGCCCGTCGGTGATGCCTATCTTGGGCTTGGCGACGAAGTCCAGCGCACCCAGTTCCAGGGCGCGCATCGTCGCCTCGGCGCCACGCTCGGTCAGCGTCGAGACCATCACCACCGGCATCGGCCGCAGGCGCATCAGCTTGGCGAGGAAGTCGAGGCCGTCCATGCGCGGCATCTCGATGTCCAGCGTGATCACGTCCGGGTTCAGGTTGCGGATCATCTCGCGCGCCACCAGCGGGTCGGCGGCGGCACCTATGCACTGCATGTCGGGCTGGCGGTTGATGATCTCGCTGAGCAGGCTGCGTACCAGCGCCGAATCGTCCACCACCACCACACGGGTCTTGGCCATGTCGGTATCTCCTTGCTTGCTTTCTTGTCGGGTTCAGAAGAGGTCGATGGACCCGCCGCTGCTGCTGACGGGGGCCGCTTTCTGCGCGGCCATGCGGTCCTGCACCGCGATGACCTCGCCGCTGGCCGGTGCCAGCCGCTTGACCATCGCCTTGCCGCTGGCCGGCAGGAAGCAGACCTTGCGCGGGTAGATGTCCAGCACGTCCTTGGAGACCACCGGGATGCGCTCGGTGGTGAGGAAGTCCATCACGAACTTGGTGTTGCGCTCGCCGACGTTGATGCTGGTCATGCCGTTGATCACCGCGCCGCCGCCGAAGATCTTGGCCTCCATCGACATGCGGGTGGCGCCGCGCTTGAGCATCTCGTTGATCAGCAGCTCCATTGCGAAGCTGCCGTAGCGGCCCGAGTCGCCGCTGCCCTCGGGCAGCATAAAGTGGTTCATGCCGCCGATGCGGGCCTGGCGGTCCCACAGGCAGGCGGCGATGCACGAGCCCAGCGTGGTCATCACCAGCAGGTCTTCGGTGTCGACGTAGTACTCGCCCGGCAGGACCTTGACGGCCTCGTTGCGGAAGTGGGCGTCGTAGAAGAAGAACGAGGCTTCGCCCGGCTTGCGCAACTGGGCCTTCAGGCGGTCCAGCCGCGGCGTGCGGCCCAGGGTGCTCGGGGGCAGGGCGGCCGGCGGCCTTGGGGATGCGGCGGCGCTGGAGGCGGGCAATGTGGCCATGGGCTCTTCTGGGTGGGCAATCGATCGCGGGGAGGCGGGAGCGCGGTGGGCGGCAGGCTAGCGGCGGCCGGCGGCTTTCAGCCTGGGTTCAGGCCCGCACATAGATGGTCTTGCCGCGCAGGTGGAAGAGATCGCGTGCATCGGTGAAGTTCTCCGAGTGGCCGACGAAGAGCAGGCCGCCCGGCCGCATCGCGCCGTGGATGCGTTCCAGCACCTTGCGTTGGGTCCCGGCGTCGAAATAGATCATCACGTTGCGGCAGAAAACGATATCGAAGGGCTCGCCCAGCGACCAGTGGGGCGCCATCAGGTTGAACGGCTTGAAGTCGATCAGCTTGGCTAGCTCGGGCTTGACACGCACGAAGCCGGCGTTGCCGCCGGTGCCGCGCAGGAAATGGCGTTTCAGCCGCTCGGGTGACAAGCCGCGCGCTTCGGCTGCATAGACGCCTCGTTGCGCGGTGGCGAGCACCTTGGTATCGATATCGGTCGCCAGCAGGCGGGCTGAAGTCTGCGCGCCCAGGATCTCGTTCAGAACCATCGCGATCGAGTAAGGCTCCTCACCTGTCGAGGCTGCGTTGCACCAGAAGCGCAGGTTGCGCCCGGCCAGGCCCGGCAGCGCCTCGGCGAGCGCGTGGAAGTGGTGCTCCTCGCGGAAGAAGGCGGTCAGGTTGGTGGTCAGGCAGTTGATGAACTCCTGCCACTCCTGGTCGCCGGAGGCACCGGTGGCGCGCTCCAGCCACTGCAGGTAGCTCTTGAAGTCGCGGTGGCCGGTGTCCCGCAGGCGGCGCGAGAGCCGGCTGTACACCATGGCCTGCTTGCCTTCGTGCAGGCTGATGCCGGCGCGCTCGTAGATCAGCTTGCGCACGCGCTCGAAGTCGCTCGCACCGAAGCTGAACTCGTGGTCCCCGGGGCCGGCGAGAGAGTCGGCCGACGGTGTCGGGGTGGCCAGAAGTTGGTTCATGAGGGGGCTTGATGAATAGCTCGAGGGGCGCAGAAGGGGCGGGACGAAGGCAGGGCCAGCGTGCCGAGAGTCTTGCGAAGGATGTCGGCAGATAACGTGCCGATGTGAATGGTCTTACACCGCCTTTTCATCGATCTGCCGCCACCGGGCCCGCTGCTAGACTGAGGCGACCCCTCACTCTGGCCGCGATGACACCTGCTGTGGACCGTCTGCTTGATTCCTGCCTTCCGGACCTGGGCGCCTTGCGCCTGGATCAGGCGCTGCAGTTGTTGCGCCAATCCGGCCAGGAACTGCCTCCCGGTGCGCCGGGTAGCGTGGCCTGGCTGCAAGGCCTGCTCGACGCGCTGTGCGACATCTCCAGCCGCGACGCCCTCACCGGCCTGGCCAACCGCCGCAGTTTCGAGGCCGCGCTGGGCCGCGAGCTCGACAGGGTGGCCCGCTCGGGCGAGCCGGCGCTGCTGCTGTTCCTCGACATCGACCACTTCAAGCGTGTCAACGACACCCATGGCCACGCCGTCGGCGACCTGGTGATCAAGGCGGTCGCCGAGGCGCTGGGCGACTGCGTGCGGCCCATGGACCTGCCCGCGCGCATCGGCGGCGAAGAATTCGCGGTGATACTGCCGAGCTGCCCGCCGGCCTTCGGCCAGACCGTGGCGGAGCGGGTGCGCAGCCGCATCGAACACAAGATCGTCCACCTGAGCTCCTCGCAGCGCCTGGGCGTCACCGTCAGCGTCGGCGGTGCGTTCGCGCCGCAGTGGGTGCGCTCGTCGCCCTCGCTGTGGGTCGAGCGGGCCGACCTGCAGCTCTACCGCGCCAAGTCCGAAGGCCGCAACCGTACCTGTCTGGAACCCACCCCCGTGTCCTTGGTCAGTGCCGAAGAAAAAGGCCTGCTCTTCGGCGTGTCGTCGTTTGGGGAGCTGGAATAATGAATAGCAACAACACCGCGGCGCCGAGCAAGCCCGGCGCCAAGCGCGCACGCATCACGGCCATCACCAGCGGCAAGGGCGGTGTCGGCAAGACCTTTCTCTCGGCCAACCTGGCCGCCGCGCTGGCCCGCCAGGGCGAGCGCGTGCTGGTGCTCGACGCCGACCTCGGCCTGGCCAACCTGGACGTGGTGCTGAACCTCTTCCCCAAGATCACGCTGCACGACGTCTTCACCGGCAAGCACAGCCTGGAGGACGCCATCCTGCCGGCGCCCGGCGGCTTCTGGGTGCTGCTGGCGGGCTCGGGCATGGTGGAGTACTCGCGCCTGACCCCGGAAGTGCGCGACCAGCTGCTGGCGGTGATCAAGACCGTCGGCCCGCGCTACGACCACATCCTGCTCGACACCGGCGCCGGCATCTCCGACGTCGTGCTGTTCACCGTCTCGCTGGCCGACGACGTGCTGGTCGTCGCCACGCCAGAGCCCACCTCGCTCACCGACGCCTACGCCACCATCAAGGTGCTGGCCACCACCCAGGGCCGGCGCGACCTGCGGCTGATCGTCAACCAGGTCGGCAAGGCCGGCGAGGGACGCATCATCCGCGGCCAGTTGCAGCAGGTGGTCGACCGCTACGTCACGCCCGGGCTGGACTCGCCGCTGCGGCTGGAGTTCGTCGGTGAGGTGCCTACCGACGGCGTGGTGCGCGAGGCCGTGCAGCGTCGCCAGTTGCTGCTGGAGTGCTTCCCGGGCAGCGCCGCCGCGCAGGCCGTGGTGTCCGCCGCGACGCGCCTTGCGAACTGATGCCCGTAGCCGCTTCGCTGCTGCGGCCAGGGGGCAGTGCCCTGCCGGCCGGCTCGCATGACTGAAACCACCCCCTTCGAGCGCCTGGGCGGCGAGGCCGGCGTGCGTGCGCTGGTCGACCGCTTCTACGACCTGATGGACCTGGAGCCCGGCTACGCAGTGCTGCGCGCCGTGCACGGGCCTGACCTCACGTCGGCGCGCGACAAGCTCTTCTGGTTTCTCTGCGGCTGGCTCGGCGGCCCCAGCCACTACATCGAGCGCTTCGGCCACCCCATGCTGCGGGCGCGCCACCTGCCGTTCGCGATCGGCTCGGCCGAGCGCGACCAGTGGCTGGCCTGCATGTACCAGGCGATGCGCGAGTGCGAGGTCGAGCCCGCACTGGCGGAGCGGCTGGAACGCTCGCTCTTCGATACCGCCGACTGGATGCGCAACCGGCCGGGCTGAGAGGCCGGCCGGCGCACGGCTGAAGAAGAGCCAGCGCCTTTCGCCGTCGTCTCTCGCAGATCCAGCGGGTAGCATGGCGGTCGCCGCATCCCATGACCTCGACGCCCACCCCGCCGCGGCCCCGCTTGCCGCCTCGCCGCTCCGCCATCCCGCACCCGCCGGTCGCCGGTCTGCTGCTGTTGCATGGGCGGCACATGCGGCCGGCCGAGCTGGAGCCCTTCGTGCCGGCACTGGGCTTGCCGGTGCATTGCCTGGCGCCGGCCGGCCCGGTCCACCACGAGGATGGCCGCCACTCGTGGTGGCCGGTCGACATGCGGGAGCGCGAGGCCGAGCTGGCCACCGGCGCCAGCGAGCTGTCCGGGCGCTATCCGGCCGGCCGCGAGCTGGCGCGCGAGTGCCTGGGGCGGGCCGTCGGCGAGCTGCATGCGCAGTTGCAGCCCGGCCAGCCGCTGCTGCTGGCCGGCTTCTCGCAAGGCGGCATGCTGGCGCTGGACTACCTGCTGCACACCGGCGACCCGCGCATCGGCGGCCTGGCGATCTTCTCCGCCTCGCGGCTGGCGATGGACGAGTGGCGGCCGCGTCTCGCCGCGCTGGCCGGCATGCCGGTGCTGCTGGCGCATGGGCGGCAGGACGCCAACCTGTCGTTCGCTGCCGGCGAGGCCTTGCGCGAGCTGCTGGTCGGCGCCGCAGCGCAGGTGCAGTGGCTGCCTTTCGACGGCGGGCACGAGGTGGCGCTGGTGGTGTGGCGCGCGCTGCGGCGCTTCGTCGCCTCGCGGGTGCCTGCGTGAAGGGGCGGCAGGCGGTCTCTGTCAGCGGGCCCGGTTGGCCAGCAGCACGATCAGCGCCCCGGCGCCGCCCTGCGGCCCGGTCGCCTGGGCAAAGGCGATCACCTCCCGGCGCTGCGCCAGCCAGCGCTGCACCTTGGCCTTGAGCACCGGCTGGCGGCCGGGCGAGCCGTTGCCCTTGCCATGCACCACCCGCAGGCAGCGCTCGCCGCGCTGCTGGGCGGCGCGCACGAAGTCGGCCAGCTGATCGCGCGCTTCGTCGCGCCGCAGGCCGTGCAGGTCGAGCTGGCCCTGGATGGCCCAGTGCCCGCGGCGCAGCTTGACCAGCACGTCGGTGCCGATGTCGGGCCGGCGAAAGCTCAGGCCGTCGTCGGTCAGCAGCAGCGACTCGATATCGACCTCGTCGGACAAGGCCTCGCGCAGCGCGGCCTGCTCGTCCAGCTCGCGCTGGCGTGGCTCGGGCAAGGGCAGCGCGCGCGTCGGTGCGGCCTTGGCCGGCGCCCGCATCGGGAAGACCGGGCCGACGGCGCTCGCAAAGGCGGTGCGCTCGCGCAGCAGCCTGGCCGCTTCGGCCTGCTCGCGGGCGCGCTGCTCGGCGGCTTGGAGGGCGGCCCGGTGCAGCGCGTCGCGCAGCGCCCCCAGATCCTTCAAGCCGTTCACCTTCACAAGCGTCACCCCAAACGTCGTCATCACCGCCCTCCGGCGGCGCCCCGCTACAGCAGGCCCCGCTCGGCAAAGCTCACCACGATACCCGCTCCCACCACCAGGTGGTCCAGCACCCGCACATCGACCATCTGCAGCGCGGTCTTGAGCTGCTGGGTCAGGAACTCGTCGGCCCGCGAGGGCTCGGCGACGCCGGAGGGGTGGTTGTGGGCCAGGATCACCGCCGCGGCGTTCAGCTCCATCGCCTGGCGCAGCACCTCGCGAGGATAAACGCTGGACTGTGTCAGGCTGCCGCGAAACAGCTCGCGCAGCTCGATCAGCCGGTGCTGGGTGTCCAGGAACAGCACTGCGAAGACTTCGTTCGAGAGGCCGCTCAGGTGCAGCGCGGCGAAGTCCTTGACCTTCTGCGGCGAGTCGAAGACCGGGCCGCGCTGCAACTGCTGGGCCAGTGCGCGGCGGCTCATCTCGACCACCGCGCCCAGCTCGGCGCGCTTGGCCGGCCCCAGGCCCTTGATGGCCTTGAAGTCATGCGGCAAGGCCTGCAGCAGGCCGCCGAAGCCGTTGAAGGCCGAGAGCAGCTCGTCGGCCAGCGCCAGCACGCCCTTGCCCCGGATGCCGGTGCGCAGCAGCAGCGCCAACAGCTCGGCGTCCGCCAGCGCCGCGGGGCCGAGCGCCAGCAGCTTTTCCCGCGGCCGCAGCGCCGCGGGCAGGTCCTTGATCGACATGTTGGGCTCCCTGAAATCCGTCCACAGACCTTCGCTCGGCGGCTTTCTCCGGCCGCCCCGTAAAATCGGGGGCCAGACTACCAGCATCGGCCTCGTTCCCGTGAACACCATCCAGCCAGGATCGTTCCTTACTTTGCATTACCGGCTTGCCGGTGCCGACGGCGTGGACGTCGTCAGCACCTTCGCCGACAAGCCCGCCACCCTCTCGATCGGCGCCGGCCAGCTCGCGCCGGCCATCGAGGCCCGCCTGATCGGGCTGGAGGAGGGCGTGCACACGCAGATCTCGCTGGCGCCCGGCGAGGCCTATGGCGAGCGCAATCCCGAGCTGCTGCAGCGCGTGAAACGCTCGCTGCTGGCCGAGCACGGCGACCCCGAGGCCGAATACAAACCCGGCGACGTGGTTGAGTTCCCGACACCCGGCGGCCACGGGCGCTACGCCGGCGTGGTGCGCGAGTGCGGCGACGACTGGCTGCTGTTCGACTTCAACCACCCGCTGGCCGGCCAGGCGCTGACCTTCGAGGTCCAAGTGATTGGAGTCCTCTGACATGACCGAGCCGATCATCACGCTGCCTGCCGCCGACGCCGTGCGCCTGGAGACCCTGGGCCCGCTGGGCGACCACGAGCACGAGGTGCTGCTGGCCGAGCCGCGCGGCTTCTGCGCCGGGGTGGACCGGGCGATAGAGATCGTCGAGCGCGCGCTGCTCAAGTTCGGCGCGCCGATCTACGTGCGCCACGAGATCGTGCACAACACCTACGTGGTGAACGACCTGAAGGCCAAGGGCGCGATCTTCATCGAAGACCTGGCCGAGGTGCCGCCCGGCGCAACGCTGGTGTTCTCGGCCCACGGCGTGTCGAAAGCCGTGCGGGTCGAGGCCGCGCAGCGCGGCTTCCAGGTCTTCGACGCGACCTGCCCACTGGTCACCAAGGTGCACGTCGAGGTCGCCAAGCTGGCCAAGCAGGGCTTCGAGTTCATCATGATCGGCCACAAGGGCCACCCCGAGGTCGAGGGCACGATGGGCCAGCTGCGCGAGGGCATCTTCCTGGTCGAGGACGTCGCCGACGTCGAGCACGCGCCGGTGACCAAGCCCGAACAGCTCGCGGTCGTCACCCAGACCACGCTGAGCGTCGACGATGCCGCCGAGATCCTGGCCGCTGTCAAGAAGCGCTTCCCGCTGGTGCGCGAGCCCAAGCAGCAGGACATCTGCTACGCCACGCAGAACCGGCAGGACGCCGTCAAGGTGATGGCCCCGCAGGCCGACGTGGTGATCGTCGTCGGCAGCCCCACCAGCTCCAACAGCAACCGCCTGCGCGAGCTCGCCGAGCGGCTGGGCACGCCGGCCTACATGGTCGATTCGGCCGAAGACCTGCGCGACGAGTGGCTCAAGGACAGGCCGCGGGTCGGCCTCACCGCCGGGGCCTCGGCGCCCGACGTGCTGGTGCAGGCGGTGATCACCCGGCTGCGCGAGATGGGTTCGGTGGCGGTGCGCCGCCTCTCGGGCGTGCAGGAGACCATCGAGTTCCCGCTGCCCAAGGGGCTGGGCGACAAGTCCATGGCCGAGGTCTCGACCTCCCGATCCTGACGCGCGCGTTTTTCAGCACCCCACGCTGACGCGGCGCCCGCACCCCTTGCGAGGCGCCGTTTCTACAATCATCGCCAGATTTTTCGAAAGACCCCCATGCTCGACATCAACCTGCTGCGACGCGACTTGCCCACCGTCGTCGCCGGGCTGGAAGCCCGCAAAGCCCCGCAAACCTTTCTCGACACCGCCCGCTTCAGCGCGCTGGAGGCCGAACGCAAGGCCCTGCAAGTGCGCACCGAGGAGCTGCAGGCGCGCCGCAACAGCCTGTCGAAGCAGATCGGCCAGCTCAAGGGCAAGGGCCAGGACACCGCGCCGGTGATGGCCGAGGTGGCCGGCATCGCCGACGAGCTCAAGGCCGGCGCCGAGCGCCTCGAGGACATCCAGGCCGAGCTCGCGCAGATGCTGATGGTGCTGCCCAACCTGCCGCACGCCAGCGTGCCGGTCGGCGCCGACGAAAACGGCAACGTCGAGGTGCGCCGCTGGGGCACGCCGCGCGTCTTCGACTTCGAGCTGCGCGACCACGTCGACATCGGCGCGCCGCTGGGGCTGGACTTCGAGACCGGCGCCAAGCTCTCGGGCTCGCGCTTCAGCTTCCTGAAGGGTCCGATGGCCCGCCTGCACCGCGCGCTCGCGCAGTTCATGCTGGACGTGCAGACGACCGAGCACGGCTACACCGAGTGCTACACGCCCTACATCGTCAACCGCGAGGTGCTGGAAGGCACGGGCCAGCTGCCCAAGTTCAAGGAGGACATGTTCTGGGTGCTGCGTGGCGGCGACGAAGAGCAGGCCGAGCAGTACCTGATCTCGACCTCGGAGATCTCGCTGACCAACAGCGTGCGCGAGCAGATCCTGCCCGCCGAGCAGTTGCCCATCAAGCTGACCGCCCACAGCCCCTGCTTCCGCTCGGAAGCCGGCTCGGCCGGCCGCGACACCCGCGGCATGATCCGGCAACATCAGTTCGACAAGGTCGAGATGGTGCAGGTGGTGCACCCCGAGCAGAGCTACGAGGCGCTGGAGCAGATGACGCGCCACGCCGAGGCCATCCTGCAGAAGCTGGAGCTGCCCTACCGCGTGGTGCTGCTGTGCACCGGCGACATGGGCTTCGGTGCGACCAAGACCTACGACCTCGAGGTCTGGGTGCCGGCGCAAAACACCTTCCGCGAGATCAGCTCGTGCTCGAACTGCGAGGCCTTCCAGGCCCGGCGCATGCAGGCCCGCTTCAAGAACGC
>DATHWJ010000173.1:0-7770 GCA_035460745.1 Ideonella sp. | reverse complement strand
AGCAAGACTTCGTGCAGACCCTGCTGGCTGTGCGCCGCATCTTCGAGCCGGCCACCGCCGCGCTGGCGGCCCAGGTGGCCAGCGCCGAGAGCCTGGCCGCCGTCGCCGAAGCCTATGGCCGGATGGAGCGGGCCACCACGCCCGAAGAGCTGCTGGAACCCGACCTGGCCTTTCACCGCCGCATCGCCGAAGCCACCGGCAACGACCTGCTGGCCTACATCGGCAACATGCTCTCGCTCGCGCTGCGCGAGTCCATCCAGCTCAGCAGCCAGCTGCCCGGCACCCACGCCCTCTCGCTGCCGCGCCACAAGGCCATCCTCACCGCGCTGCAAAACCGCGACCCCCTCAGTGCGCGCCAGGCCACGCTGGTGCAGCTCGAAGGCACGCGCGACGACTTGTCGCAGGTGCTGCACACCGGCATCGCGGCCGCCTGAGAGCGCCCCGGCCTGCCGCCGGTGGTCCAATGGCGCCTCCAGCCCACCCCAGGAGATGCCGTTGACCGCAGCAAGCAGCACACCCCATCGCATCGTGATCGTCGGCGGCGGCGCCGGTGGCCTGGAGCTGGCGACCACGCTGGGCCGCAAGTTCGGCAAGAAGGGGTTGGCCCAGATCACGCTGATCGAAAAGGCCCGCACCCACTTCTGGAAGCCGCACCTGCATGAGATCGCCGCCGGCACGGTGGACCTGCACACCCACGCGGTGGACTACCTGGCGCAGTCGCACTGGCACGGCTTCCGCTACCGCATGGGCGAGATGACCGGGCTGGACCGCGCGACGCGGCAGGTCTTCGTCGCGCCCTTCATCGACGAAGAACAAGAGCAGGTCACCGGCGCCCGCGTCTTCGAGTACGACACGCTGGTGATCGCCGTCGGCAGCCAGAACAACGATTTCGGCACGCCGGGCGTGCGCGACAACGCCACCTCGCTGGAGACCCCCGCCCAGGCCGACCGCTTCCACCGCCGCCTCGTCAACGCCTGCATGCGTGCCAACGCGCAGCGCGAGCCGCTGGCGCCGCACCAGCTGCAGGTCGCGGTGATAGGCGCCGGGGCCACCGGCGTCGAGCTGGTGGCCGAGCTGCACAAGGCGACCCGCACGCTGGTCTCCTACGGCCTGGACCGCATCGACCCCGAGCGCGACATCAAGCTCAACCTGATCGAGGCCGGCCCGCGCATCCTGCCCGCCCTGCCCGAGCGCATCTCGAGCGCCGCGATGGGGCTGCTGAACGGCCTGGGCGTGCATGTGCGCACGGCAGCACGCGTCACCGGCGTCACGCCCACCAGTGTCGAGCTGGCCAGCGGCGAGTCGGTGCCGGCCGAGCTGATCGTCTGGGCCGCCGGCGTCAAGGCGCCGGAGTTCCTGGCCGCGCTGGACGGCCTGGAGTCCAACCGCATCAACCAGTTGGTCGTCAAGCCCACCTTGCAGACCACCCGCGACGACGCCATCTTCGCCCTCGGCGACTGCGCCGCCTCGCCCTGGCTGGGCAAGCCCGAGGGCCAGCTCGCACCGCCGCGCGCGCAAGCCGCCCACCAGCAGGCCTCGCACCTGGTCGGCCAGATCCGCAGGCGCCTGCGCGGCGAGCCGCTCACGCCCTGGCAGTACCGCGACTTCGGCTCACTGGTCTCGCTGGGCGAGTACTCCACCGTCGGCAGCCTGATGGGCGGCCTGGGCGGCGGCAGCCTCTGGGTCGACGGCCTCTTCGCCCGCACCATGTACCTCTCGCTCTACAAGATGCACGAGGTGGCACTGCACGGCTTCTGGAAAACGGCCCTCAGCTCGGCCTCGCGCTTCATCGCCCGGCGCACGGAGCCGCGGGTGAAGCTGCACTGAGAGCGCGGGCGGCGAGCCGAGGGCGCTTCAGAACTCCACCTCCAGCTCGTCGATCGCATCCGGCTCCGCCAGCGCCGCTTCGGTCCACTCCTTCATCTCGGGCAGCGCCAGGATGGTCTGGCAGTAGACGATGCAGGCCTTGTCCGAGAGCCGCACGTCGTAGGTCTTGAGGCGCGTCACGACCGGGGCGTACATCGCGTCGGCCAGGGTCGGCTGCTTGCCGAACAGGAAGGGGCCGCCGTAGGTCTTGAGGCAGTCTTTCCAGATCGCCAGCACGTGGTCGATGTCGGTCTGGGCCCGGCTCCAGACCTTGTAGCCGGGGAACGAGCCTTTCAGGTTCATAGGCAGCGCCGAGCGCAGCGAAGTGAAGCCGGAGTGCATCTCGCCGCTGATCGCGCGGCAGTGGGCGCGGGCGGCGCGCTCGGCCGGCAGCAGGCCGGCCTTGGGCTTGATCTCGTGCAGGTACTCGGCGATGGCCAGCGTGTCCCAGACCTTGGCGCCGCCGTGGCGCAGGCAGGGCACCAGCATCGAGGGCGCCAGCAGCAGCATCTCGGCGCGCACGTCGGGGTCGTCCGGCGGCAGCACCACCTCCTCGAAGTCCAGCCCGGCAAAGCGCGCCAGCAGCCACCCGCGCAGCGACCACGACGAATAGTTCTTGCTGCTGATGGTCAGCGTGGTCTTCGACATGGTGCGCGCCTCCTGAAGATGCTGCCCCATCCGCAAGCGCTGTGCCAGGCTGGTGCACCGGTTGGCGAACCCACCGTGGCCCGCAACTTGCCTCTTTCGGTGCACAACCGTTTTGCCCGCCCGCGGGCCGATAGACCCATGATGTATGCCGCCTACCAGACGCAGTCCGACCTGCTCGGCCCGTTCCAAGAGGCGGCGAAGTGGATTGCCGGCAATCTGCGCACCGACTGGTTCGGCGCCGAGATCGCCAAGCCGCTGCGCCAGTGGGCGGCCGCCTGCGAGGTCTTCTCGCGCCTGCGCCTGACCCACGAGCGGCCGTCGTTCGGCATCGACTCGGTGCGTGTCGGTGAGCGGGACGTGGCGGTGACCGAGCAGGCGGTGCAGGTGCGCCCCTTCGGCACCCTGCTGCGCTTCGCGCGCAGCGACACGCTGGCGCCCGACAGCCCGGCACTGCCCAAGGTGCTGATCGTCGCGCCGCTCTCCGGCCACTTCGCGACGCTGCTGAACGACACCGCCCGCACCATGCTGGCCGACCACGACGTCTACATCACCGACTGGCACAACGCGCGCAGCGTGCCGCTGGCGGCCGGCCGCTTCGGGCTGGACGAATACATCGAGCAGCTGATCGAGTTCATCGCCGTGCTCGGCCCCGGCACCCACCTGGTGGCCGTCTGCCAGCCCTGCGTGCCGGTGCTGGCGGCCGTTGCGCTGATGGCGCAGCGCGAGCACATCGCCCAGCCGCGCAGCATGACGCTGATGGCCGGGCCCATCGACTGCCGCATCAACCCGACCGGCGTCAACCAGCTCGCCACCAGCAAGCCCATCGAGTGGTTCGAGCAAAACCTGCTGGCCACCGTGCCCTGGCGCTACGCCGGCGGCGGGCGGCGCGTCTACCCCGGCTTCCTGCAGCTCACGGCTTTCATGAGCATGAACCCGGACCGCCACAAGAAGGCTTTCGTCGATCTCTTCGGCCACCTTGTCGAGGGCGAGCTGGACAAGGCCGACCACACCCGCCATTTCTACGACGAGTATTTCGCCGTCAACGACCTGCACGCCGAGTTCTACATCGAGACGGTCGAGAAGGTCTTCCAGACCTACGAGCTGGCCAAGGGCGAGCTGGTGGTGAACGGCCAGCGCGTCGACTGCGGCGCCATCAAGCGCACCGCCCTGTTCACCGTCGAAGGCGAGCGCGACGACATCTGCGCCATCGGCCAGACGGTGGCGGCGCACGACCTCTGCTCAGGCATACGGCCGTACCTGAAGAGCCACCATGTGCAGTTGGGGGTCGGGCACTATGGCGTGTTCAGCGGGCGGCGCTGGCAGCAGCAGATCTACCCGCGGGTGCGGGAGATGATCCACAACGTGAACTGAGGGGCGTGCCGCGGGTGCTGCCCGGCTGAGCCGGCCCTGCGCTGTGCGGCGAGGTGTGCTCAGGCGTCCTTTTCGCGTGCGGCCAGGGCTTTCTCGCGGATGGCGCCCAGCGTCGCGCGTGTCGTGCTCACGTCGGTTGCCAGCAGCAGGTGAATGAGGGTGGGCTTTCCCGCGGCCAGCGCGGCGGCGAAAACGGGCTCGAACTCCTCGGTCTTCGAGAGGGTCTCGGCGCGCCAGCCGTAGGCCCGCGCCAGCGCCGCGAAGTCGGGGTTGAAGAGGTCGCTGCCGCTGACCCGGCCCGGGTAGTGCAGCTCTTGATGCATGCGTATCGTGCCGTAGGTTCCGTTGTCGACCACGATGACGATGAGCTTGCCGGCACCGTAGCCTGTGGCGGTCGCGAGCTCCTGGCCGGTCATCAGGAAGTCGCCGTCGCCGGCCAGGTTGACCACCAGCCGCTCGGGGTGCAGCAGGCTGGCGCCCACCGCGGCGGGCAGGCCGTAGCCCATCGCGCCGGCGGTCGGGGCGAGCTGGGTGCGGCCGGCGTGCTGCAGGCCGGGGTAGCGCAGGTAGCGGTGCAGCCAGCCGCTGTAGTTGCCGGCGCCGTTGGTGTAGACGGTGTCGGCCGGGGCCAGGCGCTCAAGGGTCTTGACCACCACCGCCATGTCCATCGGCGCCACCGGCGGGTGCTCGCGGTTGGCGGCCAGGTCGGCCTGGGCGCTGGCGGTCCAGTCCGACCACGGCACGCTGGGCGGGGCGGCCAGCGTCTCCAGCGCCTTGCCGGCGCAAGCCAGCGACGACTGCAGCATCACGTCGGCCGCATAGACGCGGCCCAGCTCCTCGGCGCCGGGGTGCAGATGGACCAGCGTCTGCTTGGGCCGCGGCGCCTCGAGCAAGGTGTAGCCGCCGGTCGTCATCTCGCCCAGGCGCACGCCGATCGCCAACACCAGGTCGGCGTCGCGCACACGCTGCGCGAGCCTGGGATTGATGCCCAGGCCGATGTCGCCGGCATACAGCGGGTGGCGGTTGTCGAAGGTGTCCTGGAAGCGGAAGGCGCAGCCGACCGGCAGCTGCCAGTTCTCGGCAAAACGCTGCAAGGCCTCCACGCTCTCGCGCGACCAGCCGTTGCCGCCCGCGATCACCAGCGGCCGCCGGGCCTGCATCAGCCGGGCGCGCAGCTCGCGCAGCGCACCCGGCGCCGGCCAGGCCTGGGCGGGCTCGACCCGCGGCAGCACCGGCGCGGCCGTCAGCGCGCTCAGCATGGTCTCGGGCAGCACCAGCACCACCGGGCCGGGGCGGCCCTGCAGCGCGGTGTGGAAGGCGCGGGCGACGTATTCGGGCAGGCGGTCGGGGTCGTGCACCTCGCCGACCCACTTGGCCATGCCCAGCGTGCCGGGGCCGAAGAAGTGGGTGTAGTCCAGCTCCTGGAAGGCCTCGCGGTCGCGCTGGTCGGCCGCCACCTGGCCGACGAAGAGCAGCAGCGGCACGCTGTCTTGAAAGGCCGTGTGCACCGCGATGCTGGCGTTGGTGGCGCCGGGGCCGCGGGTGACGAAGCAGATGCCGGGCCGGCCGCTCAGGCGCGCTTGCGCGTCGGCCATGAAGGCGGCGCCGCCCTCCTGGCGGCAGGCGATGAAGCGGATCCGCTCGCGGTGTTCGTGGAAGCCGTCGAGCACCGCGAGGAAGCTCTCGCCGGGCACGCCGAAAGCGGTGTCCACGCCCTGCGCGATCAAGGCCTCGACCAGCAGGTGGCCGGCCAGGCGGGCGACCGGGGCCGTCATGCTGCGGCTCCGGCGGCGGCGCTGCGCCGGCGCTCAACGCCGGCCCCCACCAGCGCGGCCGACAAGACCCCGCCGACCAGCGCCAGCGCGGCGCCGATGAACACCATGCTGGGCAGTTGCCGGTCCATCAGCGCGCCGAAGACCGGCGCGGCCAGCGCGAAGCCCACGTCGAGACCGGAGTACACCGTGCCGTAGACCCGTCCGGTGGCCCCGGGCGGCGTCGCGCGCTTGATCAGCATGTCGCGCGAGGGGCCGGCCAGGCCGATGCCGAAGCCGGCCACCGACGCCAGCACCATCGCCAGGCCGCCCGGCAGCCAGCCGCTGCCCACCAGCACCAGCATCGCGGCGGCGGCCAGCAGGCACAGCGCGATGGTGCGCTCCAGCCGCTCCGCCTGGTGGACCAGGAAACCGCCCGCCACCATGCCTGCGGCGCCGGCCAGCATGAAGCCGGTGACGACGAAGGAGGTCAGCTCCAGGCGCAGGCCGTACAGGCTTTGCAGCGCCGGCCCGGCAAAACTCTGGATCGCCGCCAGCGCCGCGGTGCTCCAGAAGAAGAACGAGAAGCACAGCCACACGGCCGGCAGCCGCAGGAAGGCCAGCGGGTGCTCGCCCACCGGCGCGGGCGCCGCGTGGCGCGCGGCGGCGCAGGCCGCACGGTCGTCGATCGCCTCGCGCTGCCAGACCAGCAGCAGCAGCACCACCAGCGCCCAGACGCCCGCACTGGCGGTGGCGATACGCCAGGAGCCCGTCGGCGCCGTCAGGCCGCCGAGGAACAGCGGCGCCGCCGCCCAGCCCAGGTTGCCGGTGATGCCGTGGACCGAAAAGGCGTGGCCCAGCCGCGCCGGCGAAACGCGCTTGTTCAGGATCGTGAAATCGGCCGGGTGGAAGGGCGCGTTGCCCAGCCCCGCCAGCATGGCCGCCGCCATCAGCCCGTGGTAGCCCGAGGCCAGCGAGGCCACGCAGGCTGCCGCGGCGAAGCAGCACATCGCCAGCAGCAGCACCGGCCGCGCACCCACCTTGTCCACCAAAAAACCCGCCAGCGCCTGGCCGATGCCCGAGATCACGAAGAACATCGACACCAGCAAGCCCAGCTCGGCATAGCTCAGGCCGAACTCGGTGATGAACAGCGGAAACAGCGGCGGCAGCAGCAGGTGGAAGAAGTGCGAGGTGCCGTGGGCCAGGCCGACCAGGCCGATGGTGGTGGCGTCGCCGCGCCAGGAGGCTGTCTGGGGGGTGGGCATCGGGGACTGCGGGGGAGCGGGATGTGGAGCGTCGATGTTAGCCGCGCAGCCACTCGCACACGGCCGTCAGGTACAGCTCACGAAAGCGCCCGCATCACGCCCTGGGGATCGCGCGCTATCAGGTTCAGCAAGACCAGCGCCGGCCCTTGCGGCCGGCGATCGCCACGCTCCCAATGCCGCAGCGTCGAAACCGAAAACCCGAACCGGGCTGCGAACTGCGATTGCGACAAGCCCAGACGCCCCCGCACCGAGGCGACATCCACGGCCTCCGGCGAGAACACCCGCACGCCCTGCACGTCACCCTTGGCATGCGCAATCGCCTCACCGAGACCTTGTCGAATGCTCTCAAAAGCCTTGTTGTCCATCGCCTACTTCTCCAACCAGATTTGCACCAACAGATCGACCAGTACCGCGAGCTGATTGCACTCGCCCTTGCTGAGATTGGCCCGCTCGTTCTTGGCGAAGAGCGTCAGAAGGTACAGCGGCATGCGTTCGCTGTGCACGTAGTAGATGACTCGCACGCCACCGCTCTTGCCTCGCCCGTCGCGGCCCCAGCGCAGCTTGCGAACGCCGCCCGTCCCCTCGATGAGGTCACCCGCCTTCGGATGAGCGGCGAGGTACTCCAGAACGCCCCGCCGGTCTTCGGGACTCAGCAGCTTGTCGGCACGCCGGATGTACTCGGGCAGTTCGGCGACGGTCTGCATGCGCGACAGTGTAATCCATTGGATTACACTGTCGCCAGTACCCTTGCAGTGCCGCTCCGCTTGCAACCCGGTGTCAAGCCACCTGCCGACGGCAGGCATTGAGCTGCACCATCACGGCCCCGCCACCGCCCTCACCCCCTGGAACTCGATCTCGGTGCGGCGGTT
>DATHWJ010000172.1:0-5920 GCA_035460745.1 Ideonella sp. | reverse complement strand
GTGCCCTTCTCGACGTAGGGCAGGAAGGCGTCCTGCTGCGCCTTGTTGAAGCGGTGCACTTCGTCGACGAAGACGATGGTCTTGCGGCCCTGGCCGCGCACGGCCTCGGCCTGGACCACGGCCTCGCGGATGTCCTTCACGCCCGCCAGTACGGCCGAGAGCACGATGAAGCGCGCATCGACCGCGCCCGCCACCAGGCGCGCCAGCGTGGTCTTGCCCACGCCGGGCGGGCCCCACAGGATCATCGAGTGAAGGCGGCCGTTCTCGAAGGCCACGCGCAGCGGCTTGCCGGGCCCCAGCAGATGGGCCTGACCTATCACCTCGTCGAGCTCGCGGGGCCGCAGGCGCTCGGCCAGCGGTGCGCTGGCGTCGTCGGCGGCGGGCGGGGAGCCGGCCGCCGAACGCTCGGGATCGGGGCCGGGCTCGGACTCAAAAAGCATGTCTTGCCGGTGCATCGCGCGATTGTGGCAGGCGGGCGCAGGCGCCGAATTGCGCTGCTGCCGTCTCACTTTTCGCCCTTTGGCGCCGGCCGGCTTCGGCCCACACTCTCGGCCACTCCCCCCAACCGACGGGGGCCCGTTCACCGCCAGGAGCTTGCCGCATGAGCGCCACCCCCTCGACCGAAAACCACAGCCCCATGCCCGCCGATGCAAACCGTGCGCTGGCCGGTGCGCCGCGCGAATACCTCTCCTTCAAGCTCGGCAACGAGGAATACGGCATCGACATCCTGAAGGTGCAGGAGATCCGCGGCTACGAGCCGCCGACCCGCATCGCCAACGCGCCCCACTTCATCAAGGGCGTCGTGAACCTGCGCGGCGTGATCGTGCCCATCGTCGACATGCGGCTGCGCTTCGCGCTGCCCGACGTGCAGTACAACAGCTTCACCGTGGTGATCATCCTGAACATCGCGAGCCGCACCGTCGGCATGGTGGTGGACTCGGTCAGCGACGTGCTGGAGCTGGCCTCGGGCCAGATCAAGCCGGCGCCGGAGTTCAATGGCGCGATCGACGCCAGCTACATCACCGGCCTCGGCACGGTCAAGACCGGCGACGACGAGCGCATGCTGATCCTGATGGACATCGAGCAGATGATGACCTCGGCCGACATGGGCCTGATGGACACCGTGCTGCACTGAAGAACCCGCGAGGCCCCGCTTTACACGGGGTTTTGCACGGGGCTTTACGCGCGCAAAGCTGCCGGGGATGCCGCCGCCCGCCCGGGCCGCCCTTTCCCCGCGGCTACTGCTCCGAGACGTCCGCCCCCGCAGGCACTGCGAAGCGGAAGGTCTCCGCCGGCAGGCTCGCATCGGCCTTCAGGTCGTCGAACTGCAGCAGCGAGCGCTGGCCGAAGCTGTCGGCGATCTCCACCGCCACCAGCGTCTTGCCCCTGAAGCCGGCCTTGAGCCACTGGATGGCGCCGTCCTTGACCTTGGGCGTCGCCTGCGCCCACTCCAGGCCACCGCTGTCGGGCTGGGCCTTGAGGTCGAAATCCTTGTCCAGCGACTGTCCCGCCAGCAGCGCGGCCGGCGTGGCGCCCAGCGCGTCGCCCAGCTTGCGTACCGTGACCTGGTTCAGGTCGGGGTCGTGGAACCACACCTTTTGCCCATCGCCGACGATGGTCTGCGCATAGGGCTTGGTGTAGACGAAGCGGAAGCGGTTGGGCCGCCAGAACTCGAACTGGCCCGAGGACTGCTTTTTCTTGGCGCCGTCGGGCGAGGTGACGGTCTGCGTGAAGCTCGCGTGGCCGGCCTTCACGTCTTGCACGAAGGCACGCAGCGAGGCCACCGCGTCCGCACGCGCCGCGGTGCTGGCGCCGAACGCAGCCACCAGCACGGCGGCGACCGCCCAGGCTTTCGGCTGCAGGAAGGCGTGGCGGATGCCGCCGGGGCCGCGGAGGCCAGGACGCTGGCGGGTTTCACTCATCGCGCTTGGGCAACAGGATTTCGCGGTTGCCGTTGGTGGACATGCCGGATACGAGTCCGGATTGCTCCATTTGTTCCAGCAGCCGTGCGGCGCGGTTGTAGCCTATGCGCAGGTGGCGCTGGACCAGCGAGATCGAAGCTTTACGGTTCTGCAACACGATGGCCACGGCCTGGTCGTACATCGGGTCGGCTTCGGTGCCGGCGCCCGCGCCGCCTTCGCCCGCTTCGCCGCCCTCGCCTTCGAGCACGCCGCCTTCGAGGATGCCTTCGATGTAGTTGGGCGGGCCTTGCGATTTGAGCGACTCGACCACGCGGTGCACTTCTTCGTCGCTGACGAAGGCGCCGTGCACGCGCACCGGCAGGCCGGTGCCGGGTGCGAGATAGAGCATGTCGCCCTGGCCCAGCAGCGCCTCGGCGCCCATCTGGTCGAGGATGGTGCGGCTGTCGATCTTGCTGCTGACCTGGAAGCTCAGGCGGGTCGGGATGTTGGCCTTGATCAGGCCGGTGATCACGTCGACGCTGGGGCGCTGCGTCGCGAGTATCAGGTGCACGCCGGCCGCGCGGGCCTTCTGCGCCAGCCGTGCAATCAGCTCCTCGATCTTCTTGCCGACCACCATCATCAGGTCGGCCAGTTCGTCGATCACGATCACGATGTAGGGCAGGCGTTCCAGCGGCTCGGGCGCCTCGGGGGTCAGGCTGAAGGGGTTGGTGAACGGCTCGCCGCGCTCCTTGGCCTCGTCGATCTTCTTGTTGTAGCCGGCCAGATTGCGCACGCCCAGCTTGCTCATCAGCTTGTAGCGCCGGTCCATCTCGATCACGCACCAGTTCAGCGCGTTGGCCGCCTGCTTCATGTCGGTGACCACCGGGCACAGCAGGTGGGCGATGCCTTCGTAGACGCTCATCTCGAGCATCTTCGGGTCGATCAGGATCAGGCGCACGTCGCGCGCCTCGGCCTTGTACAGCAGGCTCAGGATCATGCCGTTGATGCCGACCGACTTGCCGGCGCCGGTGGTGCCGGCCACCAGGCAGTGCGGCATCTTGGCCAGATCGACCACCACCGGTGCGCCGATGATGTCCTTGCCCAGGCCCATGGTCAGCAGCGAGGGCGCGTCGTTGTAGACCTGCGAGCCGAGGATCTCGGCCAGGCGGATCATCTGGCGCTTGGCGTTGGGCAGCTCCAGCGCCATCAGGTTCTTGCCGGGAATGGTCTCGACCACGCGGATGGAGACCAGCGAGAGCGAGCGCGCCAGGTCCTTGGCCAGGTTGAGGATCTGCGAGCCCTTGACGCCGGTGGCCGGCTCGATCTCGTAGCGCGTGATGACCGGGCCGGGCGACGCGGCGACCACCCGCACCTCGACGCCGAAGTCGCCGAGCTTCTTCTCGATCATGCGGCTGGTCATCTCCAGCGACTCGGGCGTGACGGTGGTCTCGACCCGCGCCGGCGCCTTGTCCAGCAGGTCGACCTGCGGCAGCCGGTTGTTTGACAGCTCGACGAACAGCGGCTTCTGGCGCTCGCGGGCCACGCGCTCTGACTTGGGCACCTCCAGCACTGGCGGCTCGATCACGATGGGGCCGTGATCCAGCAGGTCCTCGCGCTCCTCCTCGACCGAGATCTCGCGCTCGGTGCGGGCCAGCTCGCCCAGGCGCACGTCCTCGGCGATCTCGCGCTTCTCGATGCGGCGCTCGCGCACACCCAGGATCCAGCTACCGAGCTGGTCGGCCACGTGCACCCACGAGTAGCGCAAGGCCAGCGGCAGTGCGGTGACCAGCAGCGCGATCCACAACACGCCCGAGCCCATGAAGCCCAGCAGCTTCATCGACAAGGGGCCCAGCGTGAACCCCAGCACGCCGCCGGCATGGCCGGGCAGGCGCGACTCCCAGCCGTACAGCCGCGTCCACTCCAGCGCGCAGCTGGCGGTCAGCAGCAGCGCCAGGCCACCCCAGCGCGCCAGGCCGGCCCAGCGCCGGGGCGTGGGCTGGTTGCGCTCACGCAGCGTGTGGGCCAGCGCCGCCAGCCAGACACTGGCCCCGACCACCACCAGCCACCAGGCCGAGAAGCCGAACAGCACCAGCGAAACGTCGGCCACCCACGCGCCGCCAGCGCCCAGCCAGTTGTGCACCACCCCGCCGGCACCGGAGGTGGAAAAAGCCGGGTCCTCGGGGTCGCGGCTGGCCAGCGCCAGCGTGAAGGCCAGCCACACCAGGCCGACCAGCATCGGCCCCAGGCGGGCGAGCAGCCCGGGGCTGACAGGCGCGGCGACTGGCGTGGGCAAACTGCCGAAGGTGGTACTACGCCGCATGGTGGGACGGCAACTGCGGGGCCGGCGGCAAGCCGGCAACAACCATGTTCAAACGCATCGGCAAGTTTCGCAAACCTTGAAAGTCACTCGGGCAAACGATTCTTCAGCAGCACGGCGCCGCTCTCCAGCGTCTCGATCACGCCGCGCTCCTCGAGATCCTTCATGACCCGGCTGACCATCTCGCGCGAGGCACCGACGATCTTGGCCATGTCTTGCCGCGAGACCTTGCCGCGCACCATCTGCTCGCCGTCCACCAGCTCGGACATGTCGAGCAGCGTGCGCGCGACGCGGCCGTAGACGTCGAGCAGCGCCAGCGACTCGATCTGCCTGTCGGCGCTGCGCAAGCGCGTCACCAGGCCGCGCATGATCGCGTACGAGAGGCTGGAGTTCTCCGGCAGGCAGCGGGCAAACTCGGCGCGGCCCAGTATCAGCATGTCGCATTGCACCTCGCAACGCACCGTGGCCGAGTGAGGCTGATTGTCGATCAGGCTCATCTCGCCCACATAGTCGCCGGCCTCCAGCACCGCGAGAATCACTTCTCGCCCCCGGGCATCGGCAGTCAGCACACGTGCACGGCCGTTGAGCAGAATAAACAGCGCATTGCTCTTCTTGCCTTGCTCCACCACCAATTCACCGCGCCGGTAACGACGCTTGACAACCCCATCGGCCACGGCGCGAGCCTGGTCGTTGGTCAGCATCGAAAACAATGGCACCCGGCGAATCAGGTCCAAGTTGGACAGCATGGACATCAATGACCCCCTCGATCAGCTCGTTTCCTTGCGGGCGGTGAACGACTCGACCGCCTGTTCTTTAAAATAGCGACTGACTGCTTCGCCACCCCGGAGCATAGCCGTTTCCGGGCACGTCAAGGCTTCAGCTTGGTGCGCCACCGACTTCCATGGCGCGCACCCGCGCCTTCTCTTCGAACCCTACATGAGCACTCCCCATCTCCACGCCCAGGTCTTGATTCTGGGTTCCGGCCCGGCCGGATACTCCGCCGCCATCTATGCCGCACGCGCCAACCTGAAGCCCATGCTGGTCACCGGCATGGCGCAAGGCGGCCAGCTGATGACGACCACCGAGGTGGACAACTGGCCGGCCGACGTGATGGGCGTGCAAGGCCCCGAGCTGATGCAGCGCTTCCTGCAGCACGCCGAGCGCTTCGCGACCCAGGTCGTCTACGACCACGTCAACGAGGTCGACCTGTCGAAGCGGCCCTTTCGCTTGAAGGGCGACTCCAACGAGTTCACCTGCGACAGCCTGATCATCGCCACCGGCGCGTCGGCCAAGTACCTCGGCCTGCCCTCCGAAGAGGCCTTCATGGGCCGCGGCGTCAGCGGCTGCGCCACCTGCGACGGCTTCTTCTACCGCGACGACGTGGTCTGCGTGGTGGGCGGCGGCAACACCGCGGTCGAGGAAGCGCTGTACCTGTCCAACATTGCCAGCAAGGTGCATCTGGTCCATCGCCGCGACAAGTTCCGCGCCGAGGCCATCCTGCTCGACAAGGTCAAGGAGAAGGTCGAGGCCGGCAAGATCGAGCTGCACCTGTTCCAGACGCTGGACGAGGTGCTGGGCGATTCGTCCGGCGTCACCGGCGTGCGGCTGAAGAGCACCGCCGACGGCAGCACCACCGAGCTGCCGCTCAAGGGCTGCTTCATCGCCATCGGCCACCAGCCCAACACGGCCATCTTCGACGGCA
>DATHWJ010000171.1:0-9763 GCA_035460745.1 Ideonella sp. | reverse complement strand
GAACACGCTCGAGCCGGGCCAGAGACGCGAGGCGGGCGACTGGACGGCCTGCGTGCTGCCGCTGGGGGACGACAACGGCGGCGCCGCGGGTCGGCTGCTGCTGCTGCGGCCGAAGGCAGCCGACGTGCCTGCCGATGCGGCGGCGGTCGAGGAGCAGGCTTCGTTCGCGTATTCGGTCTCGCACGATCTGCGCGCCCCGATCCGCGTGGTCGAGGGCTTCGCCCGCATCCTGAAGGAGGACTACGGCCGCTTCCTCGACCGCATCGGCAACGACCACGTCGATCGCGTGCTGGCTGCCGCCGCGCGCATGAACAGCATGATCGACGCGCTGCTGGCCCTCTCGCGCCTGCAGTCGCAGCCGCTGACGCACAAGCCGGTCGATCTCTCGCAGCTCGCCACCTACATCGTCGAGGACCTGCGCCGCGAGAGCCCCGAGCGCGCCGCGGAGATCCACATCGAGCCGGGCATCATCGTCAGCGGCGACCCGACGCTGCTGCGCATCGCGATGGAAAACCTGCTGGGCAACGCCTGGAAGTACAGCGGCCAGTGCGCCCTGGCGCGGCTGGAGTTTCGCCGCGACATCCTGGACGGCCAGCGCCGGCTGCTGGTGAGCGACAACGGCGCCGGCTTCGACATGCGCTTCGCCGACCGGCTGTTCGGCGTCTTCCAGCGCCTGCACAGCCCCAAGGACTTCGCCGGCACCGGCGTCGGGCTGGCCTCGGTGCGGCGCATCGTGCGCCGGCACGGCGGCGACGTCTGGGCCGAGGCCGAGGTGGGCAAGGGCGCGCGTTTCTACTTCACGCTGGGCGCCTGAAGCAGCGTCATCACGCGCGCGCCGGCGGGGTCGAAGGCGCAGTGCGCGGTGAGCTGCCGGCCCGCGCACCACTCGCCGGACCAGTCGCTTTGCAGCGTCAGCAGCAGCGAGCCGCCGTCCGGTGCCAGCAAGCTGACCTGCGCCGCGTCGAAGCCCACATAGCGGCGCACCGAGGGGTACAGCGCCTTGAACAGGCTCTCCTTGGCCGAGAAGGCCAGCGTCAGCAGCAACTCGTCGCCATGGCCCGCGGCCGCGCCCTGCCCCGGCGAGATCTCCGGCGCGATGCGCCGCCACAGCCGCTCGCAGCGCTGCGGCGCCATCAGGGCCTCGACATCGACGCCGACACCGCCTGAGACCCCGGCCGGCTGTACCCAGCACAGCGCGGCGTCGCCCGAGTGGCTGATCGAGCCCTGCAGGCCCGCCGGCCACTGCGGCAGCCGGTCCGGGCCTATCGCCAGCGGCTGCGCGCCCTCGAATCCCAGCGCCCGCAGCGCCGCCGCGGCGGCCAAGCGGCCGGCCAGGAACTCGCGCCGCCGCTTGGGGCCGGCCTGGCCCAGGCTCTCGGGCAGCGGCACGCCCAGGCGCTCAAAATCAGCCTCTGCGGGGTCGCCCTCGCACAGCAGCGCGGCGCCTGCGCCGGCCAGCGCCTGCCACGCCGCCGGCAAGGCCAGCGGCCGGGTGCCAAACGGCCGCGCCGGCTCGGCGACGGTGGCCGGGCTCAATTCACCTGCCGCGCCATGCCCTGCCATTGGCGGTCGCGCAGCTCGCGGCGCAGCACCTTGCCGCTGGGGTTGCGCGGCACGCGCGCGATGAACTCGAAGCGGGTCGGGATCTTGAAGTCGGCGATCTGGCCCTTGAGCGACTTCATCAGCTCGCGCGGCGTGGCCTCGGCGCCCGCCTTCAGCGCGACGAAAGCCATCACCGTCTCGCCCCAGCGCGGGTCGGGCACGCCGATCACCGCGCACTCGGCGACGCTGGGGTGCTTGGTCAGCGCGTTTTCGATCTCGGCGGGGTAGACCTTCTCGCCGGCCACGATGATCATGTCCTTGATGCGGTCGCAGATGAAGACGAAGCCTTCTTCGTCGAGATAGCCGGCGTCGCCGGTGTGTATCCAGCCGTCCACCAGCGTGCTGGCGGTCGCCTCGGGCAGGCCCCAGTACTCGATCATGCGCGAGGGCGTGTCTATGCACACTTCGCCGATCTCGCGCGGCGGCAGCGGCTGGCCCTGCTTGTCGATGACCTTGAGCCGGAAGCCCGGGTAAGGCCGGCCGGCGGCCTGCATGCGCGGGCTGCCCGGCACATGCTCCGAGGGCGGCAGGCAGACCGCCGTGTTGCCGGTCTCGGTCAGGCCGTAGATCTGCGCGAACTGGCAGCCCATGATCTCCAGGCCGCGCTGCAGCAGCGTCTCGGCGATCGGCGAGCCGCCGTAGACCACCTTGCGCAGCGAGGCGAAGTCGGCCGCGCTGACGCCGTGCTCGGCCAGCATCATCTGCAGCATCGAGGGCACGGCGCACATCGTCGTGACGCCGTGCCTGCGTATCAGCGCGACGGCGTCGGAGCTGACGAACATGCGCATCGCGACATTGGTGATGCCGGCGCTGAAGCCCTGTATCGCCCACCACAGGCCACCGACGTGGAAGCCGGGCACGGCCACCAGGCTGCGGTCGCTCGGCAGCCAGTCTATCCAGTCCAGCTGCTGCGAAGCCAGCGCGTCGCGCACGCGGAAGAAACTGCGGTGCGCCACCACCACGCCCTTGGGCAGGCCGGTGGTGCCGCTGGTGTAGAGCTGTGCGATGGCGTCCTCCGGGCCGGTCGTCGGCACCAGCTCGGCGTCGCCCTGCGCGCTGCTCCAGGCATCGAAGCCCTCGGGGCCGGCGTCGTCGAGCACGATCACCTGGCGCAGCGCCGGCAAGGCCGCCCTGACCTGCTCGACCACCGGCATGAACTCGCGCTCGACCAGCAGCAGCTGCGTCGCCGAGTCGCGCAGGATGTGGTCGACCTCGGCGGCGGCCAGCCGCCAGTTGATGGGCACCAGCACGCACTCGGCCTTGGCGCAGGCGAACAGCAGGTCGTAGTAGCGCTCGGACTCCTTGCCCAGGTAGGCCACCCGCGCGCCGCGGCCGTGGCCGGCGGCGGCCAGCGCATGGGCCGTGCGGTTGCTGGCAAGGTGCAGGGCCTGGTAGCTCAGCTGCCGCTCGCCGCAGATCAGCGCCAGCGCCTCGGGCTGGCGCCGGGCGTGGCCGGCGATGGTGGCGTGCACCGTTTGCAGTTCGGGGTAGTGCAGCAGGGTCGGCATGCTGGGCGGCTCTCTCGTTTTGCTGGTTTGGACAAACGTCGGCGCCGCCCTCAGGCCGGCGCTTCGCTGGGCGCAGTGTCGCTCGCGGCCGCCCGCTTGCCGGCGCCGCGCTGCTCCAGCGCATTGACCAGGAACTCGGTCAGCAGCGGGATGGCCGGGGCGTCGAAGATGATGGAGCCGGGCAGCGGCATCTGCAGCGCCTCTTCCAGCGCATTGGCCAGCTCCACGCCCTCCAGCGAGTCCAGCCCGACCTCGGCGAAGGGCGTGTCGGGTGCGATGTCGTCCGGGCTGTCGAAGTGCAGCAGCCGCGCGATGCAGCCGCGCACCAGCGCATTGAGCCGGGCCGACCGCTCGGCGCGCGGCAGCTCGGCCAGCGCCTCGACGTCGAAGCGCGCCACCGCGCTGGCCTGCGCGTCGCCGGCCACCTGCGCATAGAGCGCCGCGCCGGCCGACTGCTGGCTGGCCACGCGGCCCCAATCGACCTCGCCGACCACCGCCTGCACCGCCGTGCCGGTCCACAGGCCGCGCAGCTGGCGCATGCCCTCGCGCGGGCGAATGAACTTGAAGCCCTTGCCCTCGACCGCCTGCACCTGCGCGCTCTCCATGCGCGCCGCCATGCCGACCTCGGCGAACGGGCCCCAGTTGATGGACAGCGACGGCCTGCCCTGCGCCGCGCGCCAGTGCGCCAGCGCATCGAGGAAGCTGTTGGCCGCGGCGTAGTTGGCCTGGCCGGCCGCCCCCACCACGGCGGCGACCGACGAGAAGCCCACCAGCATCGCGTTGCCGGGCAGGGCCGCGGCCATGCGGTGCAGCAGCCAGCCGCCGTAGACCTTGGGCCGCAGCACCGCCTCGATGCCCGCCCAGTCCTGCGCCAGCACCGGCTTGTCGCGCAGCACGCCGGCCGCATGCACGATGGCACCCAGCGGCCGGCCGGTGGCGGCCAGCGCCTGCTGCAGCCGCGCCACGTCGGCCGGCTCGGCCACGTCGGCCTGCAGCGGCAGCCAGCTCTGCAGCGGGCCCAGGCGCTGGCGCAGCGCGTCCAGCGCGGCGGCGTCCGGCAGGCTGCGCGCCACCAGCGCGAGGTGGCGCACGCCCATCGCGACCAAGGTACGCGCGGTCCATTCGCCCAGCGCGCCGAAGCCGCCGGTGACCACGTACACCGCCTCGGGATCGATCGCGCGCGCGGCGGGCGGCGGCGCGGCCGGCTCGTCGAAGCGCAGCACCAGCTTGCCGGTGTTGGCGCCGCGGCTCAGCACCGCGAAGGCTTCTTCGACCTCGTCCATCGCATACGCGGTGGTGGCCAGCGCCGGCAGGCGGCCGGCCTCGACATCGGCCACGACGCGGCTCAGCAGCTCGTGGTTCAGCTTCAGCAGCGCCTGCGGCTCGAACTCGCTCAGGTCGAAGTTGTGATACGCCACGTCGGGCCGCAGCGCACGCACCTCGCCAGCCGACCAGACGCCCACCTTGCCGAGCTCGACGAAGCGGCCGCCGCGCGCCAGCACGCCGAGGCCGGCCGGGATGTAGTCCTTGTTCAGGCTGTTCAGCACCACGTCGACGCCGGCACCGCCGGTCAGGCGCTCGATCTCGACGGCGAAGTCCAGCGTGCGCGAGTTCATCAGGTGCTTCACGCCCTGGCTGCGCAGCAGCGGCCACTTGCGTGGGCTGGCGGTCGCGAAGACCTCCGCGCCCACCTGGTGGGCCAGGTGCACCGCCGCCTGGCCGACACCGCCGGCCGCGGCATGGATCAGTACCTTGTCGCCCTTGCGCAGCCCGGCCAGCGTGTGCAGCGCATAGCTCGCGGTGACGTAGGCGGCAGGCAGCCCCGCCGCTTCGGTGAACGACAAGGCGGCCGGCTTGCGCACCAGCGCCAGGGCCGGCAGCGTGACGCGGCGCTGCATGCAGCCCAGGTGGTTGACGATGACCTCGTCGCCCGGCGCATAGCCGCTCTGCGCGCCGGCCGCCGCGACCACGCCCGCGCCCTCGAAGCCCAGCGGCAGCGGCTGGTAGGCCTGGCCGGTGTCGTCGGCATGCTGCTTGAGCAGGCCCAGCGCGTTCAGCACGTCCTTGAAGTTCAGCCCGGCGCTGCGCATCTCGACCGTGACTTCATCGGCCGCTGGCGCGGCATCGGTGATGGGCTCGGGCAGCACGTTGGCAAAACCGCCCGGCTCGCGCACGGCGAGGCGGAAGTTGCCGGCCCCGGGCTCGCGCGGCGCGACCACGCGCTGCACGTGGCGCTGCCCGCCGCGCCAGGCGATGCGGGTCTCGGCCGCGCTGTCGGCCGGGCCCCACTCCTGCACCAGCGCCACCAGCTCGTCCGGCGCCGCGGCGTCGAGGTCGAGCAGCGTGACGCGCAGCTTGGGCTGCTCGTTGAGCCAGACAGCGCCAAAGCCCCAGGCCGACGCGGCGGCCAGGCTGTCGTCGGTGGATCCGGGGGCATCGCCGGGCAGGCTCAAGGCGCCCGAGGTGACCAGCCACAAGCGCAGCTTGCGGTCGTAGAACTCGCGCTCCAGGCCCTGGGCCAGCGCCAGCAGCGCGCGGTAGTTGGCCTCGCTCTCGGCCTGCAGCCGCGCCAGCCCCTGCAGCGCCGGCTGGGGCTGCCAGAACCAGGCGATGTCGGCGATGCCGTCATGGGCGCGCAAGGCCGCCGGCACGGCCTCCACCGCGTCCACAGCCTGCAGGCGCAGCGCGCCGTCGGGCGCCAGCGCCTGCAGCGCGGCCAGGCGTTGCGGCGCCAGGCCGACCGCCAGCACCTGCCGCGCCACCGCCGGCCGGCCGGCCGACTGCGGCAGCGAGCGCTTGAGCCAGCGCAGCCCGTGCACCATGCGGCGCGCGGCGCCGGAGGAGGCCTGCTTGAGCGTCAAGCCGGCGACGCTGAAGACCACCCGTTCGCCGCCCGGCGCCGCCTCCAGCAGCAGCAGGTCGAAGCGCAGCGTGGCGTCATCGCCCGGCACGCCCTCGGCCAGCCGCACCAGGCTGCGCACCGCGCCGCGCGGCTTCTTGCCCAGGCGCAGGCGCTCGAAGCCGACCGGCAGGTAGGTGGTCTCGCTGTCCAGCAGGCCGGCCATGCTCTGGAAAGCCGCATCCAGCAGCGCGGGCGGCAGCAACTCGGGGCCGCCGGCCGGCGCGGCCAGCGTGCCCACCGCGAGCCTGTCGCCCAGCACCTCCACGGATTGCAACTGCTGGAAGGCCGGGCCGTAGAACAGCCCGATGGCCTGGTAGTCGGCGTAGAGCTGCTCGGCTTCGCGGCGGCTGCGCGGCGCACCGGCCTGCGCGACCTGGCCGCGCAGGTCCGCCGCGAGCTGGTCCAGCACGCCGTCGTCGGCCCACGGCGCGAGCACCGCGCTGGCGTGCTGGCGCTCGACCGCCCCGGCGACGCCCTCCTGCAGGCTGGTGATGGCGACGTCGTGGCCGCCGTCGGCGCGCGGCGACACGCGGGTCTGCACCCGCGTGAAGGCGTCGTCGCGCAGTATCAACGCCTCGTGGATCGCCAGCCCGCGGATCTCGCGGCCGGCCTCGCCCAGCACCGCGTCCTGCGCCGCCAGCAGCAGCTCGACATAACCGGCACCGGGGAAGATCACCTGCCCCATCACGACGTGGTCGGCCAGGTAGGCCGGCTGGCGGGCCGACAGGCGCTGGCTGAAGAGGTGCACGCCGTCGGCGCCGGCCGGCTCGGCCCGCCCCAGCAAGGGGTGGCCGGCCGCGGCGGTGTCCGCCGCCGGCAGGGCATGGCGCTTGGCCACCGGCAGCCAGTGCCGCTTGCGCTCGAAGGGGTAGTGCGGCAGCGCGAGCTGCGGGCGCGGCTGGCCGGCATCCACCGCCCGCCAGGCAATGGCCGCGCCGGCCAGGTAAAGCTGCGCCAGCGCCTCCAGCAGGCTGGCCGTGCCGGCCTCGCCGGCCTTCATGCTGGCCACCCAGCCGTGCTCGGCGGCGCTGACGCACTGGCGGCCCAGGGCGGTCAGCACGGGCGCCGGCCCGAGCTCGATGAAGAGGTGCTTGCCGCGCGCCGCCACGCCCTGCATGCCGGCGGTGAAGCGCACCGGCTCGCCGATGTGGCGCACCCAGTAGTCGGGGTTGCGCAGCTCGCGTGCGCTGGCGGTGGCGCCGCTCACGTTGGACATCATGGTCAGCGCCGGCTCGTTCAGCACCACGCCGTCGAAGGCCGCCCGGAAGGCCGGGAAGACCTCGGTCATCAGCGGCGAGTGGAAGGCGTGCGAGACCGGCAGCGGCTTGCTGGCCAGGCCCTTGGCCTTCAGCGCCGCGCCGACCGCCTCCAGGCCGTCCAGGCTGCCCGAGACCACGCACTGCGTGGGCGCGTTGAAGGCGGCGATCACCACGTCGGCCTGGCCGTGCAGCAGCGGCGAGACCTGCTGCGGCGCGGCCGAGACCGCCAGCATGCCGCCCGGCCGGCTGACCGACTGCATCAGCCGGCCCCGCTCGGCCACCACCTTGACCGCGTCGGCCAGGCTGAAGACGCCGGCCACGGTGGCGGCGGCGAGCTCGCCGATGCTGTGGCCCATCAGCACCGAGGGCGCGACGCCGAAGGACTGCCACAGCCTGGCGGTGGCCAGCTCCAGCGTGAACAGCGCCGGCTGGGTGAAGGCCGTCTGGCCCAGCGCCTGGGCGGCGTCGGCGTCCTCGCCGAACATCAGTGCGCGAATGGAGCGCTGCAGCAGCGGCGCGAACAAGGCGTCCAGCGCATCGACCTCCTGCCGGAAGACCGGGAAGCGGCGGTACAGCGCCAGCCCCATGCCGGGGTACTGCGCGCCCTGCCCGGTGAACAGCCACGCGACGCGCTGGGCCTGCCGCGCAGGCGCCTCGGCACCGGCGCTCTCCTGCAGCGAGGCTTCGCTGGCGGCGAGCAGCTTGTCCAGCTCGGCCCACGAGCGCACCACGCCCGCGATGCGGTGGGCGAAGTGCGCGCGCCCGCCGCGCGTGGCGCGGCAGAGCTCGGCCAGTGCCAGCCGCGCGGCCGGTTCGTCGGCCGCGTCGGCAGGCCGGCCGGGCAAGGCGGCGCGGTACTGGCGCAGCATCGCCAGCAGCGCCGTGCGCGATTTGGCGGACAGCGTGAAGAGCTGCGGCTCGGCCGCGGCGGGTGCGTCGGGTGAATCCTCAGGCAGCCGTGCTGCCGCGCGGGCCGGTGCCTGCTCCAGCAGCACGCTGGCGATGATGCCGCTGAAGCCGAAGGAGTTGACCAGCGCGCGTCGGGTCTTGCCGGGCCAGGGCCGGGTCTCGGTGGGCACGGCGACGGCGTAGCGCTCCCACGGGATACGGCTGGAGGGCGTCTCGAAGTGCAGGTGCGGGAAGATCTCGCCGGCCTGCAATTGCAGCACCGTCTTGACCAGGCCGCCGACGCCGGCCGCCGCCTCCATGTGGCCCAGGTTGGTCTTGACCGAGCCGACCAGCAGCGGCGCGTCCGCCCCATGGCTGGCGCCGAAGACGCCGTGGATGCCGGCGATCTCTATCGGGTCGCCCAGCGGCGTGCCGGTGCCGTGGGCTTCGACGTACTGGATGTCGGCGGGCGCCAGCATCGCGCTGTCCATCGCGCGCCGCATCACCATCTCCTGGGCGCTGCCGCTGGGCACCGTCAGGCCGGCGCTTTCGCCGTCCTGCGCGATGGCGCTGCCGCGCACCAGCGCCAGCACGCTGTCGCCGTCGCGCAGCGCGTCCGACAGGCGCTTGAGCACCAGCACGCCGCAACCCTCGCTGCGGCCGTAGCCGTCGGCCCGCTCGTCGAAGGTCTTGCAGCGGCCGTCGGCGGCCAGCATGTTGGCCTGCGTGAAGATGATGTGGTGGCGCGGGTGGTGCACCGCGTTGACGCCGCCCGCCAGCGCCAGGCTGCATTCGCCGCGCCGCAGGCCCTGCACGGCCAGGTGCAGCGAGACCAGCGACGACGAGCAGGCCGTGTCCAGCGCCACGCAAGGCCCGCGCAGGCCAAGGAAGAACGAGAGCCGGCCGGCCACCGAGCTGTGCGAGGTGCCGGTGCCGATGTGGCCGTCGAGCTGCTCGTAGGGCAGCGACTCGACCTCCAGCGTGTAGTCGACGCAGGCGATGCCGATGTAGACGCCGCCGTCGCTGTCCTTCAGCGAGTGCGGGTCGATGTTGGCGTGCTCCAGCGCGGCCCACGCGCACTCCAGGATCAGCCGCTGCTGCGGGTCGATGTAGTTGGCTTCCTTGGGCGCGATGTTGAAGAAGCGGGCGTCGAACTGGTCGATGCCGTCGAGGAAGCCGCCGCCTTCGGTGCGAATCTTGCCGGGGGCCTTGGCGTCGGTGGTCGCCAGCCCGGCAACGTCCCAGCGGTCGGGCGGGATGGGGCCGGTGCCGCAGCGCCCGGCACGCAGGAACTCGGCAAAGCCGGCCGGCGTGTCGTTGCCACCGGGAAAGCGGTGGCCCATGCCGACGATGGCGATGGGCTCGTACTTCTCGCGCAGCAGCTTTTCGAGCAGGCGTTGCTCGGGCCGCACGGTGGCGGTGTCGGCTGTTTTCACGGCAGGTCTTTCGGGTAACGGATCAGCGTCGGGCAGGCCCACCCGGCACGGCGGAACGCGGCTTCAGGGCTGGTACAGCCGGGCCAGCATGTCATCGACCAGCGATTTTTCATCGGCATCCGCGCTCGCCGCCGCCGCGCCGGCCGCCGCGGGCTCGAAGAGCTCGCT
>DATHWJ010000170.1:0-8319 GCA_035460745.1 Ideonella sp. | reverse complement strand
CGATCACGATGACGCTGACCGACCGCCACTTCGGCACCAGCTTCTTCAACCCCGCCGGCGGCGGCGACCCGGTGATGTACCAGCACATCTTCTGGTTCTTCGGCCACCCCGAGGTCTACATCATGATCTTGCCGGCCTTCGGCATCGTCAGTGCGGTGATCCCGGCTTTCGCGCGCAAGCGCCTGTTCGGCTACACCTCGATGGTGTACGCCACCTCGTCGATCGCGATCCTGTCGTTCATCGTCTGGGCCCACCACATGTACACCACCGGCATGCCGGTGACGGGCCAGCTCTTCTTCATGTACGCCACGATGCTGATCGCGGTGCCCACCGGCGTGAAGGTCTTCAATTGGATCGCCACCATGTGGCGCGGCTCGATGACCTTCGAGACGCCGATGCTGTTCGCGGTGGGCTTCCTGTTCGTCTTCTCTATGGGCGGCTTCACCGGCCTGATCCTGTCGATGGCGCCGGTCGACCAGCAACTGCAGGACACCTACTACGTCGTCGCCCACTTCCACTACGTGCTGGTGGCGGGCTCGCTGTATGGCCTGTTCTCGGGCTTCTACTACTGGGGCCCGAAGTGGACCGGCGTGATGTACAGCGAGACCCGCGGCAAGATCCACTTCTGGGGCTCGTTGATCTTTTTCAACGTCACCTTCTTCCCGATGCACTTCCTGGGCCTGGCCGGCATGCCGCGCCGCTACGCCGACTACCCGATGCAGTTCACCGACTTCAACATGCTCGCGACCGTCGGTGCCTTCGGCTTCGGACTGATGCAGGTGTACTTCTTCCTGTTCGTCGTCGTGCCGATGATGCGCGGCAAGGGCGAACCGGCACCGCAAAAGCCCTGGGACGGCGCCGAGGGCCTGGAGTGGGAAGTGCCGTCGCCGGCCCCGTTCCACACCTTCGAGACCCCGCCCAAGTTGGACGTCACCGCGACCAGGGTGATCGGCTGAGCCGCTCCTGCGAAATGCCCACCATGGCCCCCTCCGAGCAACAACGCAAAGCCAACCTGAGGCTGGCCTTGATCCTGGCCTCGGTGGCCATCGTGCTGGGCGTGGGCTTCGTGGTCAAGATCGCGTTGTTCAACCACTGAGCGGCAACGCCAAGGCCAAGCCGATGAAGTTGCTGGACGGACTGAGCGGACTCAAGCGCGACAACCTGCGCATGGTCGGCAAGCTCTCGGTCGTGACGCTGGCCATGTTCGGCTTCGGCTACGCACTGGTCCCGCTCTACAAGCACATCTGCGAGGCCCTGGGCATCAATGTGCTGTCGCTGGCGGAGCAGCGCACCGGTGCGGCAGGCGGCAACAGCCGCGAGCGCCCGGCCAATACCCAGGTCGACATGAGCCGCAGCATCACAGTCGAGTTCGACGCCAACGCCCGCGGCCCGTGGGAGTTCAAGCCGGCGATGAACTCGATGCAGGTGCACCCGGGCGAGATGGCCACCGTGATGTACGAGTTCCGCAACGTGCAGAACCGCACCATGGCCGCCCAGGCCATCCCGAGCTACGCGCCGATGCAGGCCGGGCCGCATTTCAACAAGCTCGAGTGCTTCTGCTTCAACGAGTACATCCTGAAGCCGGGCGAGGCCAAGCAGTGGCCGGTGGTGTTCTATGTGGACGCCAAGCTGCCGAAGGACGTCACCACGATCACGCTGTCGTACACCTTCTTCGAGGTGGGCGGCAAGGTGCCGGCGGCCCCCGCAGGGCACCGTGCAGACAGCGGCGACGCCACCGCGAAGGCACCCCAGTCGTGAACGCCGACCATCCCGAGCAGCCTGGCGACAGCTTGAAGCAGGCCGTGGCGCGCAAGGGCTCGTTCCTGGGCACGATGAGCGCGGTGGCCTGGTCGTTTTTCGGCGTGCGCCGCGGCAGGGACCACGAGAGCGACCTGGCCCGGCTCAACCCGGTACATGTGATCGTCGCCGGCGTCATCGGCGCGGCACTGTTCGTGCTCGTGCTGCTGGTGCTGGTCCAATGGATCATCGGTGCCGGCGTCGCGGCCTGAGCGGCAGATTTCGAGAACTTAGACTACAGACAGCGCGTAATTCAGGAATCGAGGAGAGACAGCACATGTCGGCAGCAAGCAACCACGGGGCGACGCCCTACTACTACGTGCCCGCCCCGTCGCGCCACCCGGCGATGGCGGCGCTCGGCCTGTTCTTCGTGATCCTGGGCGCGGGCCAGTGGATCAACGCGCATGCCTGGGGCGCGTATGCGCTGGCGCTCGGCCTGGCGATCCTGTTCGCCACGCTGTTCCAGTGGTTCGGGCAGGCCATCCGCGAGAGCGAGACCGGCCAGTACTCCGACCGCATCGACATCTCGTTCCGCTGGAGCATGAGCTGGTTCATCTTCTCGGAGGTGATGTTCTTCGCGGCCTTCTTCGGTGCTTTGTACTGGGCCCGCGTGCACGCGCTGCCCAGCCTAGGCAGCCTGGAGAACCAGCTGCTCTGGCCCGACTTCAAGGCCGTCTGGCCGAGCAGCGTGGCCGGCGCCACTGCCTCGCCGGCCGGCACCGTGGCCCCGTTCACCACGATGGGCCCGTGGCCCATCCCGACCATCAACACCGCCATCCTGCTGACCTCCGGCGTCACCTTGACGATCGCGCACCACGCGCTGATCGCCAACCAGCGCGCCAAGACCATCTTCTGGATGTGGCTCACGGTGCTGCTGGGCATCACCTTCCTGGGCTTCCAGGTGTACGAGTACATGCATGCCTACAGCGAGCTGAACCTCAAGCTGACCTCGGGCATCTATGGCTCCACCTTCTTCATGCTGACCGGCTTCCACGGCTTCCACGTGTTCGTCGGCATGCTGATGCTGCTGTTCATCACCCTGCGCCTGGGCAAGGGCCACTTCACGCCGCAGCGCCATTTCGGCTTCGAGGGCGCGGCCTGGTACTGGCACTTCGTCGACGTGGTCTGGCTGGGCCTGTACATCGTCGTCTACTGGTTCTGACCGCACTGCAGCGATCCGGGCGATCCTGCCGCCAAAAAAAACGCCGCGTCCAGCGGCGTTTTTTTCTTGCGGTGGGCGGGCTTTCGCCTTGCCGTCAGCGGCCCAGCGGCAAGCCGGTCGGCTCTATCCAGCCCAGCCAGTACGCCAGCAAGACGAAGAGGAACAGCGATACCGAGAGCCCGACCCGCACCGCGAGCGCCCAAGCCATGCGTGACTCCGCGCCCTGCTTGCGGCTGTCACGCCGCAGCATGAACAGGCCGGCGCTGGCCAGCGCCCCGAGAATCGCCAGCCCGGCGACGATGATGATCACTCTCATGACCCGCATTATTTCACCCACCCCCGTGCCGCCTCGGCCGCGGGGTCTGCCGGTGGCACTGTCATGAGCCCGGCGGCCCGCCGCATCGTGATCCTGCTGGCCGCGCTGACGGGCATGGCGGTGACCGCGCGCATGGGGGCCTGGCAGCTCGACCGCGCCGCGCAGAAGCTCGCGCTGCAAGCCGCGCTGGCCAGCCAGGCCGCCGCGCCGCCGCTGCCTGCCGAGCAACTGGCCGGCAATGCCGCCCAGGCGCTGGGCCAGCACTACCGCCGCATCACGCTGCGAGGCGAGTGGCTGCCGGCCCACACGGTCTACCTGGACAACCGCCAGATGGGCGGCCGACCCGGCTTCTTCGTGCTGACGCCGCTGCGCCTGGCGAGCCCGCCCGGCCGGGCCGTGGTGGTCCAGCGCGGCTGGATCCCGCGCGACATGCAGGACCGCACCCGGCTGCCGCCCATCGTCACGCCCAGCGGCGAAGTCAGCGTCAGCGGCCGAGTGGCCCCACCTCCTTCGCGCCTGGCGGACCTCGGGCCGGACGCCCCCGGTACGATCCGGCAAAATGTCGATCTGGACAGCTTGGCGACCGAGGCGGGTTTGAGCCTGCTGCCGCTGTCCATCATCGAGTTGCCGTCGCCGGGCCAAACGGCGGACGGCCTGCAGCGCGACTGGCCCCAACCCGCTGTCGACGTGCAAAAAAATTACGGCTACGCGGCGCAGTGGTTCATCTTCTGCGCCCTCATCGCAGGGCTTTATGTCTGGTTCCAACTCATCCGGCCGCGCCGCCGCCCCCGCGGCTGACCCGGTCGGCCTGACCGTGCATTCGGTCGACATGCCGCAGACCGACGGCAGCGGCCAGCGCACCCGGCGAGGCCGCTTCGTGATGCTGCTGGTGCTGCTGACCTGCGCCGCGCCGGTGCTGCTGTCCTACTTCACCTACTTCGTCGTGCGCCCCGGCGCGCGCAGCAACTACGCCACGCTGATACAGCCGACCCGCGGCCTGCCGGCCGAGCTGCCGCTGCGCGACCTGGGCGGCCAGCCGGTGGCCGCCAGCTCGCTGCACGGCCAGTGGCTGCTGGCGGTGGTGGCCGGTGGCGATTGCGACAAGCGCTGCGAGACGCTGCTGTACGACCAGCGCCAGCTGCGCGAGATGACCGGCCGCGAACAAGACCGCATCGACCGTGTCTGGCTGGTCACCGACGACGCGCCGCTGCGGCCCGCGATCGCCCGCGCGATGCAGAGCGGCGACGCCGGCACCGTGCTGCGCGTGCCGCGCGCCGCGCTGGCGCGCTGGCTGGCGCCCGAGCCCGGCCACGCTCTCGAAGACCACCTCTACCTGGTCGATCCCATGGGCGAGTGGATGATGCGCACGCCCGCCGAGCTCGACCCGATGAAGTTCAAGCGCGACCTGGAGCGGCTGCTGCGCGCGTCCAGCTCGTGGGACCGGCCGGGCCGCGAGCCGCTATGAGCGGCCTGACGGTGTCCCGCGCACCACGCCGCGCTGCGGCGGGGCAGGGCGCGGCATGAACGCCAGCGGGGCCGCCATCGACCTGGCGCCGACGCTGCGCCTGCTGCTGCTGGCCGGCGGCATCGCGCTGCTGCCGCTGGCCTGGGTCTGGCTGCGCTCGCGCCGGGGCGACGCGCGCACCCGGCTGGCCGCGCTGACGGCGCTGACGCTGTTCCTGACCTTCGACCTGATCGTCTTCGGCGCCTTCACCCGCCTGAGCGACGCCGGCCTCGGCTGCCCGGACTGGCCCGGCTGCTACGGCGAGGCCAGCCCGCTGGCTGCGCACGACGATATCAGCGCCGCGGCCTCGGCACAGCCCTCCGGGCCCGTCACGCCGCGCAAGGCCTGGATAGAGATGGTCCACCGCTACCTCGCGATGGTCGTCGGGGCGCTGATCCTGGTGCTCACCGCCGCCAGCTGGGCCGGCCGCAGGCAGCTGCCGCACTCGTGGTGGTGGCCGGCGGCCACGCTGGCCTGGGTCATCGTGCAAGGCGCCTTCGGCAAGTTCACCGTCACGCTCAAGCTCTACCCGCTGATCGTCACGCTGCACCTGCTGGGCGGCATGGTGCTGCTGGCCTTGCTGGCGATACAGCGCGAGGCCTACCTGGACCGGCCGCTGGCGCTGCCCGAGGGGCTGCGCCGCGGCGTGAAGGCGGTGCTGGTGCTGCTCACGGCGCAGATCGCGCTGGGCGGCTGGGTCAGTACCAACTACGCCGTGCTGGCCTGCCAGGGCTTCCCGCAGTGCAATGGCCAGTGGTGGCCCACGATGGACTTCGAACACGGCTTCACCTTGCTGCGCGAGCTGGGCCGCGCCGGCCACGGCGGCTTCTTGCCCGCCGAGGCGCTGGTCGCCATCCACTGGGTGCACCGCGGCTTTGCGCTGGTGCTGGCGATCGCGCTGCTGGTGCTGGTGCGCGCGCTCTGGCGCCAGCCCGGGCCGGCGGCGCGGCGCTTTGCGAAAACCCTGCTGGCGCTGCTGGCCCTGCAGCTCGCCAGCGGGCTGGGCAACGTGGTGCTGCAATGGCCGCTGGTGGCCGCACTGGCCCACACGGCCGGGGCGGCCGGCCTGGTGCTGGTGAGCGTTTCGCTCGCGGCGCGTTGCCGGCGCCCTGCTTCTTCGTCGGCGCTGGCCGGCCGCACCGCCTTGTTGGCATGATGACGACTCCGATGACGCCCACGATCGTTTCCCCTCCCGCGCCGGCCTCCCGCTGGTCGCAGTACTACGCGCTGACCAAGCCGCGCGTGGTGCAGCTGATCGTCTTCTGCGCCGTGATCGGCATGCTGCTCGCCAGCCCCGGCTGGCCGGACTGGCGCATCGTGATCGCGGCCACCGCCGGCATCTGGCTGGTGGCCGGCGCGGCGGCGGCCTTCAACTGCATCGTCGAGCGCGAGATCGACCGCCGCATGAAGCGCACCGCCTGGCGGCCCACCGCCAAGGGCGAGCTGGACGACAACCACACGCTGCTGTTCTCCGCCGTGCTGTGCGGGATGGGCTGCGCGGTGCTGTGGTTCTGGGTCAACCCGATCACGATGTGGCTGACGCTGGCCACCTTCGTCGGCTACGCGGTGGTCTACACCGTGATCCTGAAGCCGATGACGCCGCAGAACATCGTGATCGGCGGTGCCTCCGGCGCGATGCCGCCGGTGCTGGGCTGGGCCGCCGTGCGCGGCGACGCCGGCCCGGAAGCCTGGCTGCTCTGCCTGATCATCTTCCTCTGGACGCCGCCGCACTTCTGGGCCCTGGCGCTCTACCGCGCCGAGGACTACCGCAAGTCCGGCCTGCCGATGCTGCCGGTGACGCACGGGGCCGAGTTCACCCGGCTGCACGTCTTTCTCTACACGCTGGTGCTGTTCGCCGGCGCGCTGCTGCCCTTCGTGCACGGCATGAGCAGCTGGATCTACCTGGCCTGCGCGGTGGGGCTGGGCGCCGGCTTCGTGTGGTACGGCTTCCGGCTGTGGCGCAGCTATTCCGATGCGCTGGCACGCGAGACCTTCCGCTTTTCGATCTGGTACCTGTCGCTGCTCTTTGCGGCGCTGCTGCTGGACCACTACCTCAGCCCGCTGCTGTTTTCCTGAGACGCCGCCCCATGATGTTCCGCCGCCCCGCCCTCGCCGCCCTGCTGGCCACCTCGCTCGCGATCGTCGCTGGCTGCAGCAAACCGCCCGTCGAGTTCAAGGGCGTCGACATCACCGGCGCCGACTACGCCAAGCAGCTGGCCCTGACGGACGCCGAGGGCAAGCCCCGCACGCTGGCCGATTTCAAGGGCAAGGCGGTGGTGGTCTTCTTCGGCTACGTGCAGTGCCCCGACGTCTGCCCGACCACGCTGGCCGAGGTGGCCGCGGTCAAGAAGCAGCTCGGCGCCGAGGGCGACAAGGTGCAGGCGGTCTTCGTCACGGTCGACCCCGAGCGCGACACGCCCGAGGTGCTGAAGGCCTACATGGCCAACTTCGGCCCCGACTTCGTCGCGCTGCACGGCACGCCCGAGCAGACGCAAAAGGCCGCCCGCGAGTTCAAGGTCTTCTACGCCAAGGTGCCAGGCAAGACCGAAGGCAGCTACACGGTGGACCACACCGCCGCCTCCTTCCTGTTCGACAAGCAGGGCAGGGTGCGGGTCTACGTGCGCTACGGCAGCGGCAGCGAGGCGCTGGCGCAGGACTTGAAGACGCTGCTGGCGGAGAACTGAAGCCCCCACGGTCGCTGGCGCTCCCCGCCCCCCGAGGGGGCTGAGCCCGGACACAAAGGGTCCAGTGGACCCGTTGTGCCTGGCGAAGGGCCGGGCCACTGGCCCGGCGCGGCCTGCAAGGCAGCGCGGCGGACCGGCGGAGCCGGATCCGCGCACGCCCCTTGGTTGGGGTTGGTGCTATGGGTCGGGGGTGCGGCTTTGCGACGTGGGGCACTGAGAAACGGCTCCCGTAGGAGCCGTTGTCATCTCAGGCCACTTCCAACGCCTTGCGCATCTTCTTCAGCGCCGCCACCTCGATCTGGCGGATGCGCTCGGCGCTGACGCCGTACTCGGCCGCCAGCTCGTGCAGCGTCATGCCGCCGGAACTGTCGTCGTTGACCTTGAGCCAGCGCTCCTCGACGATGCGCCGGCTGCGGTCGTCCAGCACGTCCAGCGCGCCGACGATGCCGTCGCCCGACAGGTGGTCGCGGCTGCGGGCTTCCAGCACCCGGGTCGGCTCGCTGCTGTCGTCGGCCAGGTAGGCGATGGGGGCGTAGCTCTCCTCGCCGTCGTCGTTCTGCGTGGGCTCCAGCGCCACGTCGCCACCCGAGAGCCGGGTTTCCATCTCGATGACTTCGTCCGGCTTGACGTTGAGCTCGCGCGCCATGCGCTCGACCTCGGCCGGTGTCAGCGTGGAGCGGTGCAGGTTGGCCTCGCTGGCCTCGCCCTTCATGTTCTGCTTCATCGAGCGCAGGTTGAAGAACAGCTTGCGCTGCGCCTTGGTGGTGGCCACCTTGACCATGCGCCAGTTCTTCAGGATGTACTCGTGGATCTCGGCCTTGATCCAGTGCAGCGCGTAGCTCACCAGGCGCACGCC
>DATHWJ010000169.1:0-11756 GCA_035460745.1 Ideonella sp. | reverse complement strand
CTGGCTGCCGTCCGCGAACCGGAACGGCTCCAGCGCGCGGTGCCGACCCGTCGGGTCTTCGATGCCGGTGGGCAGCATGTCGCCCTCGATGCGGGTCATGCGGAGGGACCGGTCAGTCGAATCATTGCGGTAAACGTCGTTCGGCCCTTCGCCCACCCCCCTGTCTGCCCCCACGGTGCAGACGATGTCAATCTTGCCGTCGTCGTTCAAGTGGAGGAAGCCGCATTCGTGACGATCCATGTTGGTCCCGTCGACGGCCATGGTGGGCAGCGAGAACGCCTGCACGGCGCTGTACTTTCCGCTGACACCGCGGACGGCCTTGAACGGCCCGTCTGACGGGTCGTGCCCCACCCACCAGTAGTCGATGAAGCCCACATTGCGAAAGTCGTATGACGCGCGGCCGAAAACCTTCTTGTCGGACTCGATGAGCGTGTAGGTCGGCTGGCCAATCGTCTGTGCCAACGCACCGGCGCAGCAGACAAGCGCTGCGATGGGAAAAATCAGCTTGTGCATGAAGTTCATGCTGGCTCCCCTTGTCTGGTACAAATCGACGAGAAGCGGAGCAGAAAGCCATTCGTCAGTGCAACGCACGCCCCGAAGGCAGATCGGCACGCTTGCTTTCAAGCCCGCTTCGACGCCGCCGGCTCATGCTTCTCGACGGGTGCCCCCGTGCCAGCTTGCGCAACCGGCTCATCGAGCGCGGCACCTGGGTCTTCTTCGCCAGCCACCGACTCGGACGCCGGTCCGTCCTGAGGCGTCTTGTCCTTGTTGCGGGGCGGGCCGCCGTTGGCCTTGCGCCGTGCGTCGAGCAGTGCCTGTCGATGCAGCTCGGGGCTGGAGGAGGCGATGGGTGTTGTGGCGGTCATGGCAGCTCCCTGGTCCGTGTCGTGTGATTGGTCCGTGCGCCGCACGCTCTGTGGCGCGGTGTTCTTTTCACCAGCTTGGACACCTCACCGTGGCCCGTCAAGCGCGCGGAGTCTCGACACGGTGTAGGACAAGAAGAAGGCTGGAGCCCGCTGCAGGCATCAGCGCCGAACCCGCCCGCGCGGCGGCTCGGAGAGAAAGGGCATCAGTCGCCATTCGTCCGCCGAGAGCCCCCGCGGCGCGGCCGGCGCGCGGCGCGGGGCCGGTTCGGCCTGTGCGGTGCACCAACGCGCAGCCTCGGGTGCAGCAGCCTGCCTTGTCAACGCTGCAGAACGGGTATAGCGTCAATGATTCGCTTGGTTCCATTCTTCAGGGGCCGAGGCAATGGCGGCCTTACCCGGCCTCGCTGCGACACATCGACCGTCGTGTCACTCAATCGATCCCAGGATCGAGGAGAACGGTCATGCCCGCATTCATCACCTTGGCGAACTTCACCGACCAGGGCGCACGCGCCATCAAGGACTCGCCGGAACGCTTCGAGGCCTTCAAGTCACTGGCCGAAGCGGCCGGCATCACGATCAAGAGTGCTCACTGGACCACCGGCGCCTACGACATGGTGCTGGTCACCGAAGGCACGGAGGACGCCTCGATGACCCTGAGCTTGAAGATGGCCTCGCTGGGCAACGTCCGCACGCAGACCTTGCGCGGGTTCTCCGTCAGCGAAATGCGCAAGATGGTTGCCGCCTTGAAGTGAAGCCGACAAGGTAGGCACAGGGATGGTTGCCGCCAGCCCGATCTCGCGTTGCAGCGTCCCATGAGCGCCCCGGATCCCGCAGTGCTGCGCCAGTACATGGTCGCGGAGATTGCCGCGCAGACGATCTTCCTGACCTCGCGCCTGGGCAAGGCGTCGCTGGCCCGGCGCGTCCTGGAGGCCATGGGCAAGGTCCCCCGCCATGAATTCGTGCGGCCCGAGCTGCAGGCCCTCGCCTACGCCGACATGCCCTTGCCGAACGGCTGCGGCAAGACCATCTCGCAGCCGTTCATCGTCGCCCTGATGACCGACCTGCTCGACCTGCAGCCGACCGACGTGGTGCTGGAGGTCGGCACCGGGCTCGGTTACCAGACGGCGATCCTGGCCGAGCTGGCGCAGCATGTCTACAGCGTCGAACTGATCGAAGCCTTGGCCCTCGACGCTCGGCAGCGTCTGGCCCGGCAAGGCTGCAGCAACGTCGATGTCCGCGTCGGCGACGGCCGTGCCGGCTGGCCCGAGCATGCGCCGTTCGACAAGATCATCGTCACGGCGGCACCCGACCTCATCCCGCCCACGCTGCTCGACCAGTTGACGCCGGGAGGCCGGATGGTCATCCCCGCCGGCCTGCCCGAGGTGCAGCAACTCATGCTGGTCGAAAAGGACAACCGCAACGCGGTCTCGGTGCGCGAGGTGCTGCCGGTGCGGTTTTCGCTGCTCGAAGAAACCGGCGGCGCCTGACGCTCACGCGCGCACCACGCCTCGGCTGTCGGCGACCCAGCCGCGGGCGCTCACGGCAAGGCGCGGCCGGAGCGCCTGCGCTGCACCGGCCCGGCCGGCTTCCTACGCGGCCTTGCGCACACCGGCTGCCGCAGCGGTGGCCGTCTCGCGGCGCAGATCCATCTCGGCGAGCTGCAGCCTGAAGCGGCGAGCGAGCTCGTCCACTTCGGATTCGGCCCAGCCGAAGTAGCCGGCACAGAAGCGGCGCAAGACCGTCTGCTCCCACAGCTCCCAGAACACCTGGCGGACCTCCGCGGCGGGGTCGTCGAGCAGCTGGCTGAACTCCTCCTCGATCTCCGGCGCCAGCGCTTCGCGCAGCAGCGTGGCGAACCGCCCGCGCGGACTCAGCCAACCCAGCTCCACGTCGGCCACCGAGTGCGTCTTGAGACGCCCGCCCGGAGGCGCATGCATGACGACATCGAGCACCGTACGTGCCGACGCGAGGGGGTTTCGCGCCCGAAGCTCCACCGCTACCGCCAGAAGGTCTTGCAGATCGATCACCGGCGTCACTCCTCACAGAGATATCAGCTCATCCACGTCACGTTGAAAACAACCGCTCGGCTCCTGAGGAGACCGACTCCCTTGCTCGCGCCCGATCGCTCAGGCGATGCCCCGGCTGGCGACACGGCTGGAAGCCGTTCACGCAGGCGGGACTGTCCCGTCAGACTTTAGGGTCGGGCGTTCGCGAGTTCAACCTGCATGGTCTTACAGGTAGGCAGCGCTGCATCGGCGGGTTGGTTCCCCACACGGGCCGACGGTCGGGGCCGCGGCCCCGCCATTTCCGCTGGCGTCAGCCGGATGCGGCGGGCACCCTGTCGAAGGTGACGACGTGGTCCACCTCGGGGCGGATGCCTATCCATTCGCCGACCTGGTGATCGTGGTGCGAAGGCACGTGCGCCAGCACCTGTTCGCCGCTCTCCAGCCGCAGCGTGTACAGGAACTCCGAGCCGCGGAAGGCCTTGCGTTCTATGCGTGCCTTCACCCCGCTGGCGTCGTCGTGCACGATGTCGTCGGCGCGCAGCAGCACATCGCACTCGCCGTTCGGGTAGGCCCCGGGCAAGGGGCACTCGGCGGCGTCGTTCAGCTCGCCGAGCGGCGTCTCGACACGGCTGCCGCCGCCGTTGGCGACGATGCGCGCCGGCGCGAAGACGCCGTGGCCGATGAACTGTGCGACGAAGCGGCTGGCAGGCCGGTGGTAGAGGGTGTAGGCATCGTCCCATTGCTCGAGCCGGCCGTGGTTCATCACGCCGACCACATCGCCCAGGGCAAAGGCTTCGTGCTGGTCGTGCGTGACGACCAGGGCGGTGGTGCCGTGCTGCCTGAGGATCTGGCGCACGTCGTGCGCGAGGCGCTCGCGCAGGTCCACGTCGAGGCTGGAGAAGGGCTCGTCCAGCAGCAGCAGCCGGGGCGCCGGCGCCAGCGCGCGCGCCAGCGCGATGCGCTGCTGCTGCCCGCCCGAGAGCTGGTGCGGCGCGCGCGGGCCGGCATGGGCCAGGCCGACGAGCTCCAGCATCTGCTGGACGCGCGCCTGCCGCTCGGCGCGCGGCAGGCGGTGCAGGCCGTAGGCGATGTTGTCGGCCACGCTCAGGTGCGGGAAGAGTGCGTAGTCCTGGAACACCATGCCGATGCGCCGCGCCTCGGCCGGTACATGCGCGCCGCCGCCCTGGCTCAGCACGTCGCCGGCCATCGCGATGCGGCCGGCCGCTGCGGGCTCCAGGCCTGCCACGGCGCGCAGCAGCGAGGTCTTGCCGCAGCCCGAGGGGCCGATCAGCACGCCGATCTGGCCGGCGGCCATCGCGAGCGACACGCCATCGACCGCGGACTGCTGGGCGGCGCTGCGCGGATAGCGGACGCTCAGGCCCTCGAGCTGAAGAAACATCCACCTATGATATCGACGCCAATCGCAATAAAAATGGTTCGCATCCCTTTCTCCATTGCCTCCGCCCATGCCCGCCACGGGCGCCCTGACGCCAGCCTCGCCGGCATCTCCGGGCCCGGCCCGGTCGCCGCGCCATGCGCGGCCTGCTGACGCTGGTCTGCCTGCTGCTGGCCCTGCCGGTGGCGGCCGTGGTGGGCTCGTGGCTGGCCTTCGATGCCGAGGCCCTGGCGGTGCTGCGGCACCAGGCGCAGACGGTGCTCGGCAGCTATGCGATCGAGTCGCTGTGGCTGTCGCTCGGCGTGGCGGCAGGCGTGGCGCTGCTGGGAGTGGCCACGGCGGTGGCGGTGGCGCTGTTCAGCTTCCCCGGCCGGGCGCTGTTCGAATGGGCCCTGCTGCTGCCGCTGGCCATGCCGGCCTACGTGCTGGCCTACGCCTACACCGACGCCCTGCAGTTCAGCGGGCCGGTGCAGGGCGGCTTGCGCGCCGCCTTCGGGCTGCAGGGCGCGCTGTGGCCCGACGTGCGCAGCTTGTGGGGGGCGATCCTGCTGTTCGTGCTGTGCCTGTACCCCTACGTCTACCTGCTCACCCGCGCGGCCCTGGGCGAGCGCGCCGGGCACCTGATGGAAGCCGCGCGGCTGCTGGGCGCCGGTCTGGGCCGCCGCGTGCGCACTGTGGCGCTGCCGCTGGCGCGGCCGGCACTGATGGCCGGCGTGGCGCTGGCGCTGATGGAGACCCTGGCCGACTACGGCGTGGGCTCGTACTTCGGCTTGTCCACGTTCACGACGGGCATCTACCGCGCCTGGCTGTCGATGAACGACGCGACGGCGGCGGCGCAGCTCGCATCGATGCTGCTGGGGGTGGTCGCGCTGCTGCTGGCGCTCGAGCGCCGCGCGCAGTCGCGGCTGCGATTCGCGTCCACGCGCGGCGGCGCACCGCGGTCCGGCGAAGCGCAGGCCGTGCGCCTGCGCGGCGGCGCGGCGCTGGCGGCCACCGCGCTGTGCGCGCTGCCGGTGCTGCTGGGTTTCGTGCTGCCGGTGGCGTGGCTGGGGGCGATGCTGTGGCGCGAGGCCACGGGCAACGCCTTCGGCCTGCCGCTGGACCGCTTCGCGCAATGGGCCTGGGCCAGCTTCAGGCTTGCGGCCATCGCGGCGGCGATGGCCACGCTGCTGGCGCTGGCGCTGGGTTTCGCGCAGCGCCAGCAGGTATCGCGCCTGGATGGGCTGCTGGCCCTGGGTGCGCGCGTGCTCTCGCTGGGCTATGCCATCCCTGGGGCGGTGGTGGCCATAGGCATCATGCTGCCGGTGGCCTGGGTGCAAGCGCGCTGGCCGCAGAGCGGTGCGGCAGCCTTGTTCACCAGCACCGTCGCGGGGGTGCTCTTCGCCTATCTCGTGCGCTTCTCGGCGGTGGCCTTGCAGAGCGTCGAAGCGGGCTACTCGCGCGTGCCGCTGTCCATCGACGAAACCTCGCGCCTGCTGGGCGCCGGCCGGGCGCGGCTGTTCGGCCGGCTGCACCTGCCGCTGCTGCGGCGCTCGGCGCTGGCGGCCGCCCTGCTGGTCTTCGTCGATACGATGAAGGAGCTGCCGGCGACGCTGGTGCTGCGCCCGTTCGGCAGCGAGACACTGGCCGTGGTGGCCTACAACCTGGCCCGCGACGAGCGGCTGGCCGAGGCCTCGCTGCCGTCGCTGGCGATCGTCGCCGTGGGCCTGATCCCGGTGCTGCTGCTGTCGCGCACGATCACGCGCTCGTTCGACCCGAAGTGAGCGCGGCCGCCGGCGGCCCGCCGCGCGCGCCTACTTGTAGCCCACGCGGTCCAGCATCTGCTGCACCTTGGCCTGGTTCGCGCCCACCGCGGCCACCGGCACGGCCTCCTGCTTGAAGTCGCCCAGGCTGTCGAGCGCGGCATTGGCCACCTTCACGCCGCGCACCGCCGGCCACTCGTTGTTGCCGTTGGCAAAGTAGCCCTGCGCTTCGTCGCTCGCCAGGTACTCGAGGAACTGCACCGCCGCGGCCCGGTTCTTGGCATGGGTGGCCACGGCGCCGCCAGCGACGTTGACATGCGTGCCCACGCCCTGCTGGTCGGGGAACACGATGGCGATCTTCTCGACCACGGCACGGTCTTCCGGGGTCTGGGAGCGCATCAGGCGGGCCAGGTAGTAGCTGTTGGTCAGCGCCACCTGGCATTCGCCGGCGGCCACGGCCTTGATCTGGTCGGTGTCGCCGCCCTTGGGCGCGCGGGCCATGTTGGTGACCATGCCTTGCAGCCAGGCCTCGGTCTTCTCGGGCCCGCTGCGTTCAAGCAGCGAGCCGAACAGCGACAGGTTGTAGGGGTGCGAGCCGGAGCGGGTGCAGACGCGCCCCTTGTTCTTGGGCTCGGCCAGCTCGGCGTAGGTGTCCACGTCGTCCTTGGCCACCGTGCCCTTGCTGTAGACCACCACCCGCGCGCGGGTCGAGAAGCCGAACCAGGCCGAGCCCTGGCCGCTGTCCTTGCCGCGCAGCGTGGCCGGGATGCGGGACTCGAGCAGTGTGGACTTGACGGGCTGGAACAGGCCGTCGGACTCCGCCTTCCAGAGCCGCGCGGCATCGACCAGCAGCACCACGTCCGCCGGGCTGGCGGCGCCCTCGTTCTTCAGCCGCGTCAGCACGCCCGCGTCGTCGGCATCGATGCGGTTGATCTTGACGCCGGTGGCCTTGGTGAAGTTGGCGTACAGCGCTTCGTCGGTCTGGTAGTGGCGGGCGCTGTAGAGGTTGAGCACCTTCTCCTGGGCTTGGGCGGATGCGGCATGCAGGGCCAGGGTGAGCAGGGCGAGGCGGATGATCACGGGTTGTCTCCAGTTTGATGGCGCAGCGCAGCGCCGGACGCCAACGGCCGGCCAGCGCGAATGAGCGCGAACGATTCTCGTTCGCGCCATGATGCAGTGTAGTGGCGCCCTGCAGGGGCGGCGCGTTTCCCTGGCGTATGCAGGGTTGCGCGGGGCGGCGCGAGGTGCGGGGCTAGAAGGCCCCGGCGTCGCCGGGAAACACCGTGGGCGATTCATGGCCGTCGGCAGATATCGCCGAGACGCCGAAGAACCAGTCGTCGATGACGATGTTCTTCAACTGCAGTTGCCGTGCATCGCCCGCCACCACGCGGCTGTGGCGCCACTGCGGGTCGGTGGTGCCGCGCCACGAGACGCGGTAGGCGGCGGCGCCGGGCACCGGCTGCCACTTGACGGTGGTGTGGGGCGTGACGGCGCCTTCGATGCTCACGCCGGTGGGCGGCGCGGGTGCGCTGGCCAGCGAGGCCAGCGTGAGCGCGTTCAGGCGCGTCACCTGCGCGAGGTAGGGAAAGTCGATGCCGTCGATGGTGTCGCCATAGTGCACGCCGTCCTGCGTGCGCAGGTCCTGGTGCTGGCGCGTGTAGTCCTCGTGCGCTTCGGTGAGGCGCACCGCCGGGAAGCCGGCGTTGAGGAACTCCACCTGGTCGCCGCCGCGGCCGTAGCGGTCGGTGCGGTAGACCATCTCGACCTTCAGGTTGGTGAGGCTGCGCTCGGCCAGCGCGGCGATGTAGCGCGCCAGGTTGCGCGACGGCGAATCGAGCTCGCCGCCGTTGTAGCGCCGCCGGCTCGCCTGCTGCGCCGTCTCGGTGGCCTTGGTGCCTTCGGAGAAGACGCGCACCGTGGCGTTGTCGTTCACGCCGTCGGCCCCATGCGTATTGCCGACGATGTCGTTGTTGAGATTGGCCTCGACCTGCCAGCCCTGGGCCTTGGCGTGGTCGGCCAGGATCTTGCCGCCGTGCAGCCCCTGCTCCTCGCCGGAGAGCACGCCGTAGACGATGGTCGAGCGGAACTTGTAGCGCGAGAGCACGCGCGCCGCCTCCATCACCGCCGCCACGCCGGAGGCGTCGTCGTTGGCGCCGGGCGCGTCGCTGGTGGCGTCCATCACGTCGCTGGCGCGCGAGTCGAGGTGGCCGGTGATCACCACCACCCGGTTCGGCTCGCTCGTGCCGCGCTGTACCGCAACCACGTCGACCACTTCGGTGGGCTGCGGGATGCGGGGGCCGGTCACGGTCTGCGACACCGCCCTCACCTCCAGGCAGCCGCCGCACTCCTTGGCCACGGCCTCCAGCCGCGCCTGCACCCAGCGCCGCGCGGCACCGATGCCGCGCGTGTCGCTCCTGGTATCGGACAGCGTGTGGCGGGTGCCGAAGCCGACCAGCGCCTGCACGGTGGCCTGCAGCGGCGCCGGCTGTATGGCCTGCTGCACCGCCTCGAGCAGCGGGGGCTCGGCGGCCCCGGCGGGCAGCGCGGCCGCCACCAGCGCCCCGGCAGCCAGGGCATGTCGTCGCTTCAGGTACATGGTCAACCCCCTCGCCGGTGCTGGCGACGGTAGGTCGCGCTACCGCCCCAGCAGCCTGTCGGTCGAGGAGTCTAGCCGGCCCTGCGAAGCTCAGGGCTTGGGCTGCACCGTGTACACGTTGACGCGGTACTGGTCGTAGCTGGGCTGGATCTTCAGGCGTTCGAGCACGTAGATCCGGTCACCCGAGCTGCCCAGCAGGCGCCAGTCGCGCTGGTGCCAGGGCGTGCAGCCGGCATAGGTCGGGTTGCAGCCGCGCTTCAGCGACATCTCGCCTGCGGTGCTCACGCTCCACAGGCCGAGTTCCTGCGGGTACTCCTCGCCGGTCGCATCGACCGAAACGCCGCGGCCCGTGCCGTCCGAGAACAGCTCGATCAGGAACTGGCCCGACGAGACGCCCACGTTGATGTAGCTCGCCCACCGGTTCGCGAGTGCCGCGGCGCTGAAGCCCGTGTTGCTCTGGACCTTGACTGCCGCCGGCTCGTAGACCCAGGCCAGCACCGAGTTGACGCGCTTCTCGGCGAGCCAGCGCTCTTCGCCGCGAGGGCCGACGAACAGGCGCGAGTAGGTGAACACCGCGTCGCCCATCGTCAGCTCCAGCTTGCCATCGACCAGGCGGTAGGTGCCGGCCTGCTGCGAGCGCTCGAACGTCACCTTGGTGGCGTCGACCACGACGAGGATGTCCTGGTCCACGTAGCTGGAGGTGATCGGCGAGAAGTCGCTCGAGATCACGCCGGCCCAGCGCGCGCCGGCGGCGAACTCGTCCGCCACGAAGGCCGTGGTGGCACCGACCATGGTCTGCGCATCCCACGAGCCGTCGGAGCTGCCCGTTTGGCCGGCGCGCGAGCCGTCGAGGTAGGTGAAGCTGGCCAGCGATTTCACGGTCGCCGGGCCGCTGCCGGTCGAGCCGCCCAGCTGGCGCAGCACGAAGCCGGTCTCCCGGTTTTCAACCAGGTTCTGGCTTTGGGTGACCGGGTCCAGCGTGCTCGAGTACCCCTGGCTGATGGCGGGCGCGTCGTAGGTGACGGCGATCTCGGCACCGTTGCTTGTCCACTTCGCGGCGCGCACCGCGTCGGACTCGATGCGTGCCGTGCCGTTGGCCTGCAGCACCAGGCGGATGGCCGAATTCGCTGAAGCGCCTTCGCCCTGCACCAGCAGGATCGTGGTGTCGGCGCCGCCGGCGACCGGCGTCGGCGGGGTGACGGCGATGGCCGGATCGCCGAGCACTTCCTGGCGCGTGTCGGCAAAGGTCGTGGGGTTGGCGGTCGACTGCGCAACGACGAAGCCGGCGTAGGCCGTGGGCTGCGAGACCAGCGCCAGCGTGTCGGCGCTGCCGCTCGGCAGCGCCACGCCCTTGTCGGCCACCAGCTTGATCGCGGTGGCCATCTCGACCGTCTGCGAGGCGGTGAACTGGCCTTGCGCGGCCTTGATGTCGGCGCTGCTGGCAGGGGGCTTGCCGAGCGCCTGCTCCGAGAGCACGGCGATGGCGGTGGAGATGTGCGTCACGTTGGCGGCCGGCAGCGTGGTCGCGTTGACGGCGCCGGCTGTCGAGGCCGCGGCGGCCTCCGCGGCGTCGCCCACCAGGCTCGCCAGGACGACGCTGGACTGCTCACCGGCACCGGTCGCCTTCAGGCTGATGAAGGCCGAAGGATCGGTCGTCGTGATCACCAGGCTGTAGTCGCCGTTGGCATCGGCCGTCACCGCAGGCAGCGCGGTGCCGGCGACTGTCGCGACGACGCTGGCACCCGGCATCGGGTTGTCGCGCACGGTGCCGGTGACGGTCAGCTCGGCCGCAACGGCGATCTGCACCTCGGCTTCGGAGCTCTTGTCGCCCACCGTCAGCAGATAGCGCAGCGTGTCGGTGCCGAAGTAGCCGGCCGCGGGCGTGTAGCGGATGGTCTGGCCCGACACCGTGGCGGTGCCATGCGCCGGCGCGGTGCTGACGGCCAGCGTGGCGGTGCCATTGGCGACGGTGTCGTTGGCCGTCACCGAAAGCGCCGTCTCGGCGTCCCACTTGACGCTGAGCGCATCGCTGTTGGCCAGCGCGACGGCGGCCGGCGGCGGCGGCGGGTCGCTGTCGCCGCCGCAGGCACTCACGGCCAGGGCGACCAGGGAGGGAACGAAGGCTTTGAGCCACCGTGCACGATCCACGCTTCTTGTCATTCGGGGTACTCCAGGGAAGTTTGACTGCCGAGGCAGGCGGCGGCATTTGCCGCCTGCCGTTTTCGGCGCCACTTCCGTTGGCTGAACCCCTTTGATCCGGGCTGGACACAGCCAGCCCGGGCCGCGATCGTCAAGCCACGACGGTCTCGATGCGTATCGTGCCGCTCAAGGTGCGGTGCACCGGGCAGCGGTCGGCGATCTGGGTCAGGCGCTCGCGCTGCTCGGCGCTCAGCGTGCCCACGTAGGCGATGTGCTTGGTGAAGACATAGCCACCATCCTGCGGGCCGTGGGCGATGCGCACCTGCACGTCCTGCAGCGCGATCTGCTTGTGGCGGGCGTACAGGGTGACGGTCAGCGCGGTGCAGGCGCCGAGGGCGGCGGCGAGGATGTCGTGCGGCTCGGGGCCGGTGGCTTGCCCGCCATTGGCGACGGGCGCGTCGGCCAGCAGGCGGTGCGGGCCGATGGTGATGACCTGCTGAAGCGGGCCTTCGCCGTGAGCGACTGAAACGTCCATGCAAACTCCTGGTGGGTGGAAACAACCGCCGGGAGTGTCACCCATCACCTGCGCCGCGCACGATGACCGCGGTCAACGCACGGCCTCGCGCGGCCCACACGGGCGGCAGGCAAAGGAAGCAGGCAAAGAAAAAGGCGGCGAGCCTTTGAAGCTTCGCCGCCTTATCGCTCGCGAGGAGCGCTGTGATCTGCAGTGATCAGTAGCCGCCGCGGCCACCGCCGCCACCGCCACCATAGCCACCGCGGCCACCACCACCACCGCCGCCGTAACCACCACCGCCGCCGCCGCTGCGCTCTTCGCGCGGACGAGCTTCGTTGACGGTGAGGGCGCGGCCGTCGATCGATTGGCCGTTCATGCCACGGATCGCTGCTGCTGCCTGTTCATCGGTCGCCATTTCGACGAAGCCGAAGCCCTTGGAGCGGCCGCTGTCGCGGTCCATCATGACCTTTGCAGAGGTCACGCTGCCGAATTCGGCG
>DATHWJ010000168.1:0-9053 GCA_035460745.1 Ideonella sp. | reverse complement strand
GTCGCCGACTTCCAGGCGGAATACAAGCGCTTGCCTACGCTCTATGCGGCACAGGGCTATGACGCGGCGATGCTGATGGACAGCGCGGTGCGCGGCGTGAAGGGCAAGATCGAAGACAAGGCGGCTGTTTCCAAGGCGCTGAAGGCGGCGAACTTCAAGTCGGTGCGGGGCGCGTTCAAATTCAATACGAACCAATTCCCCATCCAGGACTACTACTTGCGCGTTGTCGGCAAGGATTCGCAGGGGCGCATCACCAATCGCACCTTGAGTACGGTGTTCAAGGATCACGGCGACGCGTATGTGGGTGCTTGCAAGATGCCGGCGCTGTGACTTGCTGACTTGCTGATGGAGCGCGGGAGCATCGGCCGTTGGGTGGCCAACTCCGCTCGTGTCCCCCGGGCCGTTGCACCGAGCGCTCCGGCGGGGCCGTGCTGGGCCCTCCTCCTTTACCTCGCTGCGTTGGCCACCCAACAGCCTCGTTCACCACCGTGGCATGCCTTGCTGGAAACAGCCAGAGCGTTGGCGATCGGGACGGTGGGGCGCTTTGCGCAGCGAGGTAAAGGAGGAGGGCCCAGCACGGCAGCGCTTGAGCGCTCGGTGCAACGGCCCGGGGGACACGAGCGGAGCAGAGCGCCTCAGCGTCCCGATCTCTCCCACCTACAACCCTGCGACTGAGCCAATTTCGATAGGACGCAATGACCGCGACACTGCTCGCCGAGCAAGGTCTCAATGGCCTGCAATTCGGACTCATGCTATTTCTGCTGGCGGCCGGGCTCACGCTCGTCTTCGGCATCATGGACATGATCAACCTGGCCCATGGTTCGCTCTACATGGTGGGGGCCTACCTGACCGCGAGTGCTGCGCAGGCTTCGGGCTCGTTCCTGTTGGGTCTTGGTGCGGGCATCGTCGGCACGGCGGTGTTCGGCATGCTGCTGGAGGTGACGGTGCTGCGCCGGCTCTACCAGCGCGACCACCTCTCGCAGGTGCTGGGCACTTTCGCCATCCTGCTGATGTGCAACGAAGGGGTGCGGATGATCTGGGGCCCGCAGGCCATCATGTTGAATCCGCCGGAAGCGCTGTCGGGGCCGCTGCATCTGTGGGATGGGTTGGACTACCCGGCCTTTCGCTTCGTGATCATCGTGGTGGGCCTGGCGGTGGCGCTGGGGCTGTATCTGCTGATCACCAAGACGCGGCTGGGCATGCAGGTGAGGGCGGGGGCTTCGAATCGCGAGATGGCGATGGCGATGGGCTCGAATGTGCGGCGGCTGTTCACCGGCGTCTTCGGCATCGGTGCTGCGCTGTGTGCGTTGGCAGGTGGCTTGCTCGGGCCTTTGGTGGCGGTGCAGGTGGGCATGGGCGAGAGCATCCTGATCCTGGCTTTTGTCGTGATCGTGATCGGCGGCATCGGCTCCATCCGCGGGGCGCTGGTGGGCTCGCTGCTGGTGGGTTTTGTCGATGCGCTGGGGCGCAGCTTCGTGCCGCTGGCGCTGGGCGGGCTGCTCGGGCCCTCGGCGGCCTCGGGCGCCGGGCCGGCGCTGTCGTCCATCCTGATCTACCTGCTGATGGCGGTGGTGCTGTTCTGGAAACCGCAGGGCCTGTTCCCGGCGCGGGGTTGAATGAGGCCCCCACGCTCCCTGGCGGTCGCTGCCCCCCGAGGGGGCTCGCGCAGCGAGCCGGCAGAGCCGGATCCGCGCACGCCCCTTGGTCTATCTGCCCCAGCGTCGCCGCTGGCGTTTTGTCACCTCAACCACTGATATGAAGTCAACTGCCAACGGTCTGCTCGACCATCCGCTGCACGGGCGTGTGGCCGCCGTGCTGCTGGTGCTGCTGCTGGCCCTGCCGACGGTGGCCGCCGCGCTCGGCGAGGAGTTTTACATCGGCCTGGCCAGCCGCATCCTGATCTTTGCGCTGGCCGCCACCAGCCTGAACCTGATCCTGGGCTTCGGCGGCCTGGTGAGCTTCGGCCATGCGGCCTTCATCGGCATCGGCGGCTACACGGTGGGCATCCTGATGCACCACGGCGTGGGCTCGGGCTGGGTGGCGTGGCCGATGGCGGTGGTGATGGGCGGGCTGTTTGCGCTGGTGATAGGCGCCATCAGCCTGCGCACCCGCGGGGTCTACTTCATCATGATCACGCTGGCTTTTGCGCAGATGCTGTACTACCTGATGGTCTCGTTGCCGGACTATGGCGGGGAGGACGGCTTGAGTTTGCCCAAGCGGTCGAGCGTGGGGGTCAATCTGCAGGACGACGCCACCTTCTACTACGTGGTGCTGGGCCTGGGCGTGATCGTCTTCATCGGCCTGCAGCGGCTGCTCAATGCCCGCTTCGGCCAGGTGCTGCAGTGTGTACGCGAGAACGAGACCCGCATGGCCGCGATCGGCTTCCCGGTCTACCGCTACAAGCTGATCGCCTTCGTCATCGCCGGTGCGCTGGCTGGCCTGGCCGGGGCGCTGGTGGCCAACCAGAGCGGCATCGTGAGCCCCTCGCTGATGCACTGGAGCCAGTCGGGCAGCCTGATGGTGATGGTCATCGTCGGCGGGGTGGGGCACTTGTATGGCGGGCTGGTGGGGGCGGTGGTGCTGCTGCTGCTGGAGGAGATCGCGCTGGGCTACACCATCCATTGGCAATTCGGCGTGGGCGCGGTGCTGCTGCTGGTGGTGCTGGTCGCGCCCCGGGGCCTGATCGGCCTGGTCACGCGGAGGCGGTCATGACACCAGCCCTGTTGCAGATCGACGGCCTGGTCAAGCGCTTCGGCGGCTTGACGGCGACCGACCATGCCCACCTGAGCGTGCAGGCCGGCGAGGTCCATGCCTTGATCGGGCCCAATGGCGCCGGCAAGACCACGCTGATTCACCAGATCTCCGGCTCGCTCGCGCCCGACGCCGGCCACATCCGCTTCGACGGGGCCGACATCACCCACCGGCCCATGCACGAGCGCGTGCTGCACGGCCTGGCTCGCTCCTACCAGATCACCAACATCTTCAAGCGCCTGAGCGTGCTGGACAACCTGGCGATGGCCGTGCTGGCCCGCTCGGGCAGCGGCCTGCGCTTCTGGCAGGCGGCGCGGCGCGAGCAGGCGCGCTACGACGAAGCGGCGCAGGTGGCGGAGCGGGTCGGTCTTGGCCCGCGCCTGCACACCCTCGCCGGCTCGCTCGCCCACGGCGAACAACGCCAGCTCGAAGTCGGCCTGGGCCTCGCGACCCGCCCGCGCCTGCTGCTGCTGGACGAACCGATGGCCGGCATGGGCCCGGACGAGTCGGAGCGCATGGTGCAGTTGCTGCAGAGCGTGCGGGCCGATGTCACGCTGCTGCTGATCGAGCACGACATGGAAGCCGTCTTCCGGCTGGCCGACCGCTTGTCGGTGCTGGTCGCGGGCAAGATCATCGCCAGCGGCTCGCCGGCCGAGATCCGCGCCAATGACGAGGTGCGGCGCGCCTATCTGGGTGACGAGGTGCACGCATGACCGCCATGTTGGAGGTGCAAAGCCTGGAGTCCGCCTACGGGCCCAGTCAGGTGCTGTTCGGCATCGACCTGCGTATTGCGGCGGGCGAGGTCGCGACGCTGCTGGGGCGCAACGGCATGGGCAAGACCACGACGGTGCGCTCGGTGCTGGGGCTGATGCGTTCGCAGGGCGGCTCGGTGCGGTTCCTCGGCGAGCGCATCGACGGCTTCAGCGCCGACCGCATCGCGCGCATGGGGCTGGCAGTGGTGCCCGAGGGGCGGCAGATCTTCCCCAACCTGTCGGTGCAGGAGAACCTGCTGGCCTTCGCGGCCAACCGGTCGCGGGTAAGCGAGCCCTGGTCGCTGGAGCGGGTCTACCACCTGTTTCCCAGGCTCAAGGAGCGGGCGGCCAACATGGGCAACCAGCTCTCCGGCGGCGAGCAGCAGATGCTGGCCATAGGCCGCGCGCTGATGACCAACCCGCAATTGCTGATACTCGACGAAGCCACCGAGGGCCTCGCACCGCTGGTGCGCGAAGAGATCTGGGCCTGCCTGCACGCACTGCGCGGTGCCGGCCAGACCATCCTGGTGATCGACAAATACGTGCAGCGCCTGGTGCAGCTGGCCGACAGCCATACCATCATCGAGCGCGGCCGCGTGGTCTGGCGCGGCGGCTCGGACGCGCTGGCCGACGACCCGGCGCTCTGGCAGCGCTACATCGGAGTCTGAATGTCACAAGCCATCCACCACGCCTTCGAGCGCGAGCAGCTGATCCGCTTCTCGCACTGCGATCCGGCCGGTATCGTCTTTTTCCCGCAGTACCTGGTGATGACCAACATGCTGGTCGAGGACTGGTTCAACCAGGCGCTCGGCATCCCGTATGCCGGCCTGCTGGGCCCGCGCCGCGTCGGCCTGCCCATCGTGCGGCTGGAGGTCGACTTCACCGCGCCCAGCCGGCTGGGCGACACGGTGCGGCTGGGCCTCTCGGTCGAGCGCCTGGGCAGCCGCTCGTTGACGCTGGCCTTCGGCTGCCGCGGCGGCGAGGGTGGCCGCGAGGCGCGCTTCAACGCCCGCCAGGTGCTGGTCTGCACCTCGCTCGACAGCCACCGCGCGATCGACATGCCGGCCGACATGCGCAGCGCCGTGCAGACCTTCGTCGAACAACAACCGGCCACAACCGGCCTGCAGGAGACCCACGCATGAGCAAGACCACTTTGTTGCCCGCCGGCTGGCCGCGGCCCAAGGGCTACGCCAATGGCGTGATGGCCCAGGGCCGGCAAGTCTTTGTCGCCGGCATGATAGGCTGGGACAGCGAATGCCGCTTCCACACCGACGAGCTCGCCGGCCAGGTGCGGCAGGCCTTGCAGAACGTGGTCGACGTGCTCGCCGAGGCCGGGGCCAAGCCCCAGCACATCGTGCGCATGACCTGGTACGTGGTCGACAAGCGCGCCTACCTGGCCGCGCAGCGCGAGATCGGCGCAGCCTACCGCGAGCTGATCGGCGACTTCGACGTCGCGATGACGGCGGTGCAGGTGGCGGCGCTGATCGAGGACCGGGCGCAGGTGGAGATCGAAGTCACGGCGGTGGTGCCGGGCTGATTCAAGCTTCTCGATAGGGCGCGAACACGTCGCGCAAGGGCGGCGTCTTCGTGCTCCCGCCGCCCAGCGAGCGCTCCAGCTCCGTCAGGTGGCGCCGCATCTCGGTGGCGGCCTGTGCGGCGGTGCCGGTGGTCAATGCGGCGATCAGCTCCTGGTGCCGGTGCGTCACGCAGCCGACATGGCCGTTGCGCTGGTAGAGCGAGATCAGCAGCGAGGTGGTCGGCAGCAGCTCGTCGATCAGCCGCATGAAGACGGGGTTGCCGGCCAGCCGTGCCAGCTCGCGGTGGAACTGGCCGGACAGGCGGATGGCCGTCGCCTTGTCGCCACGCGCTTGGGCATGGCCCTCGGCGGCGACGAGCTGCTCCAGCGCCGCGACCTGGGGCGCGCTCAGGCTGCCGGCCAGCCGGCGCGCGATGTCGCACTCCACCACGCGGCGCGCGTCGAACACGTGCACCGCCTGGCCGATGGCCGGGTGGGGCACCTGGGCGCCCTTGTTGTGCTGCAGCTCCACCACGTGGTCGGCCGCCAGCCGCTGCAAGGCCTGGCGCACGACGGTGCGCGAGACCTCGAAGGACTCGGCCAGCTCTTCTTCGCGCAGGCGCGCGCCGGGCGCCAGGCGGTGCTCGATGATGGCCTTGTAGATGCCGTCGTAGACCCGCGCGGTGGCGGTGGCCGGCGGGCCGCCGGCGCTACCCTTGGCCACGATCGCGCTCCCTCATGCGCCCCTTCATGCGCGGCGCCGGCGCTGCCAGAGCCAGACCAGCCCCAGCGTCACCGCCATCACACCGAAGGAGATCAGCGTGGTGACGGTGCCCAGCGCGTAGATCACCGGCGTGGTCACGGTCGTCGTCAGGCCCTGCAGCTCCAGCGGCAAGGTGTTGAGGTCGCCCATGGCCTGCGAGCTGCGCGCGATCTCGTCCCAGCTGAGGGTGAAGCCGAACATGCCGATGCCGATCAGGCTGGGGCCTATCAGCGGCAGCACCACGTGGCGCAGGCTTTGCCATGGGCTGGCGCCGAGGTCGCGGGCGGCTTCTTCATAGGCGGGGTTGAAGCGGTTGAAGACGGCGAACATGATCAGCAGGCCGAAGGGCAGGGTCCAGGTGAGCTGGGCGCCCAGGCCCGAGCTGAACATGCCCAGCGCGCTGATGTAGCTCTCCGACAGGCCAGGCCAGTGAGCCTCCAGCAGGCCGCGCACGCCGCTGTCGATCAGGCGGAACAGCAGGCCTATGCCCAGCGAGACGATGATGGACGGCATGATCAGGCTGGCCACGACCACATAGAACAGCAGCGTGCCGCCCGGCAGCTTCTTGCGGTAGGCGAGACCTGCCAGCAGCGAGAGCAGCACCGTCAGCACCATCACCGCCAAGCCCAGTACCAGCGAGCGGCGGAAGGCCGCACCGATGTCGACCACGCCTATGCCCTCGAAGAGCTTCTCGAACCAGTAAAGCGACACGCCCCGCATCGGGAAGGTCAGGCCACCCTCGGGCCCCTGGAAGCTCAGCACGAAGATCGCAATCATCGGGCCGTAGAGAAACAGCACGAAGGCGGCGAACACGGCGGCCAGCAGCCAGAAGCTCAGGGGTCGGTCGTTGCGGCCGGCTGCCATGTCAGAGCTCTTTCCGCAGGTTCACCAGCCGCATCAGCGCGACGATCATCAGCAAGACAGCCGCCAGCAGGATCACCGCGTTCGCGGCGGCGATCGGGAACTGCAGGTAGCTGGTCTGCACCTGGATGACCTTGCCGACCGACGCGATCTGCTGCCAGCCCATCACGCCGACGGTGACGAAGTCGCCCATCACCAGCGCGATCACGAAGATGGAGCCGATGATCAACCCGGTCTTGCACAGCGGCAGCACCACGTGCACGACGGTCTGCCAGGGCGAGGCGCCGTTGTCGCGCGCGGCCTCGAGCAGCGAGCGGTCTATGCGCATCATCGAGTTGAAGATGGGCACGATCATGAACATCGTGTAGAGGTGCACGAAGGCCAGCACCACGGAGAACTGCGAGAAGAGCAGCCACTCCACCGGCTGCTCCACCAGCCGCAGCGCCAGCAGCGTGTCGTTCACCAGCCCGTTGCGTCCCAGCAGCGGCACCCACGAGATCATGCGTATCACGTTGCTGGTCCAGAAGGGCACGGTGCAGACGATGAACAGCACCGTCTGCATCAGCTGGCTCTTGACGTGGAAGGCCAGGAAGTAGGCGATGGAGAAGCCCAGCAGCGCGGTGATCAGCCAGGTCAGGAAGCTGAACTTCAAGGTCGAGCCGTAGGTCTTCAGCGTCACGCAGATGTCCTGCCCCGGCGCGAGGCTGTCGCCGCAGCCGCGGAAGACGTCGAGGTAGTTTTGCGCGGTGAAGGCCGGGATCAGCTCGTAGTCGGTCGCCTGCCAGAAGCTGACCGCGATGATCAGGCCCAGCGGCACGACGAAGAACAGCACGAACACAGCCGTCAGCGGTGCGGCCTGCAGCCACGCGCCGACGGATTTCGAGAGGGCCTTCGCCATGCGTGCGGTTCCGTTCAGGCGAGCTTCAGGCCGCTACGAATTCGTTCCACTTCTGGACCATGTAGGCGTTCTCGTCCATCAAGGCGTTCCAGCAGGCGATGCCGCCCATGCGCTGCTCGTAGCTGCCGCCGTCGCGCACGCTGCCGACCTTGGCCAGCACGTCGCCGTTGGGCGACTTGATGTCTTGTGTCGCCGCCTTGCCCTCCATCCAGTAGGCCCACTCGTAGGCTTCCATCTTGGCCTTGGCGGTGTCCAGCACGGCGCTGTAGTAGCCCTGGCGGTTCAGGTAGGCGCCGGCCCAGCCGTCGAGGAACCAGTTGATGAACTCGTAGACGCCGTCGGCCTTGCGGCCGGTCACCGTCTTGGGCACGCCGAAGCCGGCGGCCCAGGCGCGGTAGCCCTCCTTCAGCGGCTGGAAGGTGCAGGCGATGCCCTTGGTGCGCACGGCCGTGACAGCAGGGCTCCACATCGACTGGATCACCACCTCGCCCGAGGCCATCAGGTTGACCGACTCGTTGAAGTCCTTCCACAGCGAGCGGAACTGGCCGGCCTTCTTGGCCTCGATCAAGGTCTTGATCGTCAGGTCGATCTCCTTCTTGCTCATGTTGCCCTTGTCGGGGTACTTGTAGAGGCCCATCGCCTCGACCACCATCGCCGCGTCCATGATGCCGATGGAGGGGATGTTGAGGATGGCGGTCTTGCCCTTGAACTCGGGGTTCAGCAGCTCCTTCCAGCTCTCGATAGGGCGCTTGATCAGGTCGGGGCGAATGCCCAGCGTGTCGGCGTTGTAGACCGTGGGGATCAGCGTCATGAACTGCGTCGGCGACGACGCGAAGGTCTTGCCGTTGGCGCCTTCGAGGAACATCACCTTCTTGGGCGCGGTGCCCTGGTCGCCCACCTTCTTGCCGGCCACTTCGCCCTTGGTGAACAGCGTGGTGATCCGTTCGGCGTTCTTGATGCGCTTGACGTCGATGCCCAGCAGGTTGCCGGTCGGGATGATCTTCTTCAGCGAGAAATACTCGGTGTCGATGATGTCGAAGGAATTGGGCGCGGTGACGGCGCGCTTGGTCACGTCGTCGGTCGTGACCGGGATGTACTGGATGGTGATGCCGGTGTCGGCCTTGAATTTCTCGGCGATGGCCTTGTCTTGATTGACCGCGGTGCCCAGGTAGCGCAGCGTGATCTTCTCTTGCGCATGCACGAACGGGAAGGCGAGTGCGCCACTGGCCGCGGCAGCGCCTTTGAGCAGGGTACGGCGCGAGGTGCCGGACTTGACGTTGTCGTCGGACATGGGGTTCTCCTTCTTGGGTAGATGAAACAGGAACTGAAACAGGAACGGGACAGGGATCAGGGCGCCGACGCCAGCGAATGGGCCTCGTGCGGCAGCCACGAGACATGCACTGTTTCGCCAGGCTGCAAGGGCGAGGCATCGAACGCGTCATCGGCCACAGTGGCCGTCCACTGCGCATCGGCCGCCTCGCCTTGCGGCGCGAGGTTGACCTGCACGTAGGT
>DATHWJ010000167.1:0-4141 GCA_035460745.1 Ideonella sp. | reverse complement strand
GGCGGGCTCGGCCTCCCACTCGGCGAGGTCCACGCCGTTGGGCACGATGGCCAGGCGCTGCAGGTCCAGCCCGTGGGCCCGCATGTGCTCGTGCACCTTGGGCAGCATCGAGACCACCGTGTCGGCGTCGCGGTAGGCGTCGTTCTCGGCCTTCTGGCACAGCATCGCAAAAGGATGCCAGCGCGACATGCCCGTCAGCTCGATGGGCGAGAGCGGCCACAGGTCGTGCACCTCGTAGACCAGCCGGGCACCGGCGCGGCGGGCGATGCGGCGGGCCAGCCAGATGTCCATCGGGTAGGTGCTAGAGGCGATCACGAGATCGGGCTGCCAGGCCTCCGCCAGCGCCCGGCTGCGGCGCCACAGGCGCGAGAGGAACATCACGATGTTGTGCACCCGCCCCAGGCCGTTGCCCTTGTAGGCCGGCGCCTGCAGCCACTGGTACTCGATGCCCTCGACGGTCTCCAGCCGCTCGCCATCCACGCCCTCGGGCTGCTTGGCCCTCACGTGCGAGTGCGAGGCCGCGACGATGCGTACCCGGTGGCCGGCGCGCACCCACTCGCGCGCCAGGTAGTAGGGCCGGTATTCCATGCCCCAGGGCGGGCCGCCGGCGTAGTGGTTGATCAGCAGGATGTTCATCGCGTCGGCCCGAATTGTTCCAGGCGCGCGAGCAAACGCTCGATGGCAGGTGGAAACAAGGCGTGTTGCGCGACCCAGGCGCGGTTCGCCGCGGCGATCTGTGGCGCCCGCTCGCGCAGCGCCTCCAGCGCGGCCAGCGCGGGCAGCTCGCCGCCGGCCAGCAGCAGGCCGCCCTCGCCGTGCACCACCAGCTCGCGGTTGGCCGGCAAATCCGACAGCAGCGGCAGGCAGCCATGGGCCAGGGCCTCCAGCACCGAGACCGAGACCGCGTCGCTGGCGGGCTGGCTCAGGTACCACTGGGCCCGGGCGTAGTGGCCGGCCTGCGTGGCCGCATCGAGCCGGCCGACGAACTCGATCCTGGCGGCCAGGCCTTGCGCCTGCACCGATCGCTCCAGCGCCGGCCGCAGCGAGCCGTCGTTGGCCACCACCAGCCGGGCCGCGGGCTGCTCGGCGGCAATGCGCGCAAAGCAGGCCAGCACGCGCTCGGGCCGGTAGAGGGGCTCCAGGCCGCGGTTGGCGAAAAACAGCCAGGGCTGCTTGGGCGGCGGCGGCGGCGGCAGCTCGTCGAGCCCGAAGGGGAAGACCATCACCTCGCGCGCACCCAGCTCGCGCATGCGGCGCGCCATGTGGCTGGAGTCGCTGGTGCCGAGGTCGCAGGCGCCGAGCACGCGGCGCATCAACCAGCGGTAGGCGGCGTGGCGCTCGGGGGTCACCAGGATGTCGCTGCCCCAGGCCGAGGCCAGCAGGCGGGCACGCAGGCGCTGCGGGCCGGCCAGCGCCCAGCCGCGCTGCGCGAGGGCCGCCATCAGGCCGTGCGAGGTCAGGTAGTGCGGGTTGAGCCAGTCGGCATCGGCGCGGCGCAGCCAGCGCGCGAGTGCGGGCAAGCCCTTCAGCAAGCCGATGTTGCCGCCCTGCACCGCCGACGGCCCATGCAGCGCCAGCCGGCGCGTGGCCGGCACCAGCGCCTCGATCTCGGCCGCAAAGCCGCGGCTGGAGGCCACCCACAGCTCGGTGCGCGGCGCCAGCGCCCGCACCCACTTGGCCAGGTGCGGGCTGTCGCCGTCGCCGATCAAGGCATAGCGCAGCGCAGTCACCCGCCGCCCCCTTGGGGCCAGGTGCCGGCCCAGGCCCGGTAGGCCTCGGCCATCTCGGGGTGGCGCGCCAGCCAGGGCGCGTCGCGCTCGCGCGTGTCGCCCACGACCTGCGCCGGGTTGCCGGCCAGCACCGCAAACTCGGGGAACTCGCCGCGCACCGCGCTGTAGGCGCAGACCAGCGTGCCGCGGCCCAGCCGCGTGCCGGCCTCGACCAGGCTGTGCGGGCCGATGAAGCTGTAGGCGCCGATGTGCACCGGCCCACGCACGTCGCCGGGCCGCTCGCCGGAGAGCGTCGCGCCGAGCCGGCCGGTCAGCCGCAGCGAGCGGTGCGTGCTGTGGGTGATGATGGAGACGAAGTTGGTGATCTGCACGCCCTCTTCCAGCGTCAGCCCGCCGCTGGCGTCGAGGAAGTTGAACTGGCCGATGAAGACATGGTCGCCCAGCACCAGGTGCTGCCAGGCCTCTATGCAGGTGCTGGGCGCGATGCGGGTGCAGGGCAGCAGCCGGCCGTCCGCCGCCTGCTCGCCGAACAGCATGCGGTAGGCCAGCGCCTGCCACAGGCGGCGGCGCAGGCGGTTGATCAGGGCTCTAAGCCGCAGGCCCGACACGGTGCTCCATCGAGGTGAGTTTCCAGGTGGCCAGTGCCACGAAGTACCAGCCGAAATACAGCGCCATCGCCGCCGAGACCGCCCAGCCGGCGGCCTCCAGGCCGCCCCAGGCCAGGCCGCCGGCCAGCGCGGCGAGGAACATCGATTGTCCGGCCAGCGCCAGCCGCAGCGCCCAGGCTTGTGCGCCCCAGGCCATCGTGACCACCGCCAGCGGCGAGGCGACGAAATGCAAGGCGATGTAGGGCGCCAGCGCCCGCGCCAGCTCGCCGGCCGGGCGCCAGGGCTCGCCGAAGACCGCGGCGAACAGCGCCGGGCCGGTCAGCACCAGCAGCAGCGCGATGGCCAGCCCGACCGCGCCCAACAGCACCATCACCTGGCGCACCGCGCGCCGCGCCTCGGCCGGGCTGCTGCCCGACAGGCGCGGGTACAAGGCCTGCGAGACGGCGCCGCCCACCAGCGTGGCCGGCGCCTTCAGGTAGCGCAGCGTCAGGCCCCACAGGCCGGCCGCCGCGTCGCCGGACCATGCGACCAGGATCATCACCGCCAGCGTGTCGCCCAGCGCGCCGAGGAAGGCATGCGGCGTGTTCAGCAGCGGGAAGTCCTGGTGCGCGCACATCACCGGCCGCAGGCTGCGCCAGGAGGCCGAGCGGGCCGCGGCGACACCGCCGTGCGGCGTGGCCCGCCACAGCCAGGCCGCCGCGAGCAGCGTGGCCAGCACCGGCCCGAGTATCAGGCCCAGCACACCCAGCGAGCCCAGGGCCAGCGCCACCTGCAGCAGCGCGCCGCCGCCGTGCTGCAGCACGCGGGTCGCCGCCAGCGCAGTGAAGGCCTGGGCGCGGGTGGCCCACAGCGTCATCAGCGACAGCAGCCCGGCCGCGCCGACGGCCAGCGGCAGCCAGCCCGCATGCGCGATGGCGCCGGTGGCATGCAGCCCCAGCGCCAGCACGGCGCAAGCCCCCACCACCACCGCCAGGATGCGCAGGCACAGCGCAAACAGCGCGCCCGCTTCGGCGTCGTCGCGCGCCAGCGGCAGCGCAAACTCATAGCGCGCACAGGCCAGCACCGCCAGGTTGGCCGCCAACACGCTGAACGCGGTGAACTGGCCGAACTCGGCCGGCGTGTACAGCCGCGTCAGCCACGGCCCCAGCAGCAGCGGCAGGGCATGCGCCAAGGCGCCGCCGGCCAGCAGGGTCAGTGTGGCTTGCCACAAGCCGGTGCGGCGGTCGAGCACGTGGGGTGAAATGGGAGGGCGCAGGCAGTGGTGGACAGGCCGGATTCTAGGAGCCGCCCCGCCGTCGCCCGGGCTCGCCGCGCCAGCACCTAAAATCGCCGGCTTCCTCCGCGCCACGGCGCCGGCTTGCCTGCCGCGCCCACCCCATGAGCCAAGACACCTCCCCTGCCCTGCCGATTGACGACAACCAGCTGATCGCCGAACGCCGCGAGAAGCTCGCTGGCCTGCGCGCGCAGGCCAAGGCCGCGGGCACGGCCGTGTTCCCCAACGACTTCAAGCCCAAGGACAAGGCCGCCGAGCTGCACCACCGCCACGACGGCGTGGAGAACGACGAGCTCGAAGCCAAGGCAGTGAAGGCCGTGGTGGCCGGCCGCATGATGCTCAAGCGCGTGATGGGCAAGGCCTGCTTCGCGACGCTGCAGGACGCCACCGGCCGCATCCAGCTCTACATCACGCTGGACAACGTCGGGCCCGAGGTGCTGGCCGCCTTCAAGCACTGGGACCTGGGCGACATCGTCGGCTGCGAGGGCCTGCTCTTTCGCACCAAGACCGGCGAGCTCTCGATCAAGGCC
>DATHWJ010000166.1:0-4598 GCA_035460745.1 Ideonella sp. | reverse complement strand
CGCAGGGGAGTCGGCGCGCAGCGCCGACCGCCTCGCCGAAGCGCCGCGGCCTGCCTGCACGCGCCTTTGCCGCGCCACTCTCAGCAAGCATTCCAGGCATTCAGGCCAAACGCCGCTTGGTGATCTCAACCACCCCGTTGTCCGCATCGACCTTGACCCAGTCGCCGGTCTCGATCAGCGCCAGCGGATCGCGCTCGAAGTCCGTCATCGAAGGCGCGTGCGTCACCACCGCCCCCAGCGCGATCTTGGTGGTCATCTCGTTGAACAGCATTGCCGCCGGGGCCACCCCCATCGTGCGGGTCAGGTGGAAGGCGTTGGACCAGCCGGAGGAGCCCTTGGCGCCGGGGAAGACCAGCACCTTGCCGGCGAAGCTGACGCCGCGCAGCTCGTGGCGGGTCTCGACGATGGTGCCGGTGCGCGAGTCGATGCCGCCCCAGCCGGAGATGTGCTCGCGGGTGACGAGGGCCTCGGCTTCGGCGACGCCGCCGACGACCTTGCGGCCGCGGATGACGATCTTGACCAGAGGCTGGGACTCAACGGTGGCGCTCATGCCAGTCTCCCGTTCCAGCGGCCGGTGCAGGCCGCGTCGATGCAGTCGGCGGTGGTGCCGAACCAGGCCTGCACGCCGGTGATGGCGGGCAGGTAGTGGGCGTGCTTGGCGGAGTCGAGCGCGGCGACCTTGGTGCCCTTGGGCATCGCGCGGCTCATCGCCGAGCAGCTGTCGCTCATCAGCACGCCGCCGGCGTCCTCGATGATCTTCGTATAGCCGTTCTGGTCGGCCACGGCCTTGATGGCGCGCGGCGTGAAGATCCAGAGGGCGCTGTTCTCGTGGACCTTGCGGCCCTCCAGCAGCCGGCAGGCCTCCCAGATCTGCTCGAGGTTGTAGTGCGGACAGCCGAGCATCACGTAGTCGACCTGCGTGTCGGTGGCGGTCGAGTTCAGCTTGGCCCAGGTGGCCTGGCGCTCGGCCTCGCCGTAGTGCAGCGTGGTGACGGGCTTGCGCGCATCGAGCGCGCCTTGCCAGGCGTGCTCCAGCGTCAGCGCTTCAGGCGTCACGCCGACCAGGTGGTACATCTCGACGCCGCCCGAGGAGGCGGCCGAGGCACCGAAGTGCTTGAGCCGCTGCAGGTTGGGCACGTCGGTGAAGCGGCCGCCCTTGGCGATCACCAGCGGCACGCGCTCCTGCACGATCTCGCCGAGGTAGTAGCCCAGCAGGCCCCAGTCGAAGGTGGTGGCGATGTCGATCTCGAGCCGCACCAGATCGGTCGCGCGGCGGTTGTGCTCGACGTGGTAGCCCCAGTAGGGGATCTTGCCGGTCAGCATCGCCGAGCCGGTGCTCTCGCGGCCCTCGGTGTTGGTGCGGGCACCGAGCACCGAGTTGCAGTAGACCACCGCCGACGACTCCATCCAGGCGCAGTGTTCGCCGCGCGTCGGCACGTTGCCCACCTGGTAGGGCGTGCAGGTGTTGGTGAGCTGCACGCCGAGCGCGCCGGTGTAGCGCTCGCCCTTGCGGTAGAAGGTCAGCGTGGCCTCGGGGATGCCCATCAGCTCGGGCTGGTTGGGGTCGAAGCCCAGCTGCAAGTGGGTGGTGAAGACCTTGGCGGGCGGGATCGCCACGGTGTCGGCGCTGTCCAGGTTGAACTCCGAGAACACCGCGTCCATGCCGCCCTTCTTCGACGCGAAATCGCGCATGTAGGGCGTGGTGGCGCTGACCGTGCCGGCGACGTTGCGGGTGTCGCACAGGCGCTCGGCGCCGAGCGCCTCGCCGTAGCGCTGCAGCAGGTCCATCGCGCGCTGCACGGCGGGGCCGTCGCGGCCATCGAGCATGGCTTGTTCGTCGTCATTCAGGCGCATGGGGTGGGGTCTCCTGGCTGGCTGACGCGGGGTCGGCTGGCGGTGTTCACGTCAACGGGTGCGGCACATGGCCGCCGATCTCGCTGGCCAGCGCCTGCGCGAGGGCCAGCAGGCGCGGCGCGATGTCGGCGCGCAGGCGCTCTTCGGTGAAGGCAAAGGCGGCGCCGCCGCAGTTGAGCGCCATCACCTCGCCGTCCGGCCCGGTCAGCGGCACCGAGACGGAATTGATCTCGCGGTGGAACTCGCCGGCCGACAGGCAATAGCCGTGCTGACGCATGTCGTCGAGCGCCGAGCGCAGGCCGGGCACGAGGTAGGCCCAGTCGGTGCCGCGGGCCAGGCGCAGCGACTCGATCAGCGCCTCGCGCTCGGGCGCGGCGATGGCGCCCAGGTAGGCGCGGCCCAGCGCGGCGTTGGCCATGGGCGCGCGCGAGCCCACGTCGAGCCGGGTCGAGAGCATCGACGAGCGGGCCCGGCAGGCCTCGACCAGCACCATCTCCAGCCCGTCGCGCACGGCCAGGTAGACCGAGCCGCCGCTGGCCTCGGCGAGGCCTTGCATCAGCGGCCGGGCCACGGCGCGCACGTCCAGGCCGGCGAGAAAGGCGCGGGCCAGCGAGACCACGCCGGCGGCCAGCGCGAAGCGCTCGGTCTGCGGGTCCTGCTTGAGCAGGCCCAGCGTCACCAGCGTGCCGGCCAGCCGCGTCACGGTGGGCCGCGGGATGCCGGTCAGGCGCGAGAGGTCGGTGTGGCTGATGATGCGGCGCTCTTCGCTGAAGCAGCGCAGCACCGCGATGCCGCGCTCCAGGGCGCTGACGGTGTCGGGGCGCGCATCGGCTGTGGTGCCGGCGGTGGGCGTGCTGTCGGTATCTTCCGGTGTCGCCGCGGGTTGCTTGGGCATGGGTTCCATCCTCCTTGGGCCAGGCAGGCTGCCGGAGCGGCGGGCCTGATGGAGGAGCACTGTAGAGGCTTGCATGGCGGCGGCGGCGCAGCGTTCTTCAGGCGGCCTGGGGGCTGGCGGCCGGCTCGGCCCGCGGCGCGGCAGCGAGTGCCTCGTTGGGCCGCAGGTAGACGCCTTGCGCCAGCAGCGCGGCCTGCAGTGCAGCCACGTCCACGGCGCGCGCCTGCACGCCCTGCTGCACCGCCAGCGCGGCGGCCGTGCCGGCGGCCTGGCCGGTGATCCAGCACTGCGGAATCTCGCGCATGAAGCCGTGCGAGTTCTTGTCGCAGGAGATGTGGCGGCCGCAGGCCAGCAGGCCGTCGAGCTGCTCGGGCACCAGCGCGCCGTAGGGGATGGAGATGTTGGGGAACTTGGGCGAGACGGCCGGGGTGACGCCGACCTCGTCGGGCAGCGCGGTGCCGTTGGGCCACTGCGAGCGCAGCACGGCGCCCACGCCCTTGAGGCGGCGCGCGTGGCGCACGCCGATCTGCGGCGCGCTCATCATCAGGAAGGCATCCTCGAAGCCCGGCGCATGGGCACGGAAGTAGTCCAGATGAGCCGCCATCGCCCTGTGCGAGCGCACCTCGACGGCGGTCAGGTCGTCCACGTCCAGCGCCGAGTAGCCCGACTGGCGGGGGCCCATGAAGAGCGCCACGTCGTTGCGCCACGAGACGAAAGGGCGCTCGAACAGGCCCAGCTCGTCGCGGCCGCGCTGCATGAAGGCGGCATGCTCGGCGGGCTGGCCGGCCTTGAAGGCGATCCAGCGGTCCATGTCGCAGCCGCCGAACATCCACGAGGTGTTCATGCAGTGGTGCACGTCGGCCTCTTCGATGTCGTTGTCGAAGGCGGCGCCGGCGCGGGCGAAGAGGTCGCCGTCGCCGGTGGCGTCCACCACCACGTCGGCCAGGATGGCCATGCGGCCCTCCTTGCTCTCGAACACCACGCCCTTGACCTGGGCGTGGCCGCTGGCATCGCGCTCGACGATGGGCACGCAGGCCCAGGAGTGGTAGATCAGCTTGACTTGCCGCTCCAGCACGATCTCCTGGCTCAGCAGCTTCAGCCGCTCGGGGTCCACCGTGGGCGACCAGGTGACGACGCCGTGGTAGGCCGCCGTGCGGTGCGACCAGTGGGCCGCCTTCGCGGGGTCTTGCGAGCCCCAGTCGCCGGGCGGCGGGCCGGCCACGGCGTCGGCCGGCAGGCGGTCGAACAGCTCTTCGGCGAAGCCGCGGATGACGGGCACGCCTTGCCAGTCCGTCATGCGGTCTATCCAGATCACCAGGCCGCCGGTGGACAGGCCGCCCAGGTGGTTGTAGCGCTCCAGCAGCGCGACGTCGGCGCCCTGCCTGGCGGCCGCGGCCGCGGCGGCCGTGCCCGAGGGGCCGCCGCCCACCACCAGCACCTCGCAGCGGTGGTAGATCTTGATGTCGCGCCCGGGCTCGGCCCAGCTGCCCAGTTCGGGCCGCTGGCCTCGCTGGCCCCGCTCGAAGATGTCGGAGGTGAGGATGCGTTCGTCGGTGCGGACTACGGTCTTCATGGCGGAGGCTCACAGAGTGTTTTCATTATTTTGGTCGCGAATTCCATAAAAATCAATCTCAAGCACCTAAAACTGGTGTTTACCCTCTATATAAGCTCACTACAGGCCATGTGAAATCGCATTCCGGACGCGGCGACCGAATTTGACGGTTGCCGCCCACTCAATTCAGCGGCGCGAGCCACCGGCCGCCGCACAGGAGACCTGGCGTGATGTTTGTTGTGCAGCAAGGCGTTCTGGCCCAGCTGCTGTGCGCGGCCGTGGGCATCGCGGCGCTGG
>DATHWJ010000165.1:0-10564 GCA_035460745.1 Ideonella sp. | reverse complement strand
GGCCAGCGCCAGGCTGGCGCCCGCGCCCAGCCACGCGCGCCGGCCCTGCCCCGTCTGCCCCACCCGCTCCCCACTCATCGCACCCACCTCACGGCCGCAGCGTGGCCAGGAAGGCGACCACGTCTTCGACCTGCTGCGGTGTCAGCAGCGGCCGGCCCTGCCAACTGCTGCCGACGCGCGTCAGCCCCTCGGTCCGCAGGTACGAGGGCATCAGGGTCTCCGGGTTCAGGCGACGCGCGTCGGCCACGCGCAGCCGCAACTGGCCGGGCGACCAGCGCGCGCCGGCGCCGGCCAGGTCCGGCGCCAGCGAGCCCTGGAAGCGCTCCTCGGGCAGCGGCCCGGTGTGGCACAGCAGGCACAAGCCCAGCCGCCGGTCGGCCACGATCGCGCGACCGCGCTCCGGGTCGCCGGGGCTGTCGGTCAGCGGCTGCGGGATGGCGTCGCCGACCACCTTCAGCGCCACGCCCTGGGCCATCGCCGTGCCGTTGGCGACGCCCAGCACCGCCACGCAGCCCACAAGCCGCGCCGCCCGCCCCAGGCTCCCGGTTGCCGCCAAGACCCGTCACGCGCGCTTCAGGTCGTGGTGCTTGAGCGGCAGCTCGCGAATGCGCTTGCCGGTCGCCGCGAAGATCGCGTTCAGCACCGCCGGCGCGGCCACCGCGATCGTCGGCTCGCCGACCCCGCCCCAGAAGCCGCCCGACGCAACGATCACCGTCTCGACCCTGGGCATCGCGTCCATCTTCATCACCGGGTAGGTGTTGAAGTTCTGCTGCTCGATGCGGCCGTCCTTCACCGTGCACTCGCCGTACAGCGCGGCCGAGAGGCCGTAGGCGAACGAGCCCTCGACCTGGGCCTCGATCTGCTGCGGGTTCAGCGCGTGGCCGGGGTCGGTCGCCGCGACGATGCGGTGCACCTTGAGCTCGCCGTCGGCGTTCACCGAGACATCGGCACAGGCCGCCACGTAGCTGCCGAAGCCCATGCACTGGGCCAGGCCGCGGTAGACCTTCTGCCCGCCGATGTCAGGCACCGGCTTGCCCCAGCCGGCGCGCTCGGCGGCGGCGTTCAGCACGGCCAGGTGCTTGGGGTGGCTGGCCATCAGCTTGCGGCGCAGCGCGAGCGGGTCCTGCTTGAGCTCGAAGGCCAGCTCGTCGATGAAGCACTCCAGGAAGATGGTGTTCTGGTTCAGGTTCACGCCACGCCAGAAGCCCGGCGGCACATGCGGGTTGCGCATCGCGTGGTCGATCAGCAGCGCCGGGAAGCTGTAGCCTATCGACGCCTCGGGCCCGGGCGGGTTGAGGCCCTGGAAGACCACCGGGTCCTTGCCGTCCTTGATGTTCTGCGGGAACACGCCGGCCAGGATGGACTGGCCCGACAGCCGCATGTGCAGCCCGGTGATGCCGCCCTGCGCATCCAGCCCGGCCGTCAGCTTGCACTGCATCACCGGGTGGTAGCGGCCGTGCGTCATGTCCTCTTCGCGCGACCAGATCAGCTTGACCGGCGTGCCGGGCATCTCCTTGGCGATCAGCACCGTCTGGCGCACCCAGTCGTGCACCGCGCCGCGCCGGCCGAAGCCGCCGCCCAGCAGCAGCTTGTAGACCTCGCACTGGGCGGGCGGCAGGCCGGCGGCCTCGGCGGCGGCGGCCAGCGCGGCCTCGCCGTTCTGGGTCGGTGTCCAGACCTCGCAGCGCTCCGGCGTCCAGCGCGCGGTCGCGTTCATGGTCTCCATCGTCGCGTGGTTCTGGAACGGGTAGGCATAGACCGCCTCGAGCTTGCGCGCCGAGCCCGCGATGGCCGCGCGGGCGTCGCCCACCTGGTTGCCGACCGCCGCCTCGGGCGCGCTCAGGCCGGCCTTCAGCATCTCGGCGATGCCGGCGCTGGAGACCGCGGCGTGGGGGCCGAAGTCCCACTCCACCGGCAAGGCCTCGAGCGCCGACTTGGCTCGCCACCAGGTGTCGGCCACCACCGCCACCGCGCTGTCGCCCACCCGCAGCACCTTCTTGACGCCGGGCCGTTTCTCGATGGCCGCGGCATCGAAGCTCTTGAGCTTGCCGCCGAAGACCGGGCAGTCCTTGATCGCCGCGTTCAGCAGCCCCGGCATCTTCAGGTCGCTGCCGTAGACCTGGGCGCCGGTGGTCTTGGCGACCGTGTCCAGCCGCGCCAGGCGCTTGCCGGCGATGGTCCAGTCCTTGGGGTCCTTCAGCGCCACGTCGGCCGGCGGCGCGAGCTTGGCGGCCGCGCCCGCGAGCTGGCCGTAGCGCGCGCTGCGGCCGCTGGGCGCGTGGGTGACCACGCCCTTGGCGGCGCGGCATTCGGCCGCCGGCACCTTCCAGCCGTCTGCCGCCGCCTGCACCAGCACCGTCCGCGCCACCGCCCCGCCCTTGCGCACGTACTCGTGCGACTCGCGGATGCCGCGGCTGCCGCCGGTGGAGAAATTGCCCCAGGCGCGGTTGCGCGCCAGGTTCTGGCCGGGCGTGGGGTACTCGGTGGTCACCCGGGCCCAGTCGCAATCGAGCTCCTCGGCCACCAGCTGGGCCAGCCCGGTGAGCGTGCCCTGGCCCATCTCGGAGCGGGCGATGCGTATCACCACGGTGTCGTCGGGCTTCACGACGACCCAGGCGTTGATCTCCGGGGCCATTGCGCCAGCCTCGCCGGCGGCTTCGGCGAAAGGCACGTGGAAACCGATCACCAGGCTGCCGGCCGTGGCCGCCGCGCTGCCGAGGAAGTGGCGGCGCGAGAGCGCGGCGGCGCCGCTGTTCGCGCCCTTGTCGTTCGCGCCGGTGTCCAGGGCCTGGGGCGTGGCGGTGTGGGCGGGCTTCATGCGACGCTCCCGTCCACGTGCACGATCGCCAGGCCGGCGGCGCGCGTGTCGCCACCCTGCGCCACCGCCTTGATCGCGGCGCGCACGCGGTTGTAGGTGCCGCAGCGGCAGATGTTGCTCATCGCGGTGTCGATGTCGGCGTCGGTCGGCTTGGGCGTCTGCTTCAGCAGCGCGGCCGCGGCCATGATCATGCCGCTCTGGCAGTAGCCGCACTGCGGCACGTCGAGCGCGGCCCAGGCCTTTTGCACCGGGTGCGAGCCGTCGGGCGACAAGCCCTCGATGGTCACCACCTTCTCGTTGGCGCCCACGGTGGCGGCCGGCCGCACGCAGCTGCGGGTGGGCACGCCGTCGATGTGCACGGTGCAGGCGCCGCACTGCGCGACGCCGCAGCCGTACTTGGTGCCCGTCAGGCCGAGCTGCTCGCGCAGCACCCACAGCAGGGGCGTGTCCTCTTCCGCCTCATAGTCGCGCAGCTTGCCGTTGACGTTCAACCTGGCCATTCGTTCTTCTCCTGGGAGTTGTGGGGGGGCGGGGGTGTTTGAGGGATCGTGCCCGGGCTTATATCCGCAAGGCGGGTCTCGCGTGCAATCCCCCGCAGGCGGGTCGGGCTTCCCGGCTTGCAAGTCCCTATTGCTGCGCTGGATCCGCCCTTTTCCGCGGACCGCCCCGCTCCGGCCGCAGGCATGCTCCAGGGGTGCTGAAACGTATCCCCACCGATCAGGTTCGCCTCGGGATGTTCCTCCACGAGCTCTGCGGGCCGTGGCTGAAGCACCCCTTCTGGCGCAATCGCTTCCTGCTGAGCGAGGCGCGCGATTTGGCGCTCGTGCGCGAGTCCGACATCACCGCCGTGGTGATCGATACCGACCGCGGTGTCGATGTCGAGTACGACCTTGACGCACCGCCACCGCCGCCGCCAGCTTCCGTCGCCGCCCCTGAGCAGGTGCCTGCCGCCGAGCCGGCGCCCCCCGCCCTGCCCCCGCCCACCGTCGGCCGCGAATACGCCGACGCGCAGCAGCTGTGCCGCAAGACCAAGGACAGCGTGGCCTCGGTCTTCCAGCAGGTCCGCATGGGTCAAGTGGTGGACGCGCGAGGCTGCGTGCCGGTCGTCGAGGAGATCGTCGAGTCGGTGCTGGCCAAGCCGCACACGCTGATCAGCATGGCGCGGCTGAAGACGGTCGACGACTACACCCACATGCACTCGGTGGCCGTCTGCGGCCTGATGGTGGCGCTGGCCAAGCAGCTCGACCTGCCGCCCGAGCAGATCCGCGACGCCGGCCTGGCCGGCCTGCTGCTGGACATCGGCAAGGCCCGCATGCCGCCAGAGCTGCTCAACAAGCCCGGCCGCCTCAGCGAGAGCGAGCTGGCGGTGATGCAGACCCACGCCAAGCGCGGCCACAAGCTGCTGATGGAAGGCGGCAGCGTCGATGCCGCCATCCTCGACGCCTGCCTGCACCACCACGAGCGCTTCGACGGCACCGGCTATCCCGATCGCCTGGCCGGCGAGCAGATCGGCCTGTTCGCCCGCATGGCCGCGGTCTGCGACGTCTATGACGCGGTGACCTCGCGCCGCCCCTACCGCGCGCCGTGGGACCCGGGCGAAGCGATGCGCCAGATGGCGCAGGCCAAGGGCCAGTTCGACCAGGCCATCTTCCAGGCCTTCGTCAAGGCGCTGGGCATCTACCCGACCGGCGGGCTGGTGCGGCTGCAATCGGAGCGGCTGGCCGTGGTGCTGGCCCAGAGCGGCAACTCGCTGCTGACGCCCAAGGTGCGGGTCTTCTACAGCGTGGAAGACCGCCACGCCATCCACCCCTTCGTGCTCGACCTGGCCGACCCGGCCTGCGGCGACCGCATCACCGGCGTCGAGCCGCCCGAGGCCTGGCGCTTCCCGCCGCTGGAAAAGCTCTGGGCGGGCAGCGCGAAGTAGTGCCTCACCCGCCGCGCCACCAGGCCGGCAGCAAGGCCTGCACCTCGGGCCGCAGGAAGCGGTCGTCGAGCAGGTGCACCACCCCCTCGTCGCTGCGCGTGCGTATCACCCGGCCGGCGGCCTGCACCACCTTGCGCAAGCCGGGGTAGAGGTAGGTGTAGTCGAAGCCGGCGCCGCACAGCCGGTCCAGGCGCTTGCGCAATTGCTCGTTGACGGGGTTGACCTGCGGCAGCCCCAGGCTGGCGATGAAGGCCCCCACCAGCCGCTCGCCCGGCAGGTCTATGCCCTCGCCGAAGGCCCCGCCCAGCACCGCAAACCCCACCCCCCGTCCGCCCGCGACGAAGCGGGCCAGGAACTGGGCCTGCTCCGCCTCGCGCATGCCGCGCGCCTGCCGCCAGGCCGGCACCGCCGGGTGCTGCGCCTCGAACAGCGCCGCCACCGCCGCGAGGTGCTCGAAGCTGCTGAAAAACGCCAGGTAGTTGCCCGGCCGCTGCGCGAACTGGTGCGCGATGCGCTCGGCGATGGGCGCCAGCGACGCGCTGCGGTGCTGGTAGCGGGTGGAGATGTCGGCTGCGACGTGCACGCTGAGCTGGCCGGCGCTGAACGGCGCCTCGACGTCTATCCAGGCGGTCTGGTCCGGCAGCCCCAGCATCTGGCGGTAGAAGCGCTCGGGCTGCAGCGTGGCGGAAAACAGCGTGACCGTGTGCGCCGCCTCGAAGCGCGGCTTCAGGAAACCCGCCGGCACCACGTTGCGCAAGCACAGGCGCTCGCCGCCGCCCTCCACCGGCAGCAGGTCGGCCAGCGAATGCTCGCCGAAGCTCTCCGCCAGGCGGCTGAAGTGCAGCGCCTCGAAGTACCAGGCCTGCAGCGGCGCGTCGACCTGCGCAGGCTGCTCCGCCAGGTGGTCGGCCACCGTGGCGGCGGCCTGCTGCAGCGCGGCCATCAGGCGCTCCGGCAGGGCCGGCAGCACGCGGTAGCCGGGCGCCTCCGTCTCCGCCTCCGAGACCTCACCCAGCTCGCGCCAGCGGCGCCGCAGCCTGTCCAGTGCCGTCTTGACGGGCGGCGTCGCGCCCCGGCGGGCCTGCCGCAGGCGCTCCGGGTCGAGCTCGGCGCTGTACATGGTGCGCGCCCGCTCGACCAGGTTGTGCGCCTCGTCCACCAGCACCGCGACGCGCCAGGACTGCATCGCGGCCAGCGCGTGCAGCATCGCGCTGCTGTCGAAGTAGTGGTTGTAGTCGCCGACGACCACGTCGCTCCAGCGCGCCAGCTCCTGGCCCAGGTAGTAGGGGCAGAGGCCGTGCGCCAGCGCCAGGGCCCGCACGGCCGGCTTGTCCCACACCGGCAGCACGCGCGCCGCGTCGCGCGCGACCGGCAGGCGATCGTAGAAGCCGCGCGCCAGCGGGCAGGCCTCGCCATGGCAGGCCTTGTCGGGGTGCTCGCAGGCCTTGTCGCGCGCCACCAGCTCCAGCACCCGCAGCGGCAAGCGCGCGGTGCCCTTGCCACCGGCCTCGCCAGGGGCAGCCCCCAGCAAGTCCAGGGCGGCCAGCGCCAGCGCGCGGCCGGAGGTCTTGGCGGTCAGGAAAAAGACCTTGTCGATGGCCTGCGCCGGTGCGGCCTTGAGCAGCGGGAACAGGCAGCCCACCGTCTTGCCGATGCCGGTGGGCGCCTGCGCCAGCAGGCAGCGCCCGGCCCGCGCCACCTTGTAGACGGCCTCGGCCAGCGCGCGCTGGCCGGGACGGAAGCTGTCATGCGGGAAAGCCAGCGCCGCCAGCGCCGCGTTGCGCTCGGCGCGGTGCACCAGCTCCTGCGCGGCCCAGGCCGTGAAGGCCTCGCAGCTCGCCTCGAAGAACACCCGCAGCTCGTCCGCTGTCCAGCGCTCGCTGAAGACCGTCTCCTGCTGGCTCGCGATCTCGAAGTACACCAGCGCCAGCTCGACCTGCGCCAGCCCGCGCGCCTGGCACAGCAGCCAGCCGTAGACCTTGAGCTGCGCCCAGTGCAGGTGGCGGTGGTTGTCCGGCTGGCGCTCCAGCCGGCCGCGGTGGGTCTTGACCTCCTCCAGCCGGTTGGCCGCCGCGTCGTAGCCGTCGGCCCGGCCGCGCACCCGCAGCGCACCGTGCTCGCCGCTGAGGCTCAGCTCCGCTTCATAGCCTGCACCGCGCCGCGAGGCCACCAGTTGGTGGCCGGCGATGCCCTCCTGCGAAGACGGCGAGGGCGTGAACCGCACGTCCAGGTCGCCCTGCTTGGCCGTGAACTCGCACAGCGCGCGGACCGCGACGGTGTAGTGCAACATGGCAGGCCGGGGTGAACGCCGCGGGGACGCAGAGCTGGTCAAACATCCAGTGTATCTCCCTGCCCCGCCCATCACCCGGCTGGCGCTGCTCCCCAGCGAGGAAGCCCCATGCCCCACCTTCCCGACCCCTACGCGCTGCAGCGCTTCGTCGATGCGCAGGCGCCCGTGTACCCGCAGGTGCTGGCCGAGCTCGCCGCTGGCCACAAGCGCAGCCACTGGATGTGGTTCATCTTCCCGCAGCTCCAGGGCCTGGGCCGCAGCCACTTCGCCCGGCTCTACGGCCTCGCCTCGCTCGCCGAAGCCCAGGCCTATGGCGCCCACCCTCTGCTGGGCGCCCGGCTGCGCGAATGCAGCGCGCTGATGCTGGCGATCGACGGCCGCAGCGCGCTGCAGGTGCTGGGCTCGCCGGACGACCTGAAGTTCCGCTCGTGCATGACCCTGTTCGCGCGGGCGCTGCCGCAGGAGCCGATGTTCACCGATGCACTGGGCCGCTACTTCAGCGGGCAGGCCGACGAAGCCACGCAGGCCCTGCTGTGAGACCCCGCGCGATACCGCGCACCGTCACTCCAGCTTCAACCCCAGATCCTTCACCAGCTCGCCAAAGCGCTCGCGCTCCTTGTCGTGGCGGTCGATGAACTCCTCGCGGCTCATCGGCGCCGGCTCGGCGCCCAGACCCTTGATGACCTCGACCACCGCCGGTACCTGCAGCGCCTTGTTGATCTCGTCGTGCAGGCGGTTGACGATGGCCGCCGGGGTGCCGGCCGGGGCGTAGATACCGAACAGCGAGTCGGCGTCGAAGCCGGCCAGGCCGCTTTCGGCCAGCGTCGGCACGTTGGGGTATTGCGGCGAGCGCTTGGCGCTGCCCACCGCGAGCAGCTTGAGCTTGCCGTCCTTCAGGTGCTTCAGGCCGGGGCCTGGGTCGAACCAGAACTGCAGCTGGCCGGAGAGCACGTCCGTCAGCGCCGGCCCGGCGCCCTTGTAGGGCACGTGCACCGCGTCGATCCTGGCCATGCGCTTGAGCATCTCGCCGGCCAGGTGCGGCGAGCTGCCCTGGCCCGGCGAGCCGAAGCTGAGCTTGCCGGGGTTGGCCTTGGCGTAGGCGAAAAACTCCTGCACGCTGTTGACCGGCACGGACGGGTTGGTCTCGAGGAAGACCAGCACCCGCGAGACGGCCGCGACCGAGGCCAGGTCCTTCTCGGGGCTGAAGCCCATCTTGGGGTAGATCAGCGGGTTGATCGTGATCGCGCCGCCCGAGCTGAGCAGCAGCGTGTAGCCGTCGTTGAGCGCCTTGGCGACCTCGCCACTGCCGAGGTTGCCGCCGGCGCCGGGCTTGTTGTCGACCACGACCGGTTGCTTGAGCGCGAGCGAGAGCTGGGGCGAGATGGCGCGGGCGATCACGTCGGCGGCGCCGCCGGGCGCGAAGTTGACGACCAGGCGGATGGGCTTGGCAGGCCAGGCCTGGGCTTGGGCCAGCGCCGTCGTGCCACTGCAGGCCAGGCTGGCCAGCCAGGCCAGCGCCAGGCGGCGGGTTGCGGGGTACTTCATGGGGGTTGTCTCCGGGTTGTCGAATTCGCTGCGGTGTTCAGAACGGGTAGTGCCGCGGCGTGGTCTGCACGGTGATCCAGCGCAGGTCGGTGAACTCGGCCACGCCGGCCAGCCCGCCGAAGCGGCCGATGCCGCTGCCCTTGATGCCGCCGAAGGGCATCTGCGCTTCGTCGTGCACCGTCGGGCCGTTGACATGGCAGATGCCGGACTCGATGCGCTTGGCCACGTTGAGCCCGCGCGCGATATCGCGCGTGAAGACGGCCGACGACAGCCCGTACTCGTTGTCGTTGGCCACGCGGATGGCCTCTTCCTCGCCGCTGACGCGCACGATGCCCTTCACCGGCCCGAAGGATTCCTCGCCGTAGATCGCCATCCCGGGCGTGACGTGGTCGAGCAGCGTGGCGGGCATCAGCGTGCTGTCGGCCTTGCCGCCGCAGACGAGCTTGGCGCCCTTGGCCAGCGCGTCGTCGATCAGCGCGTTGCAGCGGTGCACCGTGCTCATGTCGACCACCGAGCCCAGCACCACCGGGCCCTTGCGCGGATCGCCGAGCGGCAGGCTGCTGGCCTTGGCGGCCAGGCGGGCGACGAAGTCGTCGGCGATGGCCTGGTCGACCACGATGCGCTCGGTCGACATGCAAATCTGCCCGGAGTTGGCGAACGCGCCGAAGATCGCGCCGTTCACCGCCGCATCGAGGTCGGCGTCGTCCAGCACCACCAGCGGCGCCTTGCCGCCGAGTTCCAGCACGACCGGCTTGAGGTACTTCGCGCAGGTCTGCGCAATGATGCGGCCGACGTGGGTGGAGCCGGTGAAATTCACGCGACGCACCGCCGGATGCGCGATCATCGCCTCGACCACTTCGGCGGCGTCGGCCGGCGCGTTGGTGATGAAGTTCACCACGCCTTTGGGGAAGCCGGCCTCGTGCAGCGCCTCGGCGATCAGGCCGTGGGTGGCGGGGCACAGCTCGGAGCCCTTCAGCACCACCGTGTTGCCGCAGGCCAGCGGCGTGGCGACCGCCCGCACGCCGAGGATGATGGGCGCGTTCCACGGCGCCATCGCCAGCACCACGCCGGCCGCCTGGCGCACGCCCATCGCGAGGCTGCCGGGCACGTCGGAGGGGATGACCTCGCCGCTGATCTGCGTCGTCAGCGAAGCGGCTTCGAGCAGGATGCCCGCCGCCAGGTGCACGTTGAAGCCCGCCCACATCGCCGAGCCGCCGGTCTCCGCGGCCACCGCGGCGGCGAAGGCCTCGCCCTTGGCCTCCAGCGCTTGGGCGGCCTTCAGCAGCAGCGCGCGGCGGGCACCGGGGCCGGTGGCGGACCAGGCCGGGAAGGCCTGCGCGGCCGCCTCGACCGCCTGCAGCGCATCGGCCACGCCGGCCGCCGGTGCGGTGGTGGCGACGCTGCCGTCGAGCGGGTTGCGCCGCTCGAAGGTGGCGCCGCTGCGAGCCTGGCTGCGCTCGCCGTTGATCAACAGGGAAATGGTGTTCATGGTGTCTCCTTGGGGGCAGTGAAACGTCGGGAAAGATCAGGCGACTTCCACCTCGACGACGATGGGTCTGGGCGACTGGAGGGCTTGCGCCAGCGTGGCCCGCAGCGACTCGGCGTCTGCGATGCGCACGCCGTCGCAGCCCTGCCCGTTAGCCAGCGCGACGAAGTCGATGTCGGGCAGGTCGGTGCCGGCGACGTGGGCGCCCGGCTGATAGCCGAAGACGGCGGCGAACTCCTGCAGCGCGGCATAGCGGCGGTTCTTCAGGATCACGAAGGTGATGGGCAGCTGGAGCTGCGCGGCGCTCCACAGCGCCTGGATCGAATACATGCTGGAGCCGTCGCCGATCAGGGCGATGACCTTGGCCTGCGGCTTCGCGAGCGCCACGCCCACGGCGGCCGGCATCGCGTGGCCCAGGCCGCCGCTGCACATGGTGTAGAAGGTCTCCGACCGCAGGATGGGCAGGTAGCCGTGCATCACCGGCCGGGCGGTGGGCGCCTC
>DATHWJ010000164.1:0-15277 GCA_035460745.1 Ideonella sp. | reverse complement strand
TGAAGAAGCGCGGCCTCAGCGTGCTGGGCTTCAACCACCGGGTCAACAACTGGTACCGCGCCGATGACCTGCACCGCCTGCTGCGCGCGCTGCGGCAGCAAGGCTTCTTCCGCCGCTACCGGCGGGTGATGTTCTATGGCGGCTCCATGGGTGGCTTCGCCGCGCTGGCCTTTGCCGAGCTCGCGCCCGGCTGCACGGTGCTGGCGCACAACCCCCAGACCACGCTGCGGCCCGCCGAGACGCCGTGGGAGACGCGCTTCGAGGTGGCGCGCGAGCAGGACTGGGACGGCGAGTTCAGCGACGGCGCCATCGGCGCACGCTCGGCGGCCCGGGTCTACGTGAGCTACGACCCCTTCGATTTGAACGACAAGCGCCACGTCGCGCGGCTGGATTCGGTCAACCTGGTGCCGCTGCGGGTCCCGATGGTGGGCCATCAGATGCCCGTCTGGCTGCTGCAGATGAAACTGATGGGCACCGTCTTCGATGCGGCGCTGGCCGGCAGCCTCACCACGGCGGGCTTTCATCAACTGGTGCGTGCGCGCTTCGAGCTGCCGCACTACCTGCTCAAGCTCGCGGCCCGCTGCCGCAACCCGGCACGCCAGCAATACCTGGGCGAAAAGGCACGCGGCATCGCGCCGCAGCGGCCGGCAGCGCGCGAGTTCCTGTGGGCGCTGGCCAGCCAGCGTGCGTCGGCCGGGCCCGATGGCATCCGGCCCACCCTGATCTGGACCGTGGACGGCTGCCGGGGCGCCGAGGTGCTGGCCTGGGTGCGGGCGCTGCGGCCCGGTGCCCGCACCGCGCTGGAGCCCTTCAGCGGGCCCTGCAAGCCGCACGACCTGGCCGCCCTCTTGCGCCTGCCCAGCCACGGCCCCATGGTGCGCGACGAGATCCAGCGCATCCTGTCGGCTTCGCAAGTGCTGCTGCACCGCGTGACAGGCGGCCCGGCACACTTCGACGCGGCCCTGCTGGAGGGGGCGCGCGCACGGGGCTTCACCCATGTGCTGCTGCACCGGCGCGACGCCAAGGCCCGGCCCGAAGAGAGCCCGGCCCCGGCCACCGCGCAGGACAGCGACGACGGACCGCAGCAGCGGCTGGCGCTGGCCCGCCTGGAAGCCGAGATGCAGGCCCGCGGCGACGCCTGCCATCGCCTGGCGCTGGAGGCGTTCGACCCGGCCACCGCGCAGGCCGGCGACGACGAGGCCCTGGCGGCGCTGCTGGCACTGCTAGCCATGCCGCGCGGCGCGGCCTTGCCGGCTTTGCCCGGCAGCCCGGCATAGGGCCCGGGTGCCGCCCCCATCAGCCCCCAGGCTTCAGCCGCATCTCCGCCGCCCGCGCATGCGCCTGCAGCCCTTCGCCGTAGGCCAGTTCTGCCGCGATCGTGCCGAGCCGGTTGGCGCCGGCCTGGCTGACCTCGATCAGGCTGCTGCGCTTCTGGAAGTCGTAGACGCCCAGCGGCGAGCTGAAGCGGGCCGTGCCCGCGGTGGGCAGCACGTGGTTGGGGCCGGCGCAGTAGTCGCCCAGGCTCTCGCTGGTGAAGGCGCCGAGGAAGATGGCGCCGGCGTGGCGCAGCAGCGGCTCCCAGCGGTGCGGCTGGTCCGAGCTCACTTCGAGGTGTTCGGGGGCGATGCGGTTGCTGATCTCGCAGGCTTCGTCCATCGAGCGCGTCAGTATCAACGCACCGCGGCCCTCCAGCGAGGCCTGGATGACGTCGCGGCGCGGCATCTCGGGCAGCAGGCGCTCGATGGCCTCGCGCACCTGCGCGATGTAGCCGGCGTCGGGGCAAAGCAGGATGCTTTGCGCCATCTCGTCGTGCTCGGCCTGGCTGAAGAGGTCCATCGCGACCCAGTCGGGCGGCGTGCTGCCGTCGGCCAGCACCAGGATCTCGCTAGGCCCGGCGATCATGTCGATGCCCACCTGGCCGAAGACGCGGCGCTTGGCGCTGGCCACATAGGCGTTGCCCGGGCCGGTGATCTTGTCGACGCCGGGAATGGTGGCGGTGCCGTAGGCCAGCGCGGCGACGGCCTGCGCGCCGCCGATGGTGAAGACGCGGTGCACGCCGGCCACGAAGGCCGCGGCCAGCACCAGCGCGTTCTTCTCGCCCCGGGGTGTCGGGACGACCATCACGATCTCGCCGACCCCGGCCACCTGCGCCGGGATCGCGCTCATCAGCACGCTGGAGGGGTAGGCGGCCTTGCCGCCCGGCACGTAGATGCCGACCCGGTCCAGCGGCGTGACCTTTTGGCCCAGCAGCGAACCGTCGTCGTCGTGGTAGCTCCAGCTGCGGCCGCAGGCCACGAGCTGGCGCTGGTGGTAGCTGCGCACGCGCTCGGCGGCGGCCTCCAGCGCGCCGCGCTGGGCCGGGTTGATGGCTTCGAAGGCGGCTTGCAGCTCGTCGCGACTCAGCTCCAGCGCCTGGACGGATGTGGCCTCGACACCATCGAAGCGCGCGGTGTACTCGAGCACCGCGGCGTCGCCGCGCGCCTTCACGTCGGCCAGGATGCCGGCCACGCGCTCTTCGATCGCGCCGTCGGCCTCGGCCGACCAGTGGCGCACGCGCTCGAACTCGGCTTCGAAGCCGGCGCTGCGGGTGTCGAGCTGGCGCAGGTTCAAGGACGGCATCGCACCCTCCCCCTCAGGCCTTGGCGGCCGCCGCGAACGCGTCGATCAGCGGCCGCAGCGTGTCGCGCTTGAGTTTCAGCGCGGCCTGGTTGACGACCAGGCGCGACGAGATGTCCATGATGCGTTCGACCTCGACCAGGTGGTTGGCCTTCAGCGTGGAGCCGGTCGAGACCAGGTCGACGATGGCGTCGGCCAGGCCCGTCAGCGGCGCCAGCTCCATCGAACCGTAGAGCTTGATCAGGTCCACGTGCACGCCCTTGTCGGCGAAGTGCTGGCGCGCCAGCAGCGTGTACTTGGTGGCCACGCGGATGCGCGAGCCCTGCTTGATCGCGCTGGCGTAGTCGAAGTCGTCGCGCACCGCCACGCTCATGCGGCACTTCGCGATGTCCAGGTCCAGCGGCTGGTAGAGGCCCTGGCCGCCGTGCTCCAGCAGGATGTCCTTGCCGGCCACGCCGAGGTCGGCGCCGCCGTACTGCACGTAGGTCGGCACGTCGGTCGCGCGCACCAGCACCACGCGCAGGTCGTCGCGGTTGGTCGGCAGGATGAGTTTGCGGCTCTTCTCGGGGTCTTCGCTGACGGTGATACCGGCCGCGGCGAGCAGCGGCAGCGTCTCTTCGAAGATGCGCCCCTTGGACAGTGCGAGCGTGATCATGCCTTGACGCGCTCGATGTCGGCGCCGACGCCGCGCAGCTTTTCTTCCATGCGGTCGTAGCCCCGGTCGAGGTGGTAGATGCGGTCGACCGTGGTGTCGCCGTCGGCCACCAGGCCGGCGATCACCAGGCTGGCCGAGGCGCGCAGGTCGGTCGCCATCACGCTGGCGCCCGACAGGCGCGGCACGCCGGTGACCATCGCGGTGTGGCCGTCGACCTCGATCTTGGCGCCCAGGCGTATCAGCTCGTTGACGTGCATGAAGCGGTTCTCGAAGATGGTCTCGCTGATCTGCGCCGCACCCTCGGCGATGGCGTTGACGGCCATGAACTGGGCCTGCATGTCGGTCGGGAAGGCCGGGTACTCGCTGGTGCGGAAACCCACCGCCTTCGGTTTGCCATCGGCCTTGATGCGTATCCAGCCGTCGCCGGCTTCGATGGTGGCACCGGCTTCGCGCAGCTTGTCGATCACCGCGTCCAGGTGGTTGGCGTTGGCGTTTTTCAGCAGCAGCTCGCCGCCGGCCGCAGCGGCGGCGCACAGAAAGGTGCCGGTCTCGATGCGGTCGGGGATGATGCGGTGCGCTTGGGCCGGCGCATGCAGGCGCTCCACGCCCTGGATGCGGATGCGGTGAGTGCCGTGGCCTTCGATCTGCGCGCCCATCGCGATCAGCATCTTGGCCAGGTCGGGAATCTCGGGCTCCTGGGCAGCGTTCTCCAGCACCGTCTCGCCCTCGGCCAGCACGGCGGCCATCAGCAGGTTCTCGGTGCCGGTCACCGTCACCATGTCGGTCGTGATGCGGGCACCGCGCAGGCGCCGCCGGCCGTCGGCGCCCAGCGGCGCCTGGGCCTGGATATAGCCGTGCTCAACGGTGATCTCGGCGCCCATCGCCTGCAGGCCCCTGATGTGCTGGTCGACCGGCCGCGAGCCGATCGCGCAGCCGCCGGGCAACGAGACCCTGGCCGTGCCGAAGCGGGCCAGCAGCGGCCCCAGCACCAGGATGGAGGCGCGCATGGTCTTGACCAGCTCGTAGGGCGCTTCGGTGGTGCTGACCGTGCCGGCGTGGATGGTCACTTCGTCCGGCCGGGTCTCGGAGCGCTCCGCGGTGGCGCCCATGTTGCGCAGCAGCTTCAGCGTGGTCGAGACGTCCTGCAGCTTGGGCACGTTGGCCAGCCGCACCGGCTCGGCCGTCAGCAGCGCGGCGCAGAGCTCGGGCAGCGCGGCGTTCTTGGCGCCGGAGATCAGCACCTCGCCGTTCAGGGGGCGGCCGCCGCGGATGATGAGTTTGTCCATGATCTTGTGTCTGTAGGGAGGTCAGACGGCATGGGGCGGGAGGGCGGGCCGCATCGCCAGGCGGCGACGCCATCCGTCACCCGCGGCCCTCAGCCGCAGGCGGTGGTCGTCAATGGGAGGGGCTGGAGGCGGCCGGCGAAGCGTCAGCGCCCTGGGCTTGCCATTCGGCGGGCGTGAGCGTCTTCATCGAGAGCGCGTGGATCTCGGCGCGCATGCGGTCGCCCAGCGCCGCATAGACGCGCTGGTGGCGGCGGATGCGCGGCAGGCCGTCGAACTCGGCCGAGACGATGGTCGCGAAGAAGTGTTGGCCGTCGCCTTCGACTTCGAGAAACTCGCAGCCGAGACCGGCGGCGATGAACTCTTGAACCTGGGCGGGGGTGGGATTGGCCATGATGGCGCGGATTATCGCCGAAGGCGTTTGTCCCGGATGTGCTGGGGCAGCTTCTTCGTGCCCTGCTCCGATGGTGGTGGCCGCTGCCGGGTGCCCTGCCTGCGCCCTGTTGGCGGCGCTTCGGATTGCAAGGGGGCCGGCCGGCGAGCGCAGCGAGAATCAACTTCATACTCGGCGCCATCGATCGAAGCGAGCGCAGCGAGCGAAGGGGAGTCGGCGACGCGGCCGGCCCCCTTGCAATCCGAAGGCAGTCGGAGCGCCAGCGAAGACCGCCGCCACCAGGGCGCAGGCAGGGCACCCGGCAGCGGCTCTCTCACCCTGCAACAGCCAACGCACCGCCAAGCCACGCCCTCAGTGCCGCAACTTGTACCCCGTCTTCAACAAGTGCAAAGTCACCGCCGACACCACCACAAATGCCCCTCCGACCACCCCCAGGCTGATCCAGGGCGACACGTCGCTGACCCCGAAGAACCCGCGCCGGAAGCCGTCGATCATGTAGAAGAAAGGGTTCAGGTGGCTCGCCGCCTGCCAGAACGCCGGCAAGCTGTGCACCGAGTAGAAAACCCCGGCGAGGAAGGTCATCGGCATCACGATGAAGTTCTGGAAAGCCGCCATCTGGTCGAACTTCTCGGCCCAGAGCCCCGCCACCAGGCCCAGCGCGCCCATCAGCCCCGCCCCCAGCGCCGCAAAGACCAGCGCCCACCACGGTGCCACGAAGCTCGGCGGGCCGAACCAGACCGTGACCGCCAGCACGCCGGCGCCGACCACCAGCCCGCGCACGATGGACGCACCCACGTAGGCGACGAACCAGGCCCAGTGCGAGAGCGGCGAAACCAGCAGGAACACCAGGTTGCCGGTGATCTTGCTCTGTATCAGGCTGGACGACGAGTTGGCGAAGGCGTTCTGCAGCACGCTCATCATCACCAGCCCGGGGATCAGGAAGCTGGTGTAGCCGACGCTGTCGTAGACCTTCACATGGTCTTCGAGCGCGTGGCCGAAGATCAGCAGGTACAGCACGGCCGTGAGCACCGGCGCGCCGACGGTCTGGAAGCCGACCTTCCAGAAGCGCAGCACCTCCTTGTAGAAGAGCGTGCGCGCGCCGGCCAGCGGGCCGACCGCCATGGGCGCCGCGGCGTCGTGGCCATGTCGTTGCGGGACCGAGCTCATCGCGCGACCTCCACGGCCGAGACCGCCGCCGGCCCGGCGCCCTGCATGATCGCGAGGAACACGTCCTCCAGGTCGGCGCGGCCGATCTCCAGGTCTTCGACCCGCACGCCAGCGCTGCGCAGGCGCGCCAGCAGCGTTTCCACCTCGGCGGCGTCGCGCGCCGCCACCTGCGCGATGCGGCCGGTCACGCGGGCGTGTTCGGCCAGGTCCGGCGGCAGCGCATCGTCGGTTTTGAAGCGCAGCATGCTGCCGGCGGTGGCCGCGAGCAGGTTGGCTGTGCGGTCCAGCGCCACCACGCGGCCGGTCTTCAGCATCGCGATGCGGCCGCACAAGGCTTCGGCTTCCTCAAGATAGTGGGTGGTCAGCAGCACGGTGTGGCCCTGGCGGTTGAGCTTGGCGACGAACTGCCACAGCGTCTGGCGCAGCTCGACGTCGACGCCGGCCGTGGGCTCGTCGAGCACGATCACCGGCGGCCGGTGCACCAGCGCCTGCGCCACCAGCACCCGGCGCTTCATGCCGCCGGAGAGCTGGCGCATGTTGGAGCCGGCCTTGTCGGCCAAGCCCAGGCCGGTCAGCAGCTCGTCGATCCAGTCGTCGTTGTCGCGCACGCCGAAGTAGCCGCTCTGGATGCGCAAGGCCTCGCGCACGGTGAAAAACGGGTCGAACACCAGCTCCTGCGGCACCACGCCGAGCGCGCGGCGGGCGGCGCTGTAGTCGGCCACCACGTCGTGGCCCATCACGGTGACGCGGCCCTGGCTGGCTCGCGCGAGGCCGGCCAGGATGCTGATCAGCGTGGTCTTGCCGGCGCCGTTGGGGCCGAGCAGGCCGAAGAACTCGCCCGGCTGGATGTCGAAGCTGACATCGTTGAGGGCGCGCAAGGGGCCGCGCGGGCTGTGGTAGGTCTTGCTGACGCCCTGGAAAGAAACGGCGGGCACAGACGGCATGGAGGCGAGCGGCATAGGGGCGCGATTGTAGGGAGAGCCATCAGTCCCTGCTGGCGGCCATGGTGCTAGATTGACCCGCCTGAAAGCGCGCCCTCCGATGCAAGCCAAACCCGCCAAAAAACCCCGCCGCACCGCAGAGCGCATCCTGGAAGTGACGCTGGACCTGTTCAACCGCTTCGGCGAGCCCAATGTCTCAACCACGCTGATCTCGGCCGAGCTCGGCATCAGCCCCGGCAACCTCTACTACCACTACCCAGCCAAGGACGAGCTGATCAACTCGCTCTTCGACCGCTTCGAAAAAGGCCTGAACGAGCTGCTCAATGCGGCCGACGACGTGCGCAACGTCGAAGACGCCTGGCTGTTCTTCCACATGCTGTTCGAGCTGATCTGGCAGCACCGCTTCCTCTACCGCGACCTGAACGACCTGCTCTCCAAGAACCGGCGGCTGGAGATGCACTTCCAGTTCGTGCTGAAGAACAAGACCCGCGCGGTCGAGCAGGTGCTGGCCGGCCTGGCGCGCGGCGAGCCCGGCGTGGGCAGCGCGATGCGCATGGACCGCGCGGACACCTCGGCCGTGGCCAACGCGATGGTGGTGGTGCTGACCTACTGGCTCAGCTACGAGTACGTGCGCGAGCCACGCAAGGCATTGGAGCCGGACAATGCCGCCACCACGCTGGCGCGCGGCGCCTGGCATGTGCTGAGCCTGCTGGCGCCCTACCTGGAGCCGGCCGCCCGCGCCCACCTGCACACGCTGGCCGGCAACTACCGCAACGGCTGAGCCTCTTCCCCCCCCACAAACCAGCCCCAGAGGAGACAAACCATGGCCAAGTGGACCGCCTTCCCCTACGACGCCGCCGACTACAGCTACAACGCGACCGCGCTCAAGAAGCACTGGGCGCGGCTGCATGCCGGCGACGCCGAGCCCTGGCCCAAGGACGAGGCGGTGCAGGCCGCCTGGGCGCTGTTCCACGCGGGCGAGTTCCAGAAAGCCGCCGAGGCCGGCCTGAAGGCGGGCGGCGGCGGCGTCACCGCGGCCAACAAGGCGCAGGCGATCTACGCCAACTACCTGGAAAAGAGCGAGAAGAACAAGCTCGCGCTCTTCCTTGAAGTGGCCGAACGCGCCGAGGCCCAGCTGGGCAAGGAGAACAAGAACCCCAACGCCCACTACCTGCACGCCTATGCGCTGGGCCGCTACAGCCAGGGCATCAGCGTGGCCAAGGCGCTGGCGCAAGGCCTGGGCAGCAAGGTCAAGGGCGCGCTGGAGACGGCGATCAAGCTGCAGCCCAGCCACGCCGACGCCCACATCGCGCTCGGCACCTTCCACGCCGAGGTGATCGACAAGGTCGGCAAGCTGCTCGGCAAGACCCAGGGCGCCGACGCCTCCACCGGGCTGAAGCTGTTCCGCGAGGCGCTGCGTCTCAACCCCGGCAGCGCCATCGCGATGGTGGAATACGCCAACGGGCTGGTGATGCTCGAGGGCGACAAGAAGATGGCCGAGGCCGAGAAGCTCTATGCCGACGCGGCCGAATGCACGCCGATGGATGCGATGGAGCGCCTGGATGTGGAGATGGCGAAGTCCGAACTCGAAGACGAATAGTCCTCAGGCTGCCTTCTTGTCGGGCGCCTCGCCCCAGGGCAGCATCAAGCTCAGATAGGTCAGCTGCTCGAATTCCGGCCCGAAGCGCTCGACGATCGCTTCGGGGTGCGGGCACAGCGCGTCGTCGGTGATCAGCCCGAACTGCACGCCGCCGGCGTAGCTCAGGATGCTGACGCCGACGCCGATGTCGCCGCTGGCCGGTACCCAGAACATCACCTGCTTGATGGTGCGGCCGCAGAACTTCAGCGGCACGCGCGGGCCTGGCACGTTGGTCATCACCGCGGTGGCCTTCTTGGCGAAGAGGTTCAGCAGCGCGGCCTGCATCGGCTTGATCAGCAGGCCCGCCACCGCCAGCATCGCAAAGGCCAGCACCGGCTGGTAGCCGCCCTTCAGCTCGTTCATGCGGGCGCGCACCGCGGCCACGCGCTGCACCGGGTTGGCGATGCCTATGGGCAGCACCAGCGGCACCAGGCCGAAGCGGTTGCCCAGCTTCCAGGCCTGGTCCAGCGGGCGCAGGTTGACCGGCACCATCGCGCGGATCTCCTGGCCGGTGGGGTCGTCGCCCTGGGCCCGCAGGTAGTCACCGATAGCGCCGGCCACGCAGGCCAGCAGCACGTCGTTGATCGAGGCGCCCAGCGCCTGGCTGACGGCCTTGACCTCGTCCAGCGCCAGCGGCTCGCCCCAGGCCACGCGCTTGCCCGGCGTGGCCTTGCCCTTCAGCCGCGTCGGCGAGTCGTCGGGCATCAGCGCCAGCGCCGCGGCGTCGCCGAGCACGCGGTAACCCACCCGCGCCATCTCCAGCCCCCCGACCAACGGTTGGCTGGGGTTGGCGACGATCTGGCCGACCTGCCCGACCGACTTCGCCATGCCGTCGCCGGTCAGGCCGATGGCCTTCACGGTGAGGTCGGTCAGCGGCTTGAGCAGCGCGTCGCCGAACCAGTCCGCCTCCTTGTCTTCGTCGATGGCGCGGCGTTTGCGCACCGGTGGCGGCTTGCCGCCGTCGGTGATGGAGAGCATCACCGAGATCAGCGCGATGCCGTCGCCGATGCAGTGGTGCACCCGCACGATGAAGGCGCTGCGGGCGCCGCCGCCCTCGCCTTCCTCGTCCAGGTGCTCGACGAGGTGGATCTGCCAGAGCGGCCGGTCGTTGTCCAGCGGCGTGCCGGCGAGGTCGGCCACGCGCAGCTTGAGCTGCTCCAGCGCGCTCTGGCCGGGCGCCGCCGGCAGGGTCTCGGGCAGCACATGCGCCGCGATGTCGAAGGCCTCGTCGTCCACCCACTGCGCGCCGACGGCGTCCTCGACCACTTTCTGGTGGAAGCGCGGGTACTTGAGCAGGCTGTCTTCGACGCGCTGGCGCAACTCGTCCAGCGCCATGCGCGGCTCGATCAGCCAGACGCCGACGATCATCATCAGGTTGGCGTCGGTGTCCATGCGCAACCAGGCGGTGTCGACACGCGACATGCGTTCTGCGGCAAGCGGGGAGGCGGGCATGAAGTGGGGCTTTCTCTCTATGTCGGAGCAGGCTCGGCCGACGACGATGCTGGTTAACATCCACAGCGTCAAGCTCAGACTTTCACCCACGCTCAGATCATTGGAGACATGCAATGGCAGACCTCAAGACCACCTTCGAGACCGCCGTGGCCGACAGCAAGAAGCTGCCGGAGAAGCCCGACAACATGACGCTGCTGAAGATCTACGCGCTCTACAAGCAGGCCACCGCCGGCGACGTGGACGGCAAGCGCCCCGGCTTCAGCGACATGGTGGGCCGCGCCAAGTGGGACGCGTGGAACGAGGCCAAGGGCCAGTCCAGCGACGAGGCGATGCAGTCCTACATCGACCTGATCGAGTCGCTGAAGTAAGGCCCCCACGGTCGCTGGCGCTCCCTGCCCCCCGAGGGGGCTCGCGCAGCGGACCGGCGAAGCCGGATCCGCGCACGCCCTGGGCTTGGGCGACCTGCGCGTTAGCCCGCAGCCTTCTTCTTCGCGGCTTCCTTGCGCGCCGCGTCCTTCGCGGCCTCTTTCGCCAGGGCCTTGTCCAGCTCCTTGCTGGCCTCGGACTCGATCTTGCCGGCAAAGGCCTTGAGCAGGAAACCCAGCTTCACCTCGACATCGAAGTGATCGGCCGCCACCGTCATCGTGCCGTTGACCCCCGAGCGGGTGAACTGCACGGTGTCGCTGGTGTCGCCCTCGATCACGGTGCATTCGACGTCGAAGGTCTTTTCGGCGTGCTCGGCCCATCGCCACGCCACTTTGCGGGCACGGGCCAAGCCGAGTTGGTGGTCGCGGTGGATGTGGACGTCGGACATCTTGAGAGGCTCTTGGAAGGTATTGGGGCCGGGGCTGGCGGTCAGCCCGCGGAGCCGCCGGGCGCGGGCATCGAGGCCCGCAGTGTCGCGTCGCGCTCGGCCTTGGGCAATGCGGCCAAACGCTTCACCTCGGCATAAAAGCGACGGAAATCGCCGCCCTGCTGCTGGAACAAGGCCTCGAAGGCGGGCACCAGCTCGTTGTAGGCCGCCTGCATGCCCAGCGAGGCGTTGTTCAGCTGGCTGACGAAGGCATCGTAGCCGTTGAAGCCGGCCCAGCGGGTCGCCTTCATCGTGTCGTAGTCGGCCCGCATCTGCGCCATCAGCGCGGCCTTGCGGCTGCGCTTGTCGGCGTCGGGCAGCTCGCTGCGGTAGAGCGCGTCGAGCCGGTCGCGCCAGATCTGCATGAAGGCGCGAAAGTCGCGCCGCCGCTGGTCCAGCGCCTGGTACTGCTCGCGGGCCTGCGGCGTGGCCTTCTGGCTCAGCCAGCGCTCGCCGCCTATGCGCTCGACCGCGGTGGCAAACGACTCGTTGAAGGTGGTGTCGCCCTCGGCGTAGGCGACCTGGTGGGCCAGCTCGTGGAAGATCAGCCGCGCCAGCTCGCCCTCGGGCCACTGGATGAAGGTGTTGAGCAGCGGGTCGCCGCCCAGCCAGTTGCTCATGCCCAGCGTGGAGTAGGCCGGCACCGGGAAGACGCTGGCCTCCAGCCCCTGCTCGCGCAAGCTGGCGCCCTCGGCCTGCGCCTGGGCCTGGTCGAAATAGCCGCGGTAACCGACGCAGCCCACCACCGGGAAGCACCAGGTCTTCAGCGTCAGCGAGAGCTCGGGGGCCGCAGCCACGTTCCACACCGCGGCCGGGCGCTTCAGGTCGGCATAGGCGCGGTAGCTGCGGTTGTCGGGCAGTGCCAGCTCGCTCACCGCGAAGTCGCGCATGCGCTGGCTGAGCGCCAGCCGCTCCTTCAGAGCCGCCGGCGTGCCGGTGTCCTGCTCCCACTCGGCCACCGGCTTGGCGGCGGTCAGCAGGCTCAGGTGGCCGCCGGCCGACTGCGCCAGGTAGCCGATCGACGAGCAGCCGCTGGTCAGGCAGATGCTGCCCAGCGCTGCCGCCACCACCCCGGCGATGCCCAACCCGGCCATGACCCAGCGGCGCTTCAACGCAAGCCGGTCACAGGGCCGCGACCTCGACCAGGCAGTCGTAGAAGGTGGGCGCCTGGCCCAGGTCGGTCAGGCGCTGGCTGGTCAGCTCGTTGACGTTGGTGCCATGGGTGCCCAGCTTGCGCCACCAGACGCCCAGGCCGTTGACCACGCCGGGCCGGGCGCGCTGGTTGATGCGCGCGGTGCAGTGGTACTCGCCGCGCTCGTTGAAGATGCGCACCGGCTGGCGGTCGATGATGCCGCGCGGCGCGGCGTCCTGCGGGTGCATCTCCAGCACCGGCTCGGCCTCGATGTCGCGCAGGCTCTTGACGTTGACAAAGCTGGAGTTGAGAAAGTTGCGCGCCGGCGGCGAGATCATCGCCAGCGGGAAGCGCGCCGCCAGCGCCGGCGCGCTGCGGGCGCTTTCGTAGTTGGGCAGGTGGTCGGGCAGCGCCACGCCGGGGCCCTGGGCGATGGCCTTGCCGCTGGGCGTGGGGAAGCCGCCTTCGGCAAACGGCGCGTCCGGCAGCGGCAGCTTGACCCAGCCGTCGCGCTGCAGGCTGTCGAAGTCGATCTTGTGGTTGAGCGCCTGGCGGGCGAGCGCCAGGTCGTCGTCGGCGAAGCAGGGCTCGTCGAAGCCCATGCGCGCGGCCAGCGCGCGGAAGATAGCGGCATTGGAGCGCGAGGCACCGCGCGGCGACAGCGCCGGCTGGTTGATCAGCACATAGGTGTGGCCGTAGCTGGTGTGCACGTCCCAGTGCTCGAGCTGGGTGGTGGCGGGCAGCACATAGTCGGCGTGGTCGGCGGTGTCGGTCAGGAAGTGTTCGAGCACCACGGTGAAGAGATCGTCGCGCCGGAAGCCGGCGGTGACCTGGCGCGACTGCGGCGCCACCGCGACCGGGTTGCTGTTGTAGACGATCAGCGCCTCGATCCTGGGGCCGAAGGCCGGGCTGGCTTCGCGCAGCAGGTCGTCGCCTATGGTGCTCATGTTGATCACGCGCGGCTGGCGGCCGGCCAGCAGCTCGGGCCGCTCGAGCACCGCGTCGTTGCGCACGCTCTTGAACCAGCTCGAGGCCGAGAGCAGCAGGCCGCCGGCGCGGTGGCGCCAGGCGCCCGTCAGGCAGGGCAGCAGCGCAATCAGGCGCACCGCATTGCCACCGCCGCGCACGCGTTGCATGCCGTAGTTGAGCCGGATCGCGGCGGGGGCGGTGCTGCCATAGTCGCGCGCCAGCTGGCGCACTTCGTCAGTCGTGATGCCGCATTCGGCCGCTGTGCGCTCCGGCGGCCATTGCAGTGCGCGCTCGCGCAGCGCCGGCCAGCCCTCGACATGCCGGGCGAGGTAGTCGTGGTCCAGCCAGTCGTGGGCGATCAGCTCGTGCATCAGGCCCAGCGCCAGCGCGCCGTCGCTGCCCGGCAGCAGGGCGATGTGCTGGTGGCACTTCTCGGCCGTCTCTGTCTTGCGCGGGTCGATCGCGATCAGCTTGGCGCCGGCCCGCTTGGCGGCCTGCGCAAAGGTCCAGAAATGCAGGTTGGAGGCGATGGAGTTGCTGCCCCAGATGAGGATCAGCCGGCTCTCGGCGAAGTGCTCGACATGCATGCCGACCTTGCCGCCGTAGGTCTGCATCAGCGCCTCGGCGCCGGCGGAGGCGCAGATGGTGCGGTCCAGCTGCGAAGCGCCGAGCCGGTTGAAGAAGCGCGAGGCCATGCTCTCGCCCTGCACCAGGCCCATGGTGCCGGCGTAGCTGTAGGGCACGATGGCTTGCGGGTCGCGCGCGGCGATCTCGCGCAGGCGCCTGGCGATGTCGTCCAGCGCCACCTCCCAGCTCACAGGCTCGAACTGGCCCGCGCCCTTGGGGCCGACGCGCCTGAGCGGCTGCAGCACCCGCTCGGGGTGCTCGGTGCGCTCGGCGTAGCGCGAGACCTTGGTGCACAGGGCGCCGTGGGTGGTCGGGTGGTCCGGGTCGCCCTGGATGCGCACGATCTTGTCGGCCTCGACGGTGACCCGCATGGCGCAGGTGTCGGGGCAGTCGTGCGGGCAGGCGGCGTGGACGGTGTGCTGGCTCATCGCGGAATCATGTCACAGGCGCCCGCCGGCGGGTGAACGGCACCGCCAAGCCCGGCAAACCCGCGGCTGCCGGGGGGAATAGCGCGGGCCGCGGCCCCAAACCGGGGGTTTAAGATGGTTTTCATCCCCAACCCTTCCCCCGCGGCCCCGCCATGAATCTTGTCGACTCCATCCTGGCCGATGCGGCAGACATCGCCACCTTGCGACGGGACATCCACGCCCACCCCGAGTTGTGCTTCCAGGAGGAGCGCACCGCCGACCTGGTGGTGCGCTCCTTGACCGAATGGGGTATCCCCGTGCACCGCGGCCTGGCCCGGACCGGCGTGGTCGGCATCGTGAAGAACGGCAGCAGCCCGCGCGCCATCGGCCTGCGCGCCGACATGGATGCGCTGCCGATGACCGAGCACAACCAGTTCCCCCACGCCAGCCGGCACGCCGGCAAGATGCACGCCTGCGGCCACGACGGCCACACCGCGATGCTGCTGGCAGCGGCGCGCCACCTGGCCAGGCACCGCCACTTCGACGGCACCGTCTACCTGATCTTCCAGCCGGCCGAAGAAGGCGGCGGTGGCGCGCGCGAGATGATCAAGGACGGCATCTTCGAGAAGTTCCCGATGGACGCCGTCTTCGGCATGCACAACTGGCCCAACCTGAAGGCGGGCAGCTTCTCGGTCTGCGAGGGCCCGGCGATGGCCTCGTCGAACGAGTTCAAGATCACCATCACCGGCAAGGGCTCGCACGCGGCCATGCCCAACCTGGGGCTGGACCCGGTGCCGGTGGCCTGCCAGATGGTGCAAGCCTTCCAGACCATCGTCACCCGCAACAAGAAGCCGACCGACGCGGCGGTGATCTCGGTGACCATGATCCACACCGGCGAAGCGACCAACGTGGTGCCCGACGCCTGCGAGATCCAGGGCACCGTGCGCACCTTCACGCTGGAGGTGCTGGACCTGATCGAGCGCCGCATGCGCGAGATCGCCGAACACACCGCGGCGGCCTTCGGCACCCGCGTCAAGTTCGAGTTCCACCGCAACTACCCGCCGACGATCAACCACCCTGCCGAGGTCGCTTTCCTGCGCGAAGTGATGAAGGACGTGGTCGGGCCGGAGAACACGCTGGTC
>DATHWJ010000163.1:0-4294 GCA_035460745.1 Ideonella sp. | reverse complement strand
CGTAGCCCGCAAGGCCCGCGCCGCCAAGCCGGCCGTCCCGGTGGCTGCCGCGACGCCGCCGGCCAACGGCGCCGCCAAGCCCGCCGCCAAGCGTGCCGCTGCCCGCAAGGCTTCAGCCGCCTGATCCCGCGAGCGGGCCGGCCGGCCCGGCGGCGCGCGCTGCCGCGTTGCTGAGCCGGCCCGGTCGACGACCTGCCGGCCATGCCACCAGCCCCCCTCGCGCCCCGAGTGCGCCGCCCCCGCGGCGCCTCTCGCATCGGCCTCGCGCTGGCTGGCGGCGGCCCGCTCGGCGCCATCTACGAGATCGGCGCGCTGTGTGCCCTCGAAGAGGCCCTCCCCGGGCTGGACTTCACTGCGCTGGACGCCTACCTGGGCGTCTCCGCCGGCGGCTTCATCGCGGCCGGCCTGGCCAACGGCTTGTCGCCGCGCCAGCTCTGCGAGGCCTTCATCGAGAACCGCGAGAGCGACGACGTGCTGCACCCGTCCTTGTTCGTGCGGCCTGCGTGGGGCGAGTTTGCGCAGCGGCTGGCCTCGCTGCCCGGCCTGGTCGCCCAGACCGGCTGGCGCGCCGCCTGGGGCCGCGAGAGCCTGCTGAGCGCGCTGGAGCGCCTGGGCCGGGCCTTGCCGGCCGGCGTCTTCAGCACTGCGCAGCTGGAGGCGCACCTGCAGAGGATCTTCTCCGCGCCCGGCCGCAGCAATGATTTCCGCGCCCTCTCGCGCCGCCTGGTGCTGGTCGCCACCGACCTCGACACCGGCGAGGCCGCGCCCTTCGGCCTGCCCGGCTGGGACGACGTGCCCATCTCCCGTGCGGTGGCCGCCAGCGCCGCCTTGCCGGGCCTGTTCCCGCCGGTGGAGATCAAGGGCCGGCACTACGCCGACGGCGCGCTGAAGAAGACCTTGCACGCCAGCGTGCTGCTCGACGAAGGCATGGACCTGCTGCTCTGCCTGAACCCGCTGGTGCCCTTCCACAGCACCCAGGGCATGCGGCGCGGCGTCGGCGCCGGCGCGATCCCGCGCTTGACCGAAGGCGGGTTGCCGCTGCTGCTGAGCCAGACGCTGCGCTCGCTGATCCACTCGCGCCTCGCGCTGGGCCTGCAGGGCTATGCACGCAGCCACCCGGACGCCGACGTGCTGCTCTTCGAGCCCGAGCACCACGACACCGAGCTCTTTCTCGCCAACACCTTCAGCTACGGCGGCCGGCGCCGGCTGGCCGAACACGCCTACCAGAGCACGCGGCAGATGCTGCGCACGCGCCGCTCGCTGCTGCGGCCGCAACTGGCGCGGCATGGCGTGGCGCTGAACGACGAGGTGCTGGACGACCCCGCGCGCCGCCTGCTCGGACCGGCCGAAGAGGCCGCCGCCGCCCGCCCTGCGCGAGCGGCCCGCCGCACGCTGCGGCAGCTGGACCAGACGCTGGACGAGCTCGAAGCCGTGCTGGCGCTGCAAGCGCCGCCGCGCGCCCGGCGCGGCCGCCGCCCGGCCGCTCAGCCGAGGTAACGCCGCCGCAGGTGGGCGCGGAAATGCGCCGGGTTCAGCGTCTCGCCGCTGGCGCGCAGCGCCAGCTCGTCGGTGGTCCAGCGGCTGGCCTGCAGCCAGATGTTGTCGCGCAGCCAGTCGAAGACCACGCCCAGGTCACCCGCCGAGATGCGTGCGTCGAGGTCGGGCGTGGCCCGGCGCAGGGTGGCGAACCACTGCGCAGCGTACATCGCGCCTAGCGAATAACACGGGAAGTAGCCGAACAGGCCTTCGGGCCAGTGCACGTCCTGCATGGGGCCGTCGCGGTAGTTGCCGCGGGTGTCCAGGCCGAGCAGCTCCATCATCCTGGCGTCCCACAGCGCGGGGATGTCCTCGACCTCGGCCTCGCCTTCAATCAAGGCCCGCTCGATCTCGTAGCGCAGGATCACGTGGGCCGGGTAGGTGACTTCGTCGGCCTCGACGCGTATCAGGCCGGGTGAGACGCGCGTCAGCAGGCGGCAGAAGTTCTGCGGCTCGAAGGCCGGCTGCGCGCCAAAGGCCTCGACGATCAGCGGCAGCAGCACACCGGCAAAGCCCGGGTGGCGGCCGAGCTGCATCTCGAACGAGAGGCTCTGGCTCTCGTGGATGGCCATCGAGCGCGCCTCGGCCACCGGCTGGCCCAGCAGGTCGCGCGGCAGGTTTTGCTCGTAGCGGCCGTGGCCGGTCTCGTGGATGGTGCCGAGCAGGCTGAGCAGGAAGTCGTCGTCGCCGAAGCGGGTGGTCAGGCGCACGTCTTCCGGCACCCCGCCCGAGAAGGGGTGGGCGCTGACGTCCAGCCGGCCGGCGGCGAAATCGAAATCGAGCAGGTGCATCACGCGCTCGCACAGCGCGCGCTGCGCCGGCCGCGCGAAGGGGCCGGTGGGCATCGTCACGGGGTGGGCCGCCTGGTGCTGGCTGACCTCGCGTATCAGGCCCGGCAGCCACTGCCGCACTTCGCCGAAGACGCGGGAGACGACGGCGCTGGTCATGCCCGGCTCGAACTGGTCCATCAGCGCGTCGTAGGGCGACAGGCCGCTGCGCTCGGCGCGCAGGCGGGCTTCGTCGCGCGAGACGGCCAGCACCTCGCGCAGGTTGGGCACGAAGCCGGCCCAGTCGTTGGCCTGGCGCTGCGTGCGCCAGGCGTGCTCGCAGCGCGAGGTGGCCAGCGAGCGGCGCTGCACCAGCGACTCGGGCAGCGCATTGGCGCTGGTCCAGTTGCGGCGGATCTCGCGCAGGTTGGCGAGCTGGGCTTCGCTGAGCGACTCGCTGGCGGCACGCTCGATGTCGCGCGCCACCTGCGGGTCGGTGCGCAGCCGGTGCAGCAAGGCGGCCATCTCGGCCAGCGCGGCGGCGCGCGCTTCGTTGCCGCTGGGCGGCATGTTGGCGGCCTGGTCCCAGTGCGCCAAACTCTGCAGATGGCCCAGGTGGTGGAGCTGGGTGAAGGTGCGCGTCAGCGCATCGTAGGCGGGCGTCTGGGGGGGCATGATGGTGGACATGGCGGCGTGGATCCTCGGGTTTGCATGCCGGCTCGGTGCCGCTTTGGGCCATGTGGGCTGTGCAATTGGCGCGATTCTGATACGCCGGACAGCGCTTGCAAGACCTAAATCGGCGATTTCACTCCCTCTTTTGGGGGATTGCCGCGCATCTGCCGTCAAGACCGGCGAACCCGCATCAAGGCGTGAATTGGCCCGGGAACCACCACAACAGTGCGGCCGTCATCGTCACGTAGCGGCCGAACTTGCCGATCGCCATGTAGGCCACGCAAGGCCAGAAGGGCAGCTTGAGCCAGCCGGCCACCGCGCACAGCGGATCGCCGAAGAGGGGCAGCCAGCTCAGCAGGCAGGCCTTGGCGCCGAAGCGCTGCAGCCAGGTCAACACCCTCAGCTCGTGCGGCTTGTGGTGCGCAACGTGCTCGTAAGCCTTCTCGGCGCCGTAGCCCATCCAGTAGCTGATCGCGCCGCCCACCGTGTTGCCGGCGGTCGCGACCAGCACGGCCGGCCAGAACAGCGACTCGTCCAGCTTGACCAGGCCGAAGACCGCCGGCTCCGAGCCCAGCGGCAGCAGCGTGGCCGAGATCAGCGCCACGATGAAGACGGTCGACAGGCCGAAGCGCGGCAAAGCCAGCAAGGCCAGGAGGGTGTGCAGCCAAGCTTCCATGGGGGGCGATTGTCGCCAAGCCACCCCCACGAATCAGACCGGGAGGCCATGGCACCGGCCGCTATACTCCTGCCTCCTTTTTCAGCACCCCCGCCAGCCCGCCCACCATGCACATCGGCCCCCACGAACTGCCGAACACGCTGTTCGTCGCCCCGATGGCCGGGGTGACGGACCGGCCGTTCCGCCAGCTCTGCAAGCGCCTGGGCGCCGGCTACGCGGTGAGCGAGATGGTGACCTCGCGCAAGGAGCTCTGGCACTCGCTGAAGACCTCGCGCCGCGCCAACCACGACGGCGAGACCGCGCCCATCGCCGTGCAGATCGCCGGCACCGAGGGCGCGATGATGGCCGAGGCGGCGGCCTACAACATCGCCCGCGGCGCGCAGATCATCGACATCAACATGGGCTGCCCGGCCAAGAAGGTCTGCAACAAGTGGGCCGGCTCGGCGCTGATGCGCGACGAGCCCGGCGCCCTCGCGATCATCGAGGCGGTGGTCGCCGCCTGCGCGCCGCACGGCGTGCCGGTGACGCTGAAGATGCGCACCGGCTGGAACACGCAGAACCGCAATGCGGTGGCGCTGGCGCGCGGCGCCGAGTCGCTCGGCATCGCGATGCTGACGGTGCACGGCCGCACGCGCGAGCAGGG
>DATHWJ010000162.1:0-12111 GCA_035460745.1 Ideonella sp. | reverse complement strand
CTGCGTTGTTGTCAGGGCTGATCGGGCGGCCGACCGGCACCGGGAAGCTTAACAGGCACGGCCGAAACGCAGCACCGCCAGGAGCCTGCCCTTCGGCACTGAACTTTCCCGCCGCGCGGCCGAAAACTTGCAGAATGCCTCCCCCGCGGTCACCTTGCCCCGATGTCGTTGTTGCCCCGCCTGTCATCCCCTCCCCGGCTCGTCTGGCCCGCGCTGATCTGGTTCGCCACGGTCGCGCCGGTGGGCACCGGCGCGTGGATGCTCTCGCGCTACGAGGACAGCGCCGAGCAGGCGCGCTTCGAGCAGACCGTGGCCCAGGCCCACCAGACCATCACGCTGCGGCTGCGCGAGTGCGAGACCAAGGTGCTCGCGCTGGCCTCGTGGCTGGACAACACCGAGCCGCTGGTGGACGCCGCCGCCTGGGAGCTGGCCGAGGCGCGGCTGCAGGTGGGCCGCGCCGGCGCCTGCACCGGCGCGGTCACGGCCTCGCGGCTGCTGCAACCGGAGCGGCTGCCCGCTTTCGAGGCCGAACAGAGCGCCCGCCTGGGCCGGCCCTACCAGGTCCGCCCGCCCGGCCAGCGGCCCTGGTACGCCCCCAATGTGCTGGTCGCGCCGGCCACCGAATACAACCAGCGCATGCTGGGCCTGGACCCGGCCAACGCCGCCAAGCGCCGCAACGGGCTGGAGCACGCCCGCGACACCGGCCGGCCCGCCGCCACCGGGCGCGTCGACCTGCGCATGCTGAACGACTCGGCCATGGCGGTGATGCTCTACGCGCCGGTCTACCGGCGCGGCATGCCGCAGAGCACGGTGGCGCAGCGCCGCAGCGCGGTGGTCGGCTGGGTCGGCCAGCCGCTGCGCATCGACGAGGTGGTGGCCGCCACGGCCGCCGAATACACCGGGCTGGGCCTGGCGCTGATCGACCCGCAGGAAGATGCCGGCAGCGACGCCCCCAGCTCGGCCCCGAGCCGGCTGGCCGCGCTGGACCAGCCACTGCGCTTCGGCGAGCGCGACTGGGTGCTGCGCGCCACGCCGCAGGGTGGCCCGCAGGCCGGCCAGACCTGGCGCGCCAGCGGCGTGCTGGCGGCGGCGGGCCTGCTGCTGGCCTCGCTGGCGGCCACTGCCGGCGCCTTTCTGCTGCGCCAGCAAGGCCGGGCCTACGGCCTGGCGCGGCGCTTCAGCCGCAAGCTGCGGGTGCACGCCTCGGGCCTGCGCGCGGTGCTGGAGGGCGCGCGCGACGGCATCGTGCAGATCGACATGCAGGGCTGCATCCTGACGGCCAACCGCGCCGCCGAGCTGCTGCTGGCCCGCACCGACCTGATAGGCCGCGACGCCAGTGAGCTCTTTGCGCCGGACGAACGCGAGGGGGCCGCCACGCGCTACCGCGACGCGGTGCGCCGCAGCCGGCTGGGCGAGGTGATACCGGCCTCGGAGATCCAGCTGCAGCACGCCGACGGCCACTTGCTGCCGGTGCGCAGCCTGATGAGCCGCGCGGTGGTACAGGACCGCGAGCAGATGATCTGGCTGATCGGCGACGTCTCGCGCGAGCACGCGCTGCGCGCGCAGATCGAGCACCTCGCGCTGCACGACAGCCTGACCGGCCTGCCCAACCGCCTGCAGCTCGAGGAGAGGGCCCGCCACGCGCTGCAGCACGCCGGCCAGCAGGGCCAGGGCATGGCGCTGGTGCTGATGGACCTGGACCGCTTCAAGCAGATCAACGACACCCTGGGCCACCCGGTGGGCGACCGCCTGCTGCAGGTGGTGGCGCAGCGGCTGGCCGGCTCGGTGCGCGGCGGCGACATGGTGGCCCGCATGGGCGGCGACGAGTTCGTGCTGCTGCTGAGGGACACCAGCTCGCCGGCCGAGGCCATGCGGGTGGTGGACAAGGTGCTGTGCGCCTTCCGCGGCAGCGAGCTGGACATCGACGGCCACCGCCTGCGGGTGACGCCCAGCGTCGGCGTGGCGCTCTACCCGGCCCACGGCAGCGACCTGGCCAGCCTGCTCAGCCATGCCGACCTGGCGATGTACCGCGCCAAGGCGGCCGGCGGCGACACCGCCACGCTGTTCGACCCCGAGCGCCACGCCATCAACGCCGCCCGGCTGCGCCTGGAGACCGACCTGCGGCTCGCATTGCCCTCGGGCGAGCTGCGGCTGCACTACCAGCCGCTGATCGAAGCCGCCAGCGGCCGCGTCACCGGGCTGGAGGCCCTGATGCGCTGGCACCACCCGGTGCTGGGCCTGGTGCCGCCCTGCGACTTCATCGGCATCGCCGAAGAGACCGGCGAGATCGTCGCGATCGGCGCCTGGGCGCTGCGCCAGGCCTGCGCCGACCTGGCGCGCCTGCGCCCCCAGTGGCCCACGCTGCACATGGCCGTCAACGTCTCGGCGCGCCAGCTGCTGGGCCACAACCTGGTGCGCGACGTGCAGACCGCGCTGGACGCCGCCGCCCTGCCCGGCAGCGCGCTGGAGATAGAGATCACCGAAAGCGCCCTGGTCGAGACCCAGGACCACGTGCTCGACAAGCTGGCCCAGCTGCGCGCGCTCGGCCTGGGCATCGCGATCGACGACTTCGGCACCGGCTACTCCTCGCTGGCCTACCTGGCCAGCTTCCCGGTCACCACGCTGAAGGTCGACCGCAGCTTCGTGCGCCAGATCGACAGCGAGCTGGGCCCCGGCAGCCTGGCCTCGGCCATCGTCTCGCTGGCCCACAGCATGGGGCTGGAGACGGTGGCCGAAGGCGTGGAGACAGCGGCCCAGTGGAGCGTGCTGCGCGAGACCGGCTGCGAGCGGGTGCAGGGCTTCCTGTTCAGCCCCGCCGTGCCGTTCGAGCAACTGGCGGAGACGCTGGCCCGCATCGAGGCGGGTTCGCGGCGGCCCGCGGCCCCCAGGCGGGAAGCGGTGCGGGACACCCCGGGCCTGCCGGTCGCGCCCTGAGCTTCCGGGCGGGCCCGCCGCGCGCTGGGCGGCGCAAAACCCCTGCGCGGCGCCGGCCAAACAAAAAGTGTGAGCTTGAGTTCAGGCTTCTTGCAAATGCGAATCGCTCGCATTACTATCCGCTCATGAACCTCAAACCCCACGACGTCCCCCTGGCCCACCCCGGCGCCAGGCCCCTCCCCGTGGCGATGCCGTCCCGTGCGGTGTCTTCGTCGGATTTCCCGCGCTGGACCAGCGAAACCCTGTTGCACGGGGGCCAGCAGGTCGAGATCGAGCATGGCGACCAGGTCTACCGCCTGCGCCTGACCTCGCTGGGCAAGCTGATCCTGACCAAGTAGCCGCCGCCGGTCGCGGCGAGCCCGCGCCGCCCGACCGCCGTCGCTGCCCCACGGCCAGTCTCGTCCGTGACGGGCCGGTCCGCTGCCCGCCTTCGCCCGGCGCAGCCGAGTCCGCCCCCACGGTGGCGCCCTTCCCGCGGCGTCGCCGCCTCCCCCTTTTGCACACCTCGCCAGCAGTGATGCCAGCCCGTGCCCACCCGCCGAGCTTCGTTTCATGCTGTCCTGTTCCCGTTCGCGCCCCGCCATCCCCTTCACACGCCGCCCGCTGGCGCTGAGCCTGCTGGCCGCGCTGGCCTCGGGCGCTGCGGCACCCGCCGTCGTCCACGCGCAGGCCGCGCCCGTGCCCGCCACGGCGGCCACCGCGGCCAGCGCCCCCGTGCTGCCGCTGATCACCGTCACCGCCACGCGCACCGAGCGCGCCACCGACGACGTACCGGCCACCGTCACCGTCTATACCGCGGACAAGATCCAGCGCGCCGACGCGCGCGACCTGAAGGACTTGCTGGCCGAGGAGGTGGATGTCTCGGTTCGGCAGAACGCCTCGCGCTTCACCGCCGCCGGCAGCTCCACCGGCCGGGCCGGCAACGAGGGGGTCAACGTCCGCGGGCTGGAGGGCAACCAGGTGCTGATGGTGGTCGACGGCATCCGTGTGCCCAACGCCTTCGCCTTCGGCCCCTTCGCCACTGGCCGGGCCGACTTCTTCGACGTCGATGCACTCTCGTCGGCCGAGGTGCTGCGTGGGCCGAGCTCGACGCAGTTCGGCAGCGACGGACTGGCCGGCGCGGTGTCGCTCACCACGCTGCGCCCGCAGGACCTGCTGAAAAGCGGCCAGAGCTTCGCCGGCTTTGCCCGGCTGGGCTACAACAGCATCGACCACTCGGCCAACAGCAGCGTCGCGCTGGCCGGCGGCGGCGACCGACTCACCGGGCTGCTGATGGTGACCCACCGCCGCGGCGAAGAAACCGACAACCAGGGCCGCGACAGCAGCCCCAACAGCAACCGCACCACGCCCAACCCGCTGGACTACGACAGCACCAACGTGCTGGGCAAGCTGAACTACCGGTTCAGCCCGGCGCACGAGCTCGGCCTGACGCTGGAAGCCCGCGAACGCCAGCAGACCACCGACGTGCTGTCTGCGAACGCCGTCGTGCCGGCACTGCCTTCGCAGACCAACCCCACCGCAAACCAGACCCTGAGCCTGCACGCCGACGACAAGATCACCCGCAACCGCGTCTCGCTGGAGCACCGCTACGACGACACTAAGGCGGCATTCCTGACGCAGCTGAAAACGCAGTTCTACTGGCAGGATTCCAAGGTCACCCAGTTCAGCGCCGAGGACCGCGCCTTCTCGGCCGACCGCACGCGCGACAACCGCTACCAGGAGCGCGTGGTGGGCCTGTCCACGCTGGGCCAGGCCCGCCTGGACGGCACGCTGAAGCAGCGCCTGAGCTTCGGCCTGGACGCCAGCCAGACGGATGTCTCCGGCCTGCGCGACGGCACGGTGGCGCCCTTCGGCGAAACCTTCCCGGCCAAGCCTTTCCCCGACACGCGCTACCGGCTGGTCGGCGCCTTTGCGCAGACCGAGATCGAGACCGGGCCCTTCAGCGTGATCCCGGCGCTGCGCTTCGACCACTACAGCCTGGATCCGTCGAGCGCCGGCTACAGCGGCGAGGCCGTCAGCCTGCGCGACCAGGCCGTGACGCCGCGGCTGGGCGTGATCTGGCGCGTGACGCCCAACCTGGCACCCTATGCACAGGCGTCGCTGGGGTTCCGTGCACCCACGCCGGACCAGGTGAACAACGGTTTCGAGAATGCTGCTTCGTACTACCGCTCCGAAGGCAACCCGAACCTGAAGCCCGAGCACGCAACGAGCTTCGAGCTAGGCGCTCGCGGTCAGGTGGGGCCGGTGCGCTGGCAAATCGCAGCCTTCAACAACCGCTACAAGGACTTCATCAGCCAAGAGCAAATCGCCGGTGACTTTACGGAGAACAACAAGGCGGTCTTTCAGTTCATCAACCTCGCCGAAGCCCGCATCCGCGGCGGCGAGGCCCGCATGGAATGGAGCCCGGCCCCCGGCTGGACCGGCCAGTTCGCGATCTCCCACACCCGCGGCGACCGCACGGTCGATGGCGTCACCGAGCCGCTCGACTCGATCAGCCCGCTGCGCCTGCGCATGGGCGTGCGCTACGAGACCGAGCGCTACAGCCTGGGCGGCCAGTGGCAGCACGCCGACGGCAAGCAAGCCAGCCGCATCTCCGACCCGACCTACTTCGCGACACCCGCCTACGACGTCTTCGACCTGACCGCGAGCTACCAGGTCACCAAGAGCCTGCGCCTGCAAGCCGCGGTGCTGAACCTGCTCGACGAGACCTACTGGCGCTGGAACGACGTACGCGGCCTCTCCTCCGCCAGCACCACGCTGGCGGCCTACACCGCCCCCGGCCGCAGCGCCCAGGTCTCGCTGCGCGCCGACTTCTGATCCACCCAGGAAGCCCCCCCATGCAACCCACCCTCTCCATCCTGCGCACGGCCTTCGCCGCCGCGCGCGCCAGCCGCCCGGTGCGGCACCGCGACCTCGCCGCCGAGCTCGGCGTCTCCGAAGGCGAGCTGATCGCCGCCCACGCCGGGCTCTTCGACGCAGCCGAGTCGCCCCTCAAGGCGACGCGCCTGCAATCGAGCTGGCCGCAGATCGTGCAGGCGGTCGAAGCGCTGGGCGACGTCACCGCGCTGACGCGCAACGAGTCCTGCGTGCACGAGAAAGTCGGCACCTACAGCAACGCCAGCGGCTCCGGCGCGATGGGCCTGGTGCTGGGCGGCGCGATCGACCTGCGCGTGTTCTACAGCGCCTGGGCCCACGGCTTCGCGGTGCAGGAGCAGACCGCCAAAGGCCTGCAGCGCAGCCTGCAGTTCTACGACGCGCAAGGCACGGCGGTGCACAAGATCTTCCTGCGCGAGAGTGCCGAGCAGGCCGACAGCGTGCTGGCCTACGACGCGTTGGTCGCCCGCTTCATGCTGCCCGGCACCGACGCCGGCCTGCAGCCGCTGCCCGCACCGGCACCCAAGGCCGAGAAGCCCGACGCCGAGATCGACGTGGCGGCCTTCCGCGCCGACTGGGCCTCGCTGCGCGACACGCACGAGTTCTTCGGCCTGCTCAAGCGCCATGGCCTGACGCGCACCCAGGCGCTGCGCCTGGCCGCGCCCGAGTTCGCGCAGGCCGTCGAGCCCAGCACCGCGCACGAGATCCTGCAGCGCGCCTCGCAGACCGGCGCACCCATCATGGTCTTCGTCGGCAACCCCGGCATGATCCAGATCCACTCCGGCCCGGTGAAGCGGGTCGAGGTGATGGGGCCCTGGCTCAACGTGCTGGACCCCGGCTTCAACCTGCACCTGCGCGAGGACCACATCGCCACCGCCTGGCGCGTGCGCAAGCCCACCAGCGACGGCCTGGTGAGCTCGCTGGAGCTGTTCGACGCGGCCGGCGGCACCATCGCGATGTTCTTCGGCGAGCGCAAGCCGGGGCAGGCCGAGCGCTGCGACTGGCGCGAGTTGCTCGACGGCGTCAGCCCGGAAGACGCGACATGCGGAGCCTGAGCCGGCGGCGCTGGCTGCAGGCGGCGGCAGCCACGGGCATCGCACCCGCCGCAGCGCTGTGGGCCGCCGCGCCGCAGCGCATCGTCTGCATCGGCGGCGCGCTGACCGAGACCGTCTACGCGCTCGGCGCGCAGGGCCTGCTGGTGGGCGTGGACACGACCTCGCTGTACCCGGCCGCAGCACGGGCATTGCCCAGCGTGGGCTACGCGCGCGCCTTGTCTGCCGAAGGCGTGCTGTCGCTCGCGCCGACGCTGATCGTGGCCAGCGACGAGGCCGGCCCGCCCGCCGTGCTGCGCCAGCTCGAAGCCGCCAAGGTGCCGCTGAAGCGCCTGCCGCTGGACCACCGCTTCGAGGGGCTGGTGGCGCGCACCTCCGAGCTGGCAGCGCTGCTCGACCGCGCCGAGGCCGGCAAGGCGCTGAGCACGCAGCTGCAGCGCGAGTGGCAAGCCACCACCGCCCAGGTCGCCACGCTGGCCGCCAAGGCCAGGCCGCCGCGGGTGCTCTTCGTGCTGTCTCACTCGATGAGCCAGATCCGCGTGGCCGGCGCCGACACCGCGGCCGATTCGATGATACGTCTGGCCGGCGGTGCCAATGCACTCACCGGCTTCGACGGCTACAAGCCCTTGAATGCCGAGGCCGCGATCGCCGCGGCGCCCGACTTCATCCTCGCGACCGACCAGGGGCTGGAGGCCGCCGGCGGTGCGGCGGGCCTGCTGAAGGCGCCCGGCCTGGCGATGACACCTGCCGGCCGCGCGCAGCGGGTGGTCTCGCTGGAGGCCCTCTGGCTGCTCGGCTTCGGCCCCCGGCTGCCCTCGGCCGTGGCCGCGCTGGCGCAGGGCTTGCACACCGGCGTGTCGGTCGCGAAGGCGGCCTGAGCCCCAGATGGCCATGCCCTCCATCGTGCTGCGCCGCACCGGCCTGGCCACGCAAGACCCCGGCAGCGGGCCGAGGCTGGCGCTGCTGCTCTGGGTCGCCCTCGGCGCCACGCTGCTGCTCAGCGCCTGCGTGGGCGGCATCGCCATCTCGGCGGCCGACTGGCTCGCGCCCTGGCGCAGCGAGCCCATGTCCGGCGGTGCCCAGGTGCTGTGGCAGCTGCGCCTGCCGCGCGCGCTGCTGGCGGCCGTGGTCGGCGCGGCGCTGGCGCTGGCCGGCTCGCTCTCGCAAGGCCTGTTCCGCAACCCGATGGCCGACCCGGGGCTGCTGGGCGTGACCAGCGGCGCGGCCTGCGCGGCGGCGCTGGTGCTGACGGTGTTCTCGCAAGCCCACGTGGCGCTGCCGCCCGAGTGGCGCATGTGGCTGCTGCCGCTCTCGGCCTTCGTCGGCGCGATCGTGGTCTGCTATGCGCTCGACCGCCTGGCCCGCTGGCTCACGCCCGGCTCGGTCAGCGGCCTGCTGCTGACGGGGCTGGCGCTGAATGCCTTGACGATGGCGATCGTGGGCCTGTGCACCTACCTGGCCACCGACGAACAACTGCGCTCGCTGAGCTTCTGGACGCTCGGCTCGCTGGCCGGCGGCAGCTACACGGTCGTCGCGCTGATAGGCGGCATCGTCGCGGTGGCCGCGCTGCGCGCCCGCCGCCTGGCCGACGGGCTGAACGCACTCGCGCTCGGCGAAGCGGCGGCCGGCCATGTGGGCATCGACGTGCAGCGGCTGCGCGGCCGCGTGATCGCACTGGTGGCGCTGCTGTGTGCGCTGGCTGTCGCCTGGTGCGGCGTGATCGGTTTCATCGGGCTGATGGCGCCGCACCTGGTGCGCGTGGTCGCCGGGCCGGACCAGCGCCGCGTGCTGCCGCTCTCGATGCTGGCCGGCGCGCTGCTGCTGGGCGTGGCCGACACGGTGGCGCGCACCGTGCTGCTGCCGGCCGAGGTCCCGGTGGGCATCTTCACCGCGCTGATCGGCGGGCCGGTGTTCCTGATGATGCTGCGCGGCGCCGCGCGAGACCACGGCGGCGTGGCATGACGGCGGCGCTGTGGACACCGCGCTGCGGCCTGCCGGCCGAAGCGGCGCCGCCGGAGATGCACCTGAGCGACACGCTGGCCGCGCCCGGCTTGAATGACGCCGTGGCGCCGGACGATGTGGCCGACTGTGCGAGCCGAACGGACGGCCTGCTGCACCTGCAGGCCGCCACGCTGCGGCTGGGCCGGCGCGAGTTCGGGCCCTTCGAGCTGCGCGTGGCGGCCGGCGAGCGGGTGGCGATCCTCGGCCCCAGCGGTGCCGGCAAGTCGACCCTGCTGAAGCTGGTCTCCGGCGAGCTGCCGGCGCGCAGCGGCAGCGTGCATTTCGAGGGCCGGCCGCTCGCGGCCATCCCGCGCGCCGCGCTGAGCAGCCGCCGCGCCGTGCTGCCGCAGTCGCACGGCGTGGCCTTCGGGCTGCCGGTGGCGCTGGTGGTGGGCCTGGGCCGCGTGGCGCGCGAGCCCGACCCCGGCCAGCGTGAGATCGTGCGCGACGCACTGCGCATGGCGCAGGCCGGCCACCTGCACGACCGGCGCTTCGACACGCTCTCGGGCGGCGAGCAGGCCCGCGTGCAGCTGGCCCGCGTGCTGGCGCAGCTGTGGGACACGGCGCACGGGCTGCTGCTGGTGGACGAGCCGCTCTCCGCGCTGGACCCCGGCCTGCAGTTCGAGCTGATGGACGCGCTGCAGGCCTTTGCGCTGGCCCGTGGCCATGCGCTGGTGGCCGTGCTGCACGACATCAACCAGGCCTTGAACGGTTTCGACCGCTTGTGGCTGGTCAGCCCCGATGCGCCGCTGCAAGACCTGCCCACGGGCCTGGCCGCCCTGCCCGCGCTGGAGCGCCTGTACGGCATCCGCCTGCGCGGCCTGCGCGACGAGCAAGGCGGCCTGGCCGTGCTGATGCAGCGCAGGCCCGGCCTGGGCGGCCTGGCGCCTTCTCAACCCCTGCACTCACTCACCGGGAGCCCGTCATGAGCGCCAACCGCCAGACACCCCCCGCCGCCGCTTCGGCCATCGTCAACGCCGCCCGTGGCCTGACCGCACCCGCCGAGACGCGGGCCATGGCCTCGCCGGCCGATGCGCGGCAGAAGGGCTCGCGCCGCCGCCGCGTCTGGGAGCTGGCCTCCCACGCCCACTGCCCGGTGGTCGGCGTCTGCCTGCCCATCCATGCCGTGCGGCGTGTCGTCGACAAGCTGCTGGGCGGCCAGACCCAGGCCGGCGACTACGAGCTGCACTGCGGCGTGATCACCGAGTGCAAGCTGCGCAGCCCGGTGGCCGAGGCTGTGCAGCGCGAGCTCGACCGGCGCTACGCGGCGGCGCTGCGCAAGACCCAGCGCCTCAAGGACTCCGCCGCGCTCGGCGCCTGGTGGCGCGAAGCCCAGGGCGGCAACGACGTGGCCGGCGCGCTCTGGGCCACGCTGACCCACGCCCGCTGCGACACGCCGCTCGAAGAACAGGTGCTGCAGGACATCCACATGCTGCAGCACCAGGTCGGCACCGCCAACCGCGCCGACCTGCAGCGCCTGACGGCGCTGCACGAGGAGAACGGCGTGCTGGCCCGCGAGCTGGCCGCCGCCCAGCAGCGCAGCACCCAGCAGGCGCTGGACCACGCCCGCAAGCTCGAGGCGCTGCAGGCCGCGCTGATGCAGGCCCGCGCCGAGCTGATCAGCCGCGACACCCGCATCGCCACGCTGGCCGAAGACCTGCGCACGCTGGAGCAAGCCGTGCCCTCGCTGCGCAGCCGCGCCGACCTGGCACGCCAGGCGGCCGAGCAGATCGAGCGGCTGCAAGACCTGGAACGCGCTTTGCTGCGCAGCCGCCACGAGACCGAGCGCGAGCGCCACCGCGCCGGCGAGGCCCTGGCCGCGCTGCAGCAGTTGCAGGCCCAGCCCCCGGCCGGCACCGCAGGCTCACCAGACGAGCCCGCGGCCGACGGCGACGCGCTCGAGACGCAGTTCGCCGACCGCGCGGTGCTGTGCGTGGGCGGCAGGCAGGCCAGCGTGCCGGTCTACCGCCAGCTGATCGAGCGGGTCGGCGGCCGCTTCCTGCACCACGACGGCGGCGAAGAGGACAACACCAGCCGGCTCGACACCACGCTGGCCGCGGCCGACCTGGTGATCTGCCAGACCGGCTGCATCAGCCACGACGCCTACTGGCGCGTGAAGGACCACTGCAAACGCACCGGCAAGCGCTGCCTCTTCGTCGAGAACCCGAGCAGCGCCAGCCTGCAGCGCGCGCTGCGCAGCCCCGCCGGCAGCGACCACCGCGAGCCCACCGCATGATCGACGCCGCCGACCTGATGAGCCTGCCCGCCTACAACGCCTACCGCACCGAACACCGCAAGCGCCTGATCACGCACCGCCGCATGCGCACCGTGCCGCTGGGCCCGGCGATGCGGCTGCAGTTCGAGGACGAGCTGACCATCCGCTACCAGATCCAGGAGGTCTTGCGGGTGGAGAAGGTGCACGACGCCGCCGGCATGCAGCAGGAGATCGACACCTACGCCCACCTGCTGCCCGACGGCAGCCATTGGAAAGCCACGCTGCTGATCGAGCTGCCCGACGCCGGCGAGCGCGAGCGGCTGCTGCCGCTGCTGCACGAGGCCGCCCAGCGCCTGTATGTGCAAGCCGGCCGCCAGCCCCGCGCCTGGGGCCATGCCAACGAGGACCTCGAGAACCGCCACAGCCACCGCCCAAGCGCCGTGCACTTCGTGCGCTTCGCGCTGCCCGATGCGCTGCGCTCGGCCCTGCTGCACGAGCCGACCGCCGTGCTGGGTTGCGATCACCCTCGTTACCACTGGCGCCGCAGCATCCCGCCACAATCGCTGGCGCGGCTGCGCCAGGACCTGGCGGCACCGGCCCGGCAGGTGGCGCCGATGTCGCCGCTGTCGCCGTCCAGTGCGGCCACGACGGCCCCTGTGGTGCTGCCACCTGCGTTCGCCAACTCGCTGGTCGCGCCTCGCTGAGGGCCGGCCGGCTGCGGCAGCGCCGCCACGGCCCCCTCTCTCCCCCTCTCGTCGATCGGCCCGGATGACCCCGCCCCTCTCCTCCTCCCGGCACCCGCTGCCCAGCCTGTTGCTCGCCGCCGCGCTGCTGGCCAGTGGCTGCGCCGCCACGCCCTCGCTGACTGGCGCCGACCCCACTGCCACCAGCGTCGCCTCGGCCCCGGAACTCGCCCAATGGCGCGGCGCCCGCTTCGTGCTGCTCGGCGAGGTGCACGACAACGCCGAACAACACCGCCAGCGCGCCGAGCTGCTGCGCGCCCTGCTGGCCGACGGCCGCCCCACCCGCGTGCTG
>DATHWJ010000161.1:0-11562 GCA_035460745.1 Ideonella sp. | reverse complement strand
TGGCTACATGGGCGACCTCGTGCCGCGTGGCAAAGGCGGCCCTCAGCGCGGCCGACACCTCATACAGGCCCTCGAGGTTCTGGATCACCACGGTAGGGCGCGGGCCGGCGGCGCATGGCACCGCTGCGGCCGCGTCATCAGCCAGCTGGACATGCGCGCCGGCGGAGGCCAGGTACACCTGCAGATCGCCGGCATCGGCGCTCGAGCCGACCACGATGCAGTCGAGCCCGCCCAGGTCCGGGCGGGGCGGCGCCAGTGCGCCATCGACGGCCTCGATGGGCAGCGTGACGGTGAAGGCCGAGCCGGCATCCAGCGTGCTTTGCGCCGTGATCTCGCCGCCCATCAGGTTCACCAGCCGCTTGCAGATCGTCAGGCCCAGCCCGGTGCCACCGAAGCGGCGGGTGATGGAGGCCTCCCCCTGCACGAAGGGCGAAAACACCTGCTCCAGCGTGGCCGGCGCCATGCCGATGCCGTTGTCGCTGAAGCGCAAGACCAGCCGTGCTGGATCGCCCGCCACTGGTTCGACGCGGATGGCGACCTTGCCGCGCCGTCGCGACTGGCCGGTGCTGAACTTGATGGCATTGCCTGCCAGATTGAACAGGATCTGGCGCAGGCGTGCCGCGTCGGCCCACACCTGGGCCGGCACCTCGGGCGAGATGAACAGGCTCAGGTCGATGTCCTTGTCGATCGCCATGGGCAGCAGGGTGTCGCACACGCTCTCGATCAACGCCTCCAGCGCCACAGGCGCGCGCTCGAGTTCCAGGCGGCCGGCTTCGACCTTGGAGAAGTCGAGGATGTCGTCGATGATGGCCAGCAGCGCAAACGCGGAGCTGCGAATGGTCCGCGCGGCGCTGGCGTGCTGTTCGGGTAGCTGGCTGTGGAAGAGCACATCCACCATGCCGATGACGCCGTTCATCGGCGTGCGGATCTCGTGGCTCATCGTGGCCAGAAAAGCGCTCTTGGCGCGGTTGGCCGCCTCGGCAGCCTCCCGAGCCAGCACCAGCTCGGTGGTGCGGTCGACCACACGGCGCTCCAGCTCGGCGTTCAGCGCCAGGACGTCTTGCTGTGCCCGCGCCGTCATCTCGGCCTCGGTCTGGGCGGTCAGAGCGGCAACCACCAGTTGCTCGTTCGCTTCGAGCAACTGAGCCGCTCGCCTGCGCGATTGCCGGCTGGCTGAGGGCCAGGGCCAAGACGGTCTGAACATGTACTGCCTCCCATCGTGCGGCCGACTGCGCCGCAGCGTGCAGGCTAGCTCAGGAGCCCGGCAAAGTCTGTACGTTTTCGAACATGGTGGGCTGTGTGCGCTAGCGCACAGACACGACCGGCAAAATGCGGCACACCGTGCGTCTGCCTGGCATTCAGGCTGACAGGGGGCCCGCATGATCCAAGCAGTTTCTCCGCGAGTCTTCGTTCGCGTGGGTCAGAAGCAGGGCGTGCTCGACGCTGACGCCGTCGAGATGCTGACACGGGACCACGACGCCCTCAAGCAGCTTTTCAGGAGCTATGAGCGGCTGATCGACCGCGGCCGCGACCTGGAAAGCAGGGCCTTGCTGGCCGGCCGGATCTGCTGCCACCTCAGCGTGCACTTGCAGATCGAGGAGGAGATCTTCCTGCCTTGGGTGCAGGCAGCGGCGGACCGGCCCAACTGGCTGGCGTGCGAACTCGGCGACCATGCCTGCTGCAAGGAGCTGATCGCCCGGCTCGACGAGATGGAGCCCGGCGACGATGGCTATGACACCAGCGTCGTGATACTGAGTGCCTACGCCGCGTTGCACATGGACGAGGAGCAGCAGAGCATCTTCACTTGGGTGCGGCGTAGCGGGCTGGATACGACCGCGCTGGGTCGCACGATGGCAGAGCGCCACAGGGCGGCGTTGTGCGGGGACGTCACGCTGGCCGGCCTGCCTCGGTTGCCTTCGCGCTGGGGCGCGCGGCCAAGGCGCTCCGGGGCGTCGTAGCGGCGATACCCAGCGCACTTGTCTGCGCCTGCTGGCCGGTTCCCACCGGCCGGGACACACGGGCGAGCACGCTGCGTGTCGCCCGTGCGGCTGGACGGATTTCGTCAGTTGCGGTCCGCCTTGGGCGCAGGTTCGCTGGCCATCGTGCTGTCATTCGCGACCGGCGCCGGGGCTGGCGTGCCGGCCGAACTCTGGTCCATCGATGGCCCAGGGCCGCTCTGGGTGCCTTGCGAGCCCTCGGTGGGTGCTTGCATCGAAGGATCCTGGGTGGCTGCCTTCTGCGTATCCGCAGGGGCGATCACCGCGGTCGCTGGCGTGTCGCTGGTTGTCTGGGCAAACGCGAGGCCGACTGCGCCGACGATGGTGGTGGCGGCAATCGCAGCCGCCAGGGTCTTGGAAACGTTCATCGTGAATCTCCTTGGAGAAGAGCGGGCAGTTGATCCACGGCCCGAAGGGATAGAACCGGCTCGGAATGACCAGCACCACCCAGGTTAGTGCTCGTCTTCGGTGCAGCGCTGTCGGCCATAGGCGCCCCTGCGTGTAGGCCAACGTCGTCGATCTGCGCGGCTGCGGCCAGGTTCGGCTCAAGCGCGTACCCCCATCTGCCGACAACCCATTAGCGTCATTGCGCTCGACTGGATTCTCCGGTCGGGCGGTCCGTGCCGAAACCAGAGCGTTTTGAAACGGACCCCAGCGTGAGCCCAGACGCCGCCATCGTGTTCGCCGGTACGTCCTGCCAGACGGCGGCCGTCAGCCATCGCCCCTTTGCGGGCATGCGAGAGCGCTTCCCCTTCTCACCCGGCAGCCAAGCCTCCCGCCAGGGCTTCCCTCGGGAGCCATGGGTTCGATTCCACAAGGAATCCGCGTGCGGCGTCACCGTCTCTGCTGTCGCCTGCAGCGGTGTCGCCCTGCGCCGCGGGAGCGTGGCGCAGGGCGATGCACACATGAACTTCCGGGGCCTGCATGCAGATCCCGATCGGCATCGAAGGGCTTGCACACCGCCCAGCCGTGGCGCTGGCCGCTCGAACCCCGCACCGGGGTGCCGTGTTTCGTCGTTCGAAGGAAGTTCACTGTGAACAGTCTCAAAGTCTCCACCCGGCTCATGCTGCTGGTCGGCCTGCTCTCGGCCCTGCTGGTCGCCATCGGCGGCCTGGGCCTGTTCGGCATCAGCACGTCCAACGACGCGCTGAAATCGGTCTATGAAGACCGCACGATACCCACCGCGCAACTGGGGGCCATCAAGGCCTTGCAACTGACCAACCGGCTGGCGCTGAACATCGCGCTGGTGACCCCGGTACCCGAGAACATCGCGCAGCAGGCCGCCCGGGTGGAGGCCAACGTGGCGGCCATCGGCAAGACCTGGGAAGCCTACATGGCCACCACCCTGACACCCGAGGAGCAAGTCCTCGCCAGGAACTTCACGGAGGCGCGCAAAAACCTTGTGCAGCAGGGGCTGGTGCCGACGATCGCCGCGTTGCGCGCCAACGATCTCAAAGAGGCCCAACGTTTGCTGGTCGAGAAGATTCGTCCGCTGTACGTCCCGGCGGAGCAAGGCATAGACGCCTTGGTGAAGTTGCAGCTCGACGAGGCCCAGGGGGAGTACGGCCGCGCGGTCGCGCACTACGCCACGATCCGCCTGATCTCGATCGCGGCCACGCTCGGCGGCCTGCTGTTTGCCGGGCTGTTCGGCCTCGCGCTGGTGCGATCCATGGGCCGTCAACTCGGCGGCGAGCCGGGTCAGGCCGCCGACCTGGCGCGGAGCGTGGCGGCGGGCGACCTCAGCGTGCAGGTCAGCGTCAGGCAAGGCGACACCCTGAGCCTGATGGCGCAACTGAAGGCGATGCAAACCAGCCTGGCCAAGGTGGTGGGAGACGTGCGCCAGAGCTCGGAGTCGGTGGCCACAGCGTCGGCCCAGATCGCCCAGGGCAACAACGACCTGAGCCAGCGCACCGAGGAGCAGGCGGCCGCGCTCGAAGAAACCGCGGCCTCGATGGAGCAGCTGGGAGCCACCGTCAAGCAAAACGCCGACAACGCCAAGCAGGCCAATCAGCTCGCGCTGAGCGCCAGCACGGTGGCGATCCAGGGCGGGCAAGTGGTCGGCCAGGTGGTGAAGACCATGAAGGGCATCAACGACAGCTCGAAGAAGATCGCCGACATCATCAGCGTGATCGACGGCATCGCGTTCCAGACCAATATCCTGGCGCTCAACGCGGCCGTGGAAGCGGCGCGCGCCGGCGAACAGGGCCGCGGCTTCGCGGTGGTGGCCAGCGAGGTGCGCAGCCTGGCTGGCCGTTCGGCCGAGGCGGCCAAGGAAATCAGGAGCCTGATCACCGCCAGCGTGGAGCGTGTCGAACAAGGCACGACGCTGGTCGACCAGGCCGGCGTGACCATGACCGAGGTCGTCGCCTCGATCAAGCGCGTGACCGACATCATGGGCGAGATCAGCGCCGCCAGCACCGAACAGAGCGCCGGCCTGTCGCAGGTGGGAGAAGCCGTGAGCCAGATGGACCAGGTCACGCAACAGAATGCGGCGCTGGTGGAAGAAAGCGCCGCCGCAGCCGAGAGCCTGACGCAACAGGCGCGGCAACTGGTGCAGGTGGTGGCGGTGTTCAAGCTCACCCCCGGCGCGCGTCACCCGGACGCGACGCCGGCGCCGGTCGCCGATATCAAGCGCCCACCACCGCCCGCGACCGAACGGCGGGGACCGGATCGGGCCAAGAACGTCGTTCGCCCGGCATTCAATGGCAAGACGCGTGTCGAACCGGCCAGGCCGGCGCCGAAAGCGGCGCGCATCGGAGCCGATGCATGGAAGTCGTTCTGAATCGGCCGCCGGCACTCGCCATGCACGCACCCACCGAGCGCATGAGAAGCCATCCCGTGCCAGTATCCAGGCTGGGCTCGCTGGCTCGCCGCGCGGTGGCCGGCGGGCTGCTGGCCGCGCTGTCGTGGCTCCCCGGCATGGTGGCTGCGGCAGCAACGGAACGGGTGTCGGTCGAGACGGCCCGGCAGATCGTCGCCGAGGCGGCACAGCATGACCCGCGCTGGAGAGGCCCGCAATCGGGGCCTGCGGCGCAGCCTGGAAAGACCGTTGCCTTCGTCGCGGAAGACCTGCGCAATGGCGGCATTGTCGGCGTGGCGCAGGGTGTGCGCGAAGCAGCGCGGACACTGGGCTGGACGATCAAGGTGCTCGATGCCGGCGGGTCGCCAGCCGGCCGTGCCAAGGCGCTGGCCGCTGCGCTGGCCATGTCCCCCGATGGCTTGGTGCTGTGCGGATCGGACGCGATGGAGAACAGCGCGGGCCTCGCGCCATTCGCCCGCCGTGGTGTGCCCGTCGTCGCCTGGCATGCGGGCTCGATGCCGGGTCCGATACGCGGCACGCCGGTCGCGATGAACGTCACGACCGATCCGCTGCAGGTCGCCCGTGCGACTGCGATGACGGCGGTGGCCAAGTCCGACGGCCGCGCCCACGTGGTGATCTTCACCGACACCCGCTACCGTATCGCGGTGGCCAAGGCCGATGCGATGGCAGCCGTCGTGCGCGCCTGTGAAGGCTGCTCGGTGCTGGAGGTACGCGACGTTGCGCTGTCGAACAGCGACGCGACCATGCCGGCGATCACCCGCGAGCTGCTGCTGCGGCACGGCAAGCGCTGGACCCACGCGCTGGCCATCAACGACATCGTGTTCGACTACGCCATTCCCACGCTCATCGCGTCGGGCCTGCCCAGCAACGGGCTGAGCCTGCTGTCGGCCGGTGACGGCAGTGCCTCGGCCTTCCTGCGCATACAGGCCAGGACCTTCCAGACCGCCACCGTGGCCGAGCCGCTGAACCAGCAAGGTTGGCAGTTGCTGGATGAGCTGAACCGCCTGTTTGCGCAGCAGCCGGTGAGCGGCTTCGTGGCCCGGGTGCATCTGGTCACGGCCGACAACATCGCCTTCGACGGCGGCTCGCGTCTCCAGTACGACCCGGACAACGGCTACCGCGAGATCTACCGGCGCATCTGGCAACGCTGAAGCCGACCCCATGTCACTGACCCTTCACCCTGGGCGGCTCGCGAAGTGGCTGATCTCTGCGCGGTCGGCCTGCCTGCCTCGTTCGCTGCGCGGACAGTTCACACTCGCCTTGACGGGGCTGTCGGTCTTGATACTGGCGGGTGGCGCCGCTGCGCTCTATGCCCTGCACACGTCGAGCCGCGCCACTCAAGGGCTGACGCAGGAGCGCTTGGTCCACATGCAGGGCGCGCAGGATGTCGTTCAGCGCACCTTGATGATCGAGCGCGAGACCGACCGGCTGTTGACGACGCGTTCGCTGTCGGCCGTGCGGGCGAGCTACGCCGTCATCGTGCAGCAGACGACCGTCCTGGACCAGGTGGTCGCCGAGCTCGGGGGCGCCGGTGGCGCCGTTGCCGTGCTCGATCTGCACCAGGCCAACCAGCTGTTCCGCAACACCGCCAATGTCGTGGCGCAGTTGCGCGAGAGCGCGTTGCGAGGCGACCAGGCTTTCGCACCGCCGCCGGAGGATCGCGCGGCGGGGCTGCAGGCCAGCCCGGGCAAGGATGCGCCGTCGCTGGCCCAGTTCCACGGCCTGCTTGTGCGCCAGGCGGACACCATGGTGGCCACTGCGCGCTTGCAGTCCGCCCAGTTCGATGGCGACTACCGCGCAGCGGTGCAGCAGCTGGTCGACACCTCGCGCCGGCACCAGCGCTGGGTGCTGCTGCTGCTGGCAAGCAGCCTGCTGTGCGCATGGCTGGTGGCGGATGTATTCCTGGGACGCGATGTGCTGCGCAGGCTGCAGCAACTGAGCCATCACCTGCAGCAGCAGAACGCCACCGAGGTGCCGCTCGCGGTGCTGGCACAACGACGCGACGAGATCGGCGACATGGCCCGCGCCGTCGACCGGTTCCTGGCGGACCGTGCGCAACTCGAGCTTAGAACCACCGAACTGGGCCTCACCAAGGAGCATCTCGTCGAACAGGGCCGCGTGCTGGAGATGATCGCCACCAGCGCGCCGCTGACCGACATTCTCGAGCGGCTGACGCGCCTGATCGAGTCACAGCTGGAGGGCATCACGGGTTCCATCCTGCTGCTCGACGAAGATGGGCAGCACCTGCGGCATGGCGCCGGCCCGAACCTGCCGGCGGCGTACCTGCAGGCCATCGACGGCGTGCAGATCGGCCCGACGGTGGGGTCCTGCGGCACGGCGGCCTATCGGCGCGAGTCTGTGGTGGTGGCCGACATCCAGGCCGATCCCTTGTGGGCAGACTTCCGGGGGCTGGCCGCGCTCTACGGGCTGAGGTCCTGCTGGTCGGCGCCCATCCTCACCCACGATGGCGCGGTGATCGGGACCTTTGCGATGTACTCGTCCTCGGTGCGCGTGCCCACCGCGGGCGACACGCGGATGATCGATCTGGCGACCCGCATCGCCGGCATCGCGATCGAACGCCGGCGCGCGGAGGAGCGCATCGGCCACATGGCCCACCACGACGAACTGACCGGGCTGCCGAACCGCGCGCTGCTGAGCGACCGCATGACGCAGGCCCTCGCGCTGGCGCGCCGTAGCGGCCGGGCCGTGGCGCTGTTGTTTGTGGATCTGGACGACTTCAAGTTCGTCAACGACAGCTTCGGGCACCCGGCGGGCGACGCACTGCTGATCGAGGTCGCGGCGCGCCTGTCGGCGGCGGTGCGCGGCGGCGACACGGTGGCAAGGCTGGGCGGCGATGAATTCGTCGTGATGCTGCTCGACCTGGAACAGGCGGAAGACGCCGTCAAGGTCGTGCAGAAGATCCTGGGCGCACTGTCGCTGCCGTTGCTCATCGACGCCCGCAGCGTGCAGGTGAGCGCAAGCATAGGCGTCAGCATCTATCCCGGCGACGGCACCTGCGGCGAGACGCTGCTCAAGCACGCCGATGTCGCGATGTACCGCGCCAAGGAGCTGGGTGGCAACGACTACCGGTGCTACACCGATGACATGGGCCTGCGGGCCCAGGAGCATCTGGAGTTGCAGGCCGCGTTGCGGCAGGCCGTGGATGAGCAGCAGTTCGAGCTGCACTACCAACCGCAGGTCGACCTGCGGACGGGGCGGATGAACGCGATGGAAGCGCTGATACGCTGGCGCCACCCCGAGCTCGGGATGGTCTCGCCCGCGCGCTTCATCCCGCTGGCCGAAGAAACGGGGCTGATCGTGCCGATCGGGGAGTGGGTGCTGCGCAGCGCGTGCACGCAGCTCAAGGCCTGGCACGAGGCCGGGCACCTGGGCCTGTGTGTGGCGGTGAACCTGTCGGCGCGCCAGTTCCAGGGGCACGACGTGGCTCAGATGGTGCGTCGCGTGCTTGGCGAGTGCGGCCTGGCCGGCGAGTTCCTGGAGCTCGAGCTGACCGAGAGCGCGCTGATGCAGGACACCGAGGGGGTGCTGAAGACCTTGCACGAGCTGAAGGCGACCGGCGCCGCGCTGGCGCTGGATGACTTCGGGACGGGCTATTCGAGCCTGAGCCACCTTAGGCGCTTCCCGATCGACGTGATCAAGATCGATCAGTCCTTCACCTTCGACGTGGCCAGCAGCGCCGAGGCCGCATCGATCACGCGCGCCATCATCGCGATGGCGCGGTCGCTCGACATGAAGACCGTCGCCGAGGGCGTCGAGACCGAGCAGCAGCTGCGCTTCATGAGCGAGCACCAGTGCGACAGCGTGCAGGGCTACTACTACAGCCGGCCGCTGGCGGTCGACGCGATGAGCGCCCTGCTGGCGGAGGACAGACGCCTCGCAGTGGCCGGCGACATGGAACCGGCCGTTCGCCCCGGCAGGCTGACCGCCCCGGCCCACTGATGGGTGGGCGCCAATGGCGGCGGGGCACGGTGAGTGCGAGGCCGGCCTCTGCCTCTCAGGCGGCTAGGCCCGGCCGCCTTCGATCAGCCGCAGCGCCACCTGGACGTTGTTGCGCCCGGCGCCCTTGGCCTGGTAGAGCATCACATCGGCCTGCTTGACGAGGGCCTCGACGGTGGTCGCGTCTCCCTGGTAGAACGCCAGGCCTATGCTCGTGGTGACGTTGATGGTCTGCTGCTCGATGATGAACGGCGCGCTCATCGCCTGGACGATCTTGGCGCCCACGGTGGACGCCACTTCGGGCCGCGGCAGGCCTTCCATGATCACGGTGAATTCGTCACCCCCCAGGCGCGCGACGGTATCGGTGGAGCGCAAGGTCTGCGACAACCTGGCCGCGAACGCCCGCAGCAGCGCATCACCCACGTCGTGTCCATAGCGGTCATTGACCTGCTTGAACCGGTCGATGTCGAGGTACATCAGCGCCATCAAGGCACCGGTGCCTCGGCAGCGCTGCATCGTCTCCGCCACGCGCAATTCGAACCCGGCTCGGTTGATGACCCCAGTGAGCGGGTCCACCCGCGCCAGTTCGACCAGCCGTCTTTCTTCGAGCTTCTGGCGGGTGATGTCGCTGACCACCGCGTGAAAGCCCAGCACCGTGCTGCCGTCGGCAGCAAACTGCGGAATGTAGTGGGCCTCGTAGCAGACGTAGCTGCCGCCGCTGGTCATCTCGCTCTGGAAGGTGACCGGCTCGCCCCGCAATGCGCCGCGAATGTGCGGCTCCACCAGTTGGTAGGCCGCGTCGCCCAGTACGGCGCGCACAGTCTGGCCGTAGAGTTCCTCGCGCGGTCTGCCGAATGCGCGCTCGTATGCCACATTGTTGAACCGGTAGCGCTCGTCGGCGTCGAGGTAGGCCACCCGCATCGGCAGCGAATCGGCGACGGTGCGCAGGCGTGCCTCGCTCTCCTGGAGCGCTCGCTGCGCCTCGCGGTAGGAGGTGACATCGGCGATCAGGGTGTACAGCCCGACGACGCTGCCCTGCTCGTCGCGGTCCGGGACGACGGTGACCTGCACATGGCGCTTGCCTTCGGGGCGCACCATTTCCCGGTCGTAGGCAATCTCCTGACCCTCCAGGGCGGCTCGCAGGTAGGGCTCGATCTCCACCCAGGCCGGCTCGCCGTAGAACGCCTGCACGCTCGTTCCGACCTGTGGCGCGGCCTCGGTGCCGAACCACTGCTGATAGGTCCGGTTGATGAACTGAAACCGCAGCTCGCGGTCGAGATAGGAGATCAGCACCGGCATGTTGTCGGTCACCATGCGCAGGCGATGTTCGTTCTCGCGCAGGGCCTGTTCCGACGCCTTGGCAGCCGAGATGTCGCGCATGAGCCCGGAGAAGTACTCGACCTCGCCCTGTTTGTCGCGGTGGGCGATGACGATGTGGCTGACCGGGAACTCGCGCCGCTCGGCGTCCCAGACCATCGACTCACCGACCCAGACGCCGCTTGCCGCCGCGGCCGGCCCGACCTCGGAGATGAATCGCTCCAGGGTCTCGGGCGGGTTGAAGTCCTCCAAGCTCAGGTGCTCGATCGGCGCGTCCAGATCCACCCCGGTGCGACGCCGCGCAGCCGGATTCATGTAGGTGAGCCGGCCCCTCGTGTCGAGCTGCACCACGTAGTCGGTGGTCGCTTCGAAGACGGCGGTCAGCGTGTGAAGCGCCCGCTCGGCCACCATGCGCTCGGTGATGTCCTGAATCGCACCGACCAGGCGAACGGGCTTCCCGTCCCGGGTCTCGGCTTCGCCTTGCGCCCTGACCCAGATGCGGCGGCCGATGGCCGTCACTACAGGCAGCTCCAGGGTCCAGGGTTCCCCATGCTCGATCGCCTTCTGAACGGCCGCTTCGAACACCGGCCGGCTCTCCGGCGCGAAGAACGCGAGGGTGGCTTCCAGGGTCGGCACGAAGTCCGGTCCGACATCGTGGATGTGCCGGGTCTCCTCGGTCCACGTCAGCGTTCCCGTGGGAAGGTCGAGCTCCCAACCTCCCACGCCGGCGACCTGGCCCATGCGGGCGAGCAGTGCCTGGCTGGTTCGCAGCGCCATCTCGGCCCGTTTGCGCTCGGTCACGTCGCGACCGACCGAATGAAGCATGGGCTTGCCCGCCGGGTCGCGCTGCAGGCTGTCGGTCCACGCAATCCAGCGCTCCGCGCCGCCGGTGGCCGTGATGCGGCTCTCGCCAGTCGCGGTCTTGCCCGTCGAGAGAACGCCCGACACGACTTGTCGAACGATCTCGCAATCTGCGGGCTCGACGTAGTCGAACAGATTCCTGCCCACCATCTCGGCGGGCTTCAGCCCGAAGTGCCGCGCATAGGCCGGGTTGACATAGGCCAGTTCGCCATCGGGCTTGACGAGCGACACCAGCTCCGATTGGTCATCGAGAATGGCTTTCACCATCTGCTCGCTCGCGACCAATTGCTTGAGCACCGGCCTGACCTGGCTGTGCTGGGCATACATGGCCAGCGCGACGATGCCGACGAGCGCCAGGGCCAGGAGATTCAGGCGCGAGCGGAGCGGCGCGTAGAGCGCATCGACATCGGTTCTCACCGCCAGCCCGAGGCCGAAACCCTCGATGGGCGTGAAGGCCGAGAGCACGTTGGTGCCGCGGCGGTCCTTCAGGAACTGCACGCCGCTCTCACCGAGCAGCGCTTTGGTCACAGGCAGCCCGGGCTGGCCCGCCGCGTCGAACATCGGCGTCTCGAATCCCGCGGGCCGGAAGCGGTTGGGCGCGCAGATCGC
>DATHWJ010000160.1:0-4009 GCA_035460745.1 Ideonella sp. | reverse complement strand
TCTTCGGCGATGAACTCCACCGTGCCGGCGCCGACGTAGCCGACAGCCTTCGCGGCCGCCACCGCCGCGGCACCCATCTCGGCGCGCCGCTCGGCGCTCATGCCCGGCGCCGGGGCCTCTTCGAGCACCTTCTGGTGACGGCGCTGCACCGAGCAGTCGCGCTCGAAGAGGTAGACGCAGTCGCCATGGCTGTCACCGAAGACCTGGATCTCGATGTGGCGTGGGCGGGTGACGTAGCGTTCGACCAGCACATGGTCGTTGCCGAAGCTCGCAGCGGCTTCACGCTGGCAAGAGGCTAGCGCGGCCTCGAAGTCCTCCGCGCGGTCGACCCGGCGCATGCCGCGGCCACCGCCGCCCGCACTGGCCTTGATCAGCACCGGGAAGTCGATGCGCTCGGCTTGCGCCTTCAGGAAGGCGGGCTCGTTGTTGTTGCCGTGGTAGCCCGGCACCAGCGGCACGCCGGCCGTCTCCATCAGGGACTTCGCCGCCGACTTGCTGCCCATCGCGGCGATCGCCGACGGCGGCGGGCCGATGAAGACCAGGCCAGCCTCGGCGCAGGCGCGCGCGAAGTCTTCGTTCTCCGACAGGAAACCGTAGCCCGGGTGCACGGCCTGCGCGCCGGTGGCCTGCGCCGCGGCGAGGATGCGCTGCCACTGCAGGTAGCTGTCCTTGGCCGCGCTGCCGCCGATGTGCACCGCCTCGTCGCAAGCCAGCACGTGCTGGGCCTGCGCGTCGGCGTCCGAATAGACCGCCACCGTCAGCACGCCCAGCCGCCTGGCCGTCTCGGCCACGCGGCAGGCGATCTCGCCGCGGTTGGCGATCAGGATCTTCTTGAACATTCGCTTGTCTCCATCAGGCCTGCATCGAGCCCGGGCGGTAGGTATTGCTGAGGCGGCGCCAGAGCGCACGCAGGAACTTGAACAGCAGCACGGTCGTCGTCACCATCACGACCAGCGCCAGCGCGAGCGCCGCGAAGAACCACAGCGGGTGCTCCCACGACAGCCACAGCATCACCGGCACGGCCGCATCGCCGAGCAGCGACAAGCCGATATTGGAGAAGGGCTCGGGCGAGGTGTTGGCCGCCGCACGGGTGGTCGCCTTGGCGGCGTGCGCGGTGGCGGCCAAGGTGCCGCCCATCAGCGCGGCGATGACCGTCCACTCGGCCGAGTTGCCGCCGAAAGCGCCGGCCGCCAGCGCAGCACCCGCCGGGATGCGTATCACCGTGTGCACGGCATCCCAGACCGAATCGACCGCCGGGATCTTGTCGGCCAGGAACTCCACCGCCACCATCAGGCCGGAGGCCCCCAGCACCAGCGGGTTCTGCAGCACCTGCAGGCCGCCGGGCAGCGGCACCCAGCCCAGCCAGCCGGCCAGGCCGGTCAGGAACACGACGGCATACAGGCGCAAGCCGCTGGCCCAGCCCAGCGCGGCGGCCACCGCGAACAGGTGCGTGGTGTCCAGCGCCGCGACGCCGTTCAGCATCGGCGCGGTGACGGCCGACGGCAGGCTCAGATCCATGCGGCCGGCCTCTTCTGCAGGAAGGACATCACGCCCTCCTTGCCGTCGTCGCTGGCGCGGATGTCGGCGATGCGGCGCGCGGTGTCCTCGCGCAGCGCGGGGTCGATGTCCTGCTGGGCGAGGTCTTGCACCAGGCGCTTGCAGGCCTTGACCGCGGCCGGGCCATTGGCCACCAGCGCGGCCACCAGGGCGGCGACCCTGGCGTCGAGCTCGGCGGCGTCGCAGAGCTCGTGCACCATGCCCAGCCGGTGGGCCTCGGCCGCGCTGAAGCGCTCGGCCGTGACGAAATAGCGCCGCGCCGCCTGCTCGCCCATCGCCCGCAGCACATACGGCGCGATGGTGGCCGGCAGCAGGCCCAGCTTGGCCTCGCTGAGGCAGAAGTTCATGCCGTCCGCCGCCACCAGCACATCGCAGACCGCGGCCAGCCCGACGCCGCCGGCATAACAGTCGCCATGGAGGCGGCCCACCACCGGCAGCGGGCAGCTGTAGATGGTCCACAGCATCTCGGCCAGGCCGCGCGCGTCGGCGTGGTTCTGCTCCCAGCTGTAGTCGGCCATCGCCCGCATCCAGTTCAGGTCGGCGCCGGCGCAAAAGGCCTTGCCGTGGCCGCCCAGCACGATGGCGCGCAGCTCGGGCTCGGCGCCCAGCGCGCGGAAGGCGCCGGTCAGCTCGACGATGACCTGGTCGTTGAAGGCGTTGCGCACCTCGGGCCGGTTGAGCCAGACCTCGGCGACATGGCGGGAGGGGCGGCGGATGTCCAGGGTTTGGGTCATGGTGAATTCTTGTCCAGCGGCTCGCGGCGATACGCACCTATGGCTTCCGCGGTGCGCCAGGCCGGAGGGGCTTCGAAGGTCGCCCAGTATTCGGTGATCTGGCGTATCAATCGGCCGGGGCCGGCGTCGAGCTGGAAGCGCGAGTTCGCGAAGAAGCGGCTCTCGCCGTGGCGCACCTCGACGATGCTGTGCACGTCGCCATTGGCCAACCCGTCCACCGAGATCACGTGGAGGGACCAGCCCTCCGGGTAGATCGCGTTGACCTTGATGATGGCGTCGGCGTCGAGCAGGTGTTCGCCGGAGGCGACCCAATGCATCGTGGCGTCGTCGTGCAGCAGCGCGCGGGCGCCGGCCCAGTCGCGGGCCTGGAACAGCGCCCAGAGGCTGTGCACGGCGTCAACGGCAGTCGAGGTACTCATGGCCGCCTTTCAGTGTTGCCACACGCGGAGGCCACGCTGCGCCTGGAAGGCGTCGAAGTCGCGGTCGTTGTGCAGCAGCAGGTAGTCGTTCTCGATGCAGAAGGTGGCGATCAACACGTCGATGGCGCTGCGCACGGTGAAGCCGGCGCTGCGCAGCGAGCGGTAGTGCTGCGCGGCGGCACGGGCCAGGCCCTCGCCGCCGCAGGTTTCGAGGCTGAGCGCCTCCATCAGACGCAGCGCCTGGCGATGGTCGCGCTCGTCGCGAAAACCGCGCAGCACTTCGTAGAGCACGAGATCGGGCACCACGAGGCGGGTGTCGCCCTCGTTCAGCAGGCGGCGCAACTCGTCGCGCACCGGCGTGGGCCGGCCGTTGAAGAAGTCGATCCAGACACCGGAATCAACGACGAGCACGGCGGGGCCCCATGCTGGTGGGCGGAGACGGCTCCTGCACTTGCAGCGGCGCCACCGGTGCGCGCCAATCGGGCGCACCTTCACCCTCCTCGCCTTCCCAGCGAAGCTTGCCTTCCCACTTGAGGATCTCGCGGTAGGCGGCTTGACGGGCCAGCAGCTTGAGCCCCGCCTCGACCGCGTCCTTCTTGGTCGTGTAGGGGCCCGCCTTCATCGCGGCTTCCATCAAGTCGGGGTCGATGACGATGTTCGTGCGCATGATGTGTATCAGGTGAGTTTTAGCATACACATCGTACATGGTCTGCACAAAATTTGAAGCACGCCCATCGTTCACATCCGGAAAACGCCAAATCTGGTCTCCGGGACCGGCGCATTCAAGCTCGCCGAGAGCGCCAGCGCCAGCACGCGGCGAGTGTCGGTCGGGTCGATCACGCCGTCGTCCCACAGGCGCGCGGAGGCGAAGTACGGGTGGCCCTGCACTTCGTACTGGTCGCGGATCGGTGCCTTGAAGGCCTCTTCTTCTGCCGCCGACCACTGGCCGCCCTTCCCCTCGATGCCGTCGCGCTTGACCGTTGCCAGCACGCTCGCAGCCTGCTCGCCGCCCATCACGCTGATGCGCGCGTTGGGCCACATCCAGAGAAAGCGCGGCGAGTAGGCCCGGCCGCACATGCCGTAGTTGCCGGCACCGAAGCTGCCGCCGATGATCACGGTGAACTTGGGCACCTGGGCGCAGGCGACGGCGGTGACCATCTTGGCGCCGGCCCGGGCGATGCCTTCGTTTTCGTACTTGCGGCCGACCATGAAGCCGGTGATGTTCTGCAGGAAGACCAGCGGGATCTTGCGCTGGCAGCAGAGCTCGATGAAGTGGGCGCCCTTGTTGGCGCTCTCGGC
>DATHWJ010000159.1:0-4531 GCA_035460745.1 Ideonella sp. | reverse complement strand
ATCGAGGAGTCGCTGATCGGCTGGAAAGAGTACGAGATGGAGGTGGTGCGCGACCGGTCAGACAACTGCATCATCGTCTGCTCGATCGAGAACCTCGACCCCATGGGCATCCACACCGGCGACTCGATCACCGTGGCCCCGGCGCAGACGCTCACCGACAAGGAATACCAGCTGCTGCGCAACGCCAGCATCGCGATCCTGCGCGAGATCGGCGTCGACACCGGCGGCTCCAACGTGCAGTTCTCGATCAACCCGGTCGATGGCCGCATGGTGGTGATCGAGATGAACCCGCGCGTCTCGCGGTCGTCGGCGCTGGCCTCCAAGGCCACCGGCTTCCCCATCGCCAAGGTGGCCGCCAAGCTGGCCGTGGGCTACACGCTGGACGAGCTGCGCAACGACATCACCGGCGGTGCGACGCCGGCCAGCTTCGAGCCCAGCATCGACTACGTGGTGACCAAGATCCCGCGCTTCGCGTTCGAGAAGTTCCCGGCCGCCGACGCCCACCTGACGACGCAGATGAAGTCGGTCGGCGAGGTGATGGCGATGGGCCGCACCTTCCAGGAGAGCTTCCAGAAGGCGCTGCGTGGTCTCGAGACCGGCATCGACGGCCTGACCGAACGCTCCGACGACCGCGAGGAGATCGTGCAGGAGATCGGCGAAGCCGGCCCGGAGCGCATCCTCTTCGTCGCCGACGCCTTCCGCATCGGCATGACCTTGGACGAGATCTTTGCCGAGACCGCGATCGACCCGTGGTTTTTGGCGCAGATCGAGCAGCTGATCGAGACCGAGAAGGCGCTGGCCGGCCGCTCGCTGGCCAGCCTGAGCAAGGCCGAGCTGCGCTTCCTGAAGCGCAAGGGCTTCTCCGACAAGCGCCTGGGCAAGCTGCTCGCGAGCAACCAGCACGACGTGCGCCGCGCCCGCCATGCGCTGGGCGTGCGCCCGGTCTACAAGCGGGTGGACACCTGCGCGGCCGAGTTCGCGACCGAGACCGCCTACCTCTATTCGACCTACGACGAAGAGTGCGAGGCCGAGCCCACCAGCAACAAGAAGATCATGGTGCTGGGCGGCGGGCCCAATCGCATCGGCCAGGGCATAGAGTTCGACTACTGCTGCGTGCACGCGGCGCTGGCGATGCGCGAAGACGGCTACGAGACCATCATGGTCAACTGCAATCCCGAGACCGTCTCGACCGACTACGACACCTCCGACCGCCTGTACTTCGAGCCGGTGACCCTGGAAGACGTGCTGGAGATCGTCGAGAAGGAAAAGCCGGTCGGCGTGATCGTGCAGTACGGTGGCCAGACGCCGCTCAAGCTCGCGCTCGACCTGGAGGCCAACGGCGTGCCCATCATCGGCACTTCGCCCGACTCGATCGACATCGCCGAAGACCGCGAACGCTTCCAGCAGCTCTTGCACACGCTGGGCCTGAAGCAGCCGCCCAACCGCACCGCGCGCACCGAAGAGGCGGCGCTGGTGCTGGCGCAGGAGATCGGCTACCCGCTGGTGGTGCGCCCCAGCTACGTGCTGGGCGGCCGCGCGATGGAGATCGTGCACGGCGACAAGGACCTGGAGCGTTACATGCGCGAGGCCGTCAAGGTCAGCGCCAAGTCGCCAGTGCTGCTGGACCGCTTCCTCGACGACGCCATCGAGGTCGATGTCGACTGCATCAGCGACGGCAGCGACGTGATGATCGGCGGGATCATGGAGCACATCGAGCAGGCGGGGGTGCACTCCGGCGACTCGGCCTGCTCGCTGCCGCCGTACTCGCTCTCGCCCGCGCTGCAGGACGAGTTGCGCCGCCAGACCGCGCTGATGGCCAGGGCGCTGAAGGTGGTCGGGCTGATGAACGTGCAGTTCGCGATCCAGGGCGAGGGCGACGACTCGGTCGTCTACGTGCTGGAGGTGAACCCGCGTGCCTCGCGCACCGTGCCCTTCGTCAGCAAGGCCACCGCGCAGCCGCTGGCCAAGATCGCCGCGCGCTGCATGGCGGGGCAGAAGCTGGCCGATCAGCGGGGGGCCGACGGGCTGGCGCCGCGCGAGGTCGTGCCGCCTTATTTCAGCGTCAAGGAAGCCGTCTTCCCGTTCAACAAGTTCCCGGGCGTGGACCCCATCCTGGGTCCCGAGATGCGTTCGACCGGCGAGGTGATGGGCGTGGCCCACACCTTCGGCGAAGCGATGCTGAAGAGCCAGCTCGGCGCCGGCTCGAGGCTGCCCGACAAGGGCACGGTGGTGATCACGGTGAAAAACGCCGACAAGGACCGCGCGGTCAAGATCGCCGGCGACCTGGTCGACCTGGGCTACAACGTGGTCGCCACCCGCGGCACCGCGGCGGCGATCGCCTCGGCCGGCGTGCCGGTGCGCCAGGTCAACAAGGTCAAGGACGGCCGGCCCCACATCGCCGACATGATCAAGGCAGGCGAGATCCAGCTCGTCTTCACGACGGTGGACGAAACCCGCACCGCGATCGCCGATTCGCGCTACATCCGCACCGCCGCGCTGGCCCACCGCGTGACCTACTACACCACGATGGCCGGCTGCGAGGCCGCGACCGAGGCGCTCAAGCACCAGGACGACCTGGGCGTGCTCTCGCTGCAGGAGCTGCACGCCAGTCTGGCGTAACCGGCCGGCGAGGCGCTTGCCTCGCCGCCGAGTTGCACTAAACTTGGGCTTCATGTTCCCGCCGCCCACTGGCCCCTCAGGGTCGCCGGGCGGCGATTTCATTTTGTTGAGACGAGTCCCACGATGAGCACCATTCCCCTCACGCGCCGCGGCGCCGAAAAGCTCAAGGAAGAGCTGCACCGCCTGAAGACCATCGAGCGGCACGCGGTGATCCAGGCCATTGCCGAAGCGCGCGCGCAAGGCGACCTGTCCGAAAACGCCGAGTACGAAGCGGCCAAGGACAAACAAGGCTTCATCGAGGGCCGCATCCTCGAGATCGACAGCAAGCTGGCGGCCGCGCAGATCATCGACCCCTCCACGCTGGATGCTGGCGGCCGGGTGGTGTTCGGCGCCACGGTCGACCTGGAAGACGAGGACAACGGCAACCAGGTGACCTACCAGATCGTCGGCGACGACGAGGCCGACCTGAAGCTGGGCCTGATCTCGATCAGCTCGCCGATCGCACGCTCGATGATAGGCAAGGAGGCCGGCGACGTGGCCGAGGTGCAGGCGCCGGGCGGCGTGCGGCACTACGAGATCGTGGCGGTGCGCTACCTGTGATGCCAGCCTGGGCCGACGCGGCGAGGCGGCTGATCCCTGGCCTGTGGGCGGGGGTGTTGTGGTGCATTGCGCTGATCGCGACGCCGGCGCCGTTCGCCACGCTGGCAGCGCACGACGCAGGCCGTGTGGTCTCGCGCATCTTCGCGCAGGAGGCCTACCTGAGCGTGGGGCTGGCGGTGGTGGTGCTGCTGCTCGAAAGACGCGCCGCCGCAGCGGCCGGCGGCTCACGCATGAGCACCAACATGCTGCTCGCGCTGGGCGCCCTGTTCTGCACGATCGCAGGTTATTTTGCGCTGCAGCCGATGATGGAGGCGGCGCGGGCGGGGCAGGGGGCTTTGAGCTTCGGCCAGTTGCACGCCATCAGCTTCGGCCTGTTCGGGGCCAAGATGTTGATCGTCCTGGCACTCGCCATCAGGGCGGTGCGCGGCGAGCAGCCGGCACCGCCGACGCAGGCGGTTCAGTCCTGAGCCTGCGCCTTCTTCTTGACGCTGGGGGTGCGCTTCTGGACGCGCTTCAACTGCCCGCCGGCCGTGAGCCGCTGGTTGCCGAAGACGGTCACGCTCTTGACGGTGGCACGGTGCGAGCCGCTCTTGGAGAAGCTGACGACCTTGACGACCTTCGGCCCGGGTTTGCGGCTGTCGTCGGGCTCAGGGGCTTCCTTCTCGGGCACGGGCCGCCACAGCACCAGCAGCTTGCCGATGTGTTGCACCGGCGCGGCGTCGAGTTCGTCGGCCAGCGTGGCCAGGAAGGCCTCGCGGTCGGTGCGTACGTCGGAGAACACACGCACTTTGATCAGGCCGTGCGCCTTCAGCGCAAGATCGGTTTCTTTGATGATCGCAGGTGTCAGGCCGTCGGCACCGATCATCACGACCGGGTCCAGATGGTGGGCTTCGCCGCGTTTTTCCTTGCGGATCGCGGGAGTCAGTTGAATCGCAGGCATCCCGTCATTATCTCTTCAAGACTTCCCTCACCATGAAAATCCAGACCAAGAGCAAAAAGGTCAACAAGGCCTGGGTCAACGAGCAGAACAACGACCCCTACATCCGCTTGGCCCGGAAAGAGGGCTACCGCGCCCGGGCGGCCTACAAGCTGAAGGAGATCGACGAGACCTTCCACCTGATACGGCCCGGCCAGGTGGTGGTGGACCTGGGCGCCACGCCCGGCGCCTGGAGCCAGTACCTGCGGCGGCGTTTTGCGCCCAAGAGCGCGGGCGTGGGCGGTGCCGCCACCGGCGCGCTGGACGGCACGCTGATCGCGCTCGACCTGCTGGCGATGGAGCCCATAGACGGCGTGCACTTCATCCAGGGCGACT
>DATHWJ010000158.1:0-3544 GCA_035460745.1 Ideonella sp. | reverse complement strand
CCCAGCTCGGGCAGGGTCTCGGCCTGCGGGGGCGTGGGCGCGCGTGCCGCGGCTGGCTTGGCAGTTGCGTGCCGTGCCTGGGCGATGGCCTGCTCGGCCGCCCGCACATGCGCCGGCTTGGCGGGCGCCGGCACGGCGGCGGCGGCTGGCAGCGCGGGTGCGGCTGCTGCGGGTGCGGCTGGTGCGGCGGCCGGTGCCGCGTCGTCCAGCTTGAAGTCGGCCACCACGCTGACCAGCCGGTGTGCCTGGCTCTTCAGGCTCTCGGCCGCGGCGGCGCTTTGTTCGACCAGCGCGGCGTTCTGCTGCGTCATCTGGTCGAGCTGGCTGACGGCGCTGTTGACCTGGCCCAGGCCCTGGCTCTGCTGCGAGGTGGTGCTGGTGATGTCGCGGATCACGTCGGTGACGCGGGCCACCGAGCCGACGATGTCGTCCATCGTGCTGCCGGCGTCGCGCACCAGGCGGGCGCCGTTGTCGACCCGCTCCACCGAGGCGTTGATCAAGGCCTTGATCTCGCGCGCCGCTTCGGCCGAGCGGCCGGCCAGGCTGCGCACCTCGCCGGCCACGACCGCGAAGCCGCGGCCCTGCTCGCCGGCCCGGGCCGCTTCGACCGCGGCGTTCAGCGCCAGGATGTTGGTCTGGAAGGCGATGCCGTCGATCACGCCGATGATGTCGGCGATCTTGCGCGAGGCCTGGTTGATGTCGTTCATCGTCGCGACGACTTCCGAGACCACCTGGCCGCCGCGCTGCGCCACCTCGGTGGCGACGCCGGCCATCTGGTTGGCGTGCGCGGCCGAGTCGGCGCTGCGCCGCACCATGCCGGTCAGCTCCTCCATCGAGGCGGCGGTCTCCTGCAGGTTGCTGGCGGCATGCTCGGTGCGCCGGCTCAGGTCGAGGTTGCCGGAGGCCACCTCGGCGCTGGCGGTGTGGATGTTGTCCGCGCCGGTGCGCACTTCGCCGACGATCTTGCGCAGCGCCTGCTGCATCTCGCCGAGGGCGTGCACGAAGGCGGTCACCTCGTCGTGGCCGTCGTCGGCGATGCGGGCCGACAGGTCGCCCTGGGCGATGCGGCGGGCCTGTTCGCTGGCGCGGGCCAGCGGCAGCGTGATGGAGCGCGAGAGCAGCAGCATCAGGCCGCAGAAGCTGCCCATCACCAGCACCGCAGCGGCCAGCCGCAGGTTGGACTGCATCACCCCGTCGCTGCGCGCGCTTTCGCGCTCGGCGGCCACGCGGGATTCGGTCTGGGCCAGCCACTTGCCGAAGGAGCTGCGGGCCTTCTCCAGCTCCGGCAGCGCCTGGCTGGCGTAGGCATAGGCGGCGGTGCTGTCGATCTTGGCGTCGACCACCTGCTGCAGCACCGGGCCGACCGCTTCGGCGTAGGCCTTCAGCCCGGCCACGCCGTCGGCCAGCTGCTTGGCGCGTTCGGCGTCGCCGGCACCGCTGGCCAGCAGCTTCGCGGTGGCGGCCACTTCCTTGTCCCAGCGGGTCTTGTGCTCCGAGGCCTCGTTGGCATTGTTGCCGTTCAGCATCACCGATTGTTCGTGGCGCTGCACGCGCTCCAGTGCGGCGAGCACTGCGCTGCTGTCGCGGTTGGCGCGCGACTGTGCCTCGAGCAGGCTGTCGGCCTGCTGCTGCAGCGTGCGGTAGCTCAGGCTGGCCCAGCCGCCCAGGCCGAGCAGCAGGGCGCAGACCAGCAGCATGCTGCCGAGCAGGCGGGATCGAATCGGGATGCGGCGCAGGAGCGTGTTCATGGGGCGGCTGTGAGAGTAGGGAAGACTAGGCGTGGCCTTGGGCCGGCACCGCGGCGGCATCGCTGTCTCGCAGGCGGAACTCCGCCACCAGGCCGCTCAGCTCGTCGGCCTGGGCTTTCAGGTGGCTGGCCGCGGCGGCGCTCTGCTCCACCAGCGCTGCGTTCTGCTGGGTCATCTGGTCGAGCTGGCTGACGGCGCCGTTGACCTGGTCGAGGCCCAGGCTTTGCTGGGACGCGGCCGTGCTGATCTCGCCGATGCTGCCGCTGACGCGCTGCACCGAGGCGACGATCTCGGCCATCGTGTGGCCCGCGTCGCGAACCTGGCGCGTGCCGTTGTCGACCCGTTCGACCGAGGCGTTGATGAGGGCCTTGATCTCGCGTGCCGCTTCGGCCGAGCGGCCGGCCAGGCTGCGCACCTCGCCGGCCACGACCGCGAAGCCGCGGCCCTGCTCGCCGGCACGGGCTGCTTCCACCGCGGCGTTCAGCGCCAGGATGTTGGTCTGGAAGGCGATGCCGTCGATCACGCCGATGATGTCGGCGATCTTGCGCGAAGCGCCGTTGATCTCGTCCATCGTCGCCACCACCTGCGACACGGCTTCGCCGCCGCGCTGCGCGACGGCCGAGGCCGACTGGGCCAGCGCATCGGCCTGGGCCGCCGAGGCGGCGCTCTGGCGCACGGTGCTGGTGAGCTCTTCCATCGAGCTGGCGGTCTGCTGCAGGTTGCTGGCCGTGTGCTCGGTGCGCTGCGAGAGATCGTGATTGCCGGTGGCGATCTGCGCGCCGGCGGTATTGACGCTGTCGGCCACCCGGCGCACGGTCAGCAGCGAGCCGTGCAGCCGCTCCACCATCTGGCCGAGGCCGCGCTGCAGCTCGCCGAGCTCGTCGTCGCGGTCGATGCGCGGCTGCACGCTGAGGTCGCCCGCCGCCACCGCGTGGGTCACCTCGGCCGCGTGCTTCAGCGAGCGCACCACGCCGCGCAGCATGCGCACGCTGAAGCCCAACGCCACGGCGGTCACCAGCAGGCTCAAGCCCATCAGCAGCAGCGTGGTGCGGCGTGCCCGCTCGGCCGAGGCCTGCAGCAGCTCGCCGGCCGCCTTGTCGATCCGGCTGACGATGCCGGCCATGGTCTGGCTGGTGCCCTTGAAGCTCTCGTCGGCGTTCTGCATCGCGGCCACGCCGGTGTTGGGGTCGACCGAGGCAAGGTCGATCGCCGAGTCGGCCTGCTGGCCGTATTTGTCGAGCAGCGCGCCCATCGCAGCGACGCTGGCGGGCAGCTCGCTGTCGGCCGCACCCGCGCCTTCGGCCACCACCGCGACGACGCGCTTGACCTCCACGATCTGCTGCTTCAGCGCGTTGCGGTAGGTCTTGACGGCGGCGTCGTCGAGCGAAGCGATCAGCGCCACCGTGCGGTAGACCCCGGCGTGCATGCGGCCAAGCTGCTCTTGCGCGCCAGTGATGCCTTGCAGCGACTCCAAAGCTGCCTTGAAGCGCTCCGCATTCTGCGTCGCCTCCTGCCGCATCGACACGGCGTTGACCGCACCGCCACCCAGCGCCACAAAGGCGGAGAGGGCGGTGGCAAGCAACAGTTTGCTACCCAGCTTCATGAAATTCCCTCGGACGATCCGGTCTCTGTGCGGCTGACGGGCGAGGTGCTATTTGTAGATGCCGCCGCAGACGACGGCGTCGTCCAGGCGCTCGCAGTACATGGCCTTGGGTTCGATCTTCTTGGTCTCGGGGTTGGTGAACTTGTAGTCCTGCCAGAAGCTGGCCTTGGCCTTGCCCATCTCGACCCGCTCC
>DATHWJ010000157.1:0-23652 GCA_035460745.1 Ideonella sp. | reverse complement strand
CTGGTCGAGATGCGTATACGCTCGCGGGTCTTCCGCTGGTATGCGCAGCTGCGCGAGGTCGAGATCGCCAAGGGCAAGCGCCCGACCGACGAGCTGATGGGCGAGCTCGACGCGATCGACGAGCGGGTCAACCGCATCAGCGTGCCGCTCAGCTATGCCGACGAGCTCTACGCGCTGCGCAGCCACATCCAGCTGGTGCGGCGGCGGCTGGAGTGAGGGCATGAGGCAACTGCCCACCGGTGCAGTGCGGGCCGAGCGCCGGGCCGCCCCAAGCCGGCCCGCAGTCCCCCTGGGGGACCGGCCGACGTACCCGTCGGACGAGGGGCTGACATGACTTTGTTGTTGGCCCCCATGGAGGGGCTGCTCGACTTCACGCTGCGCGATGTGCTGACACGGGCGGGCGGCATCGACCGCTGCGTCAGCGAATTCATCCGCGTGACCGACACGCTGCTGCCCGAGCGGGTCTTCCACCGCATCGTGCCGGAGCTGTTGAACGGCGGCTGCACGCCGGCCGGCGTGCCGGTGCGGGCGCAGTTGCTGGGCTCGGACCCGGCCTGCCTGGCCGAGAACGCCGCGCGGCTGGCCGGTCTGGGCCCGGCCGGCATCGACCTGAACTTCGGCTGCCCGGCCAAGATCGTCAACCGCCACGGTGGCGGCGCGGCGCTGCTCGACGACCCCGAGCTGCTGACCCGCATCGTCGCCGCGGTGCGCCGCGCGGTGCCGGCCGGCATGCCGGTCTCGGCCAAGATGCGGCTGGGCACACAGGACGACTCGCGCGCCGTCGAGTGCGCGCAGGCGCTGGTCGAGGGCGGCGCCGGCGAGCTGGTGGTGCATGCCCGCACCAAGGCCCAGGCCTACCGGCCGCCGGCCTACTGGGAGCGCATCGCCGACATCCGCGCCGCGGTGGCCGTGCCGGTGGTGGCCAACGGCGAGATCTGGAGCGTGGCCGACGCGCTGCGCTGCCGCGAACTCTCCGGCTGCGACGACCTGATGCTGGGCCGCGGCATGGTGGCCGACCCGGGGCTGGCGCTGGCGGTCGCCACGGCGCTGCGCGGCGCCGGCAGCGCCCCCGAGCCTGGCCCCCCGCTGATGGATTGGTACAGCCTGCTCGATCTGTTACGCGTGTTTTCAAACCTCGTGCAACAGCACATTTCGCCCCGCCACCAGGCCGGGCGCCTGAAGCAGTGGCTGAACCTGTTGCGCCGCCGCTACCCCGAGGCCGAAGCCGCCCATGCCGCGTTGCGCACGGTCAACGACGCGCCGCTGCTGGCGCAGCGCCTGTTCAGCGAGCCCTGGGGCGGCGCTGGGGGCGGCCGCTACACTTCCCCCCTTTTGCAGCCCCTCCAGCCCCCTCAGCCTCATGGCCGTCTCCACCAAGGCGAAAACGACAACGGTCTTCGATCTGAAGAGCGCCGCACTGACCGTGCTCGCGCTGCTGCTGAAGACGCCTGACCTCACGCTGCTGGCCGAAGCGCTGCAAGGCCGTTTTGGCGAAACGCCGGGCTTGTTCGACCACGAGCCGCTCTGCATCGACCTGAGCGCGCTGCGCGAGGCCGAAGAGGCGCTGGACTTCGGTGCGCTGACCGCCCTGCTGCGTCAGCACGGCTTCAACCCGATGGCGGCGCGCGGCGGCAGCCCCGGGCAGATGGAAGCGGCCCTGGCCGCGGGCCTGGCCGAAGCGCCGGACAGCGCCCCGGCGCGCGAGACGTCCCGGGGGCCGGCTGCTGCGGCCGAGACCGAAGTACCGGCCGACCACGCCGCCGAGCCGGCGGTCGAAGCGCCGCTGCAGGGCGCGCTGGCCCTCCAGCCCGGGCCGGCCTCCGAAGCGGCGGCCGAGACACCGGCCTCGGCCGAGGCGGCGCCCGCTGCCGAGCCGGCCCCGCCTTTTGCGATGGAGCGCAACCCCATCAGCAGCGCGCCGACGCTGATCATCGACAAGCCGCTGCGCTCCGGCCAGCAGGTCTACGCGCGCGGCGCCGACCTGATCGTGCTGGCGGTGGTGAGCTTCGGCGCCGAGGTGATCGCCGACGGCCACATCCACGTCTACGCTCCGCTGCGCGGCCGGGCGCTGGCCGGTGCGCGCGGCAACACCCAGGCCCGCATCTTCGCCACCTGCATGGAGCCGCAGCTGGTGTCCATCGCCGGCACCTACCGCACCACCGAGGCGGGGCTGCCCGAGGGCGTCGCCGGCCAGCCCGCCCAGGTGCGCCTGGACGGCGACAAGCTGATTTTTGAACCTCTGAAGTTGTGAACCCCCACGCTCCCTGGCGGTCGCTGCCCCCCCGAGGGGGGCTCGCGCAGCGGACCGGCGAAGCCGGATCCGCGCACGCCACTTGGCTCGGTCGTTTCATGCGTTTTTTGAACCGTTTTTGACAAGGACAGCTTTCCGATGACCAAGATCGTCGTGGTGACCTCCGGCAAGGGAGGCGTGGGCAAGACCACCACCAGCGCCAGCTTCGCGTCGGGCCTGGCGGTGCGGGGCCACAAGACCGCCGTGATCGACTTCGACGTCGGCCTGCGCAACCTCGACCTCATCATGGGCTGCGAGCGCCGCGTGGTGTACGACCTGATCAACGTGATCCACAACGAGGCCAAGCTGACGCAGGCGCTGATCAAGGACAAGCAGTGCGACAACCTGTTCGTGCTGGCCGCCTCGCAGACGCGCGACAAGGACGCGCTGACGCAGGAGGGCGTCGAGCGGGTGCTGAACGAGCTGAAGGCGATGGACTTCGAGTACATCGTCTGCGACTCGCCGGCCGGCATAGAGACCGGTGCACTGATGGCGATGCACTTCGCCGACGAGGCGCTGATCGTGACCAACCCCGAGGTCTCCTCGGTGCGCGACAGCGACCGCATCCTGGGCATGCTGTCGTCCAAGACCCAGCGCGCGATCGAGGGCGGCGAGCCCATCAAGGAGCACCTGCTGATCACCCGCTACAACCCGAGCCGGGTGGTGGGCGGCCAGATGCTGTCGCTGGAAGACATCCAGGAGATCCTGCGCATCGAGCTGATCGGCGTGGTGCCCGAGTCCGAGAGCGTGCTCGACGCCTCCAACCAGGGCCTGCCGGCCGTGCACCTGAAGGGCACCGACGTGGCCGAGGCCTACATGGACATCGTCGACCGCTTCCTGGGCGAGAAGCGGCCCATGCGTTTCACCGAGGCGGTCAAGCCCGGGTTGTTCAAACGCATCTTCGGCGGGAGGTAAATGGCCATGTCCCTGCTGTCATTCCTGCTGGGCGAAAAGAAGAAGACCGCCAGCGTCGCCAAGGAGCGTTTGCAGATCATCCTGGCGCACGAGCGCTCGGGCCGCAGCGCCGCCACGCCCGACTACCTGCCGGCGCTGCAGCGCGAGCTGGTGGCGGTGATCTCCAAATACGTGTCGATCAACCCCGACGACATCAAGGTCCACCTCGAGCGCCAGGACGACCTGGAGGTGCTGGAGGTGAAGATCGAGCTGCCGGAAGGGGCGCGGTTGTCGATCTAGCCTGCGCCGGGCCGCCCCAGGCAGGAAGCGCCCATTGGGGGCAGGAGCGAAGCGACTTGGGGGCTCTGGCCGGACGCGGGCGGTCAAGCCTCGTCGAGCATCTCGCGCAGGTCTTCTTCCCAGGCGGCGAAGTCGCCGCCCGAGATGTCCAGCCAGCGCAGCGCGCGCGCCAGGTGGGCGCGGGTGTCGGCGTCCGGGCCCAGGGCCTCGTGGCGCCGCATCAGCTGTTCGGCCACGTGGCCGGCGGCCACCAGCGTGTGGACCTCGGGGTCGGTGTCGCTGTGGCCCAGCATCTCGATCTCGTGGTGCTGGCGGATCGCCACCATCACCTCCGGCGCGAGCCGCCAGACCCGTGCGACCAGGGCGCCCACCACGGCGTGGTCGGTGTGGTGGTTGGCATTCTCGGTCGCGATGAACGGGCGGTCGATGCGCGCATTGGCCTCGACGATGGTGCTGGAGTAGCCGCGCAGGCTTTGCATCATCACCGGCATGCCCACGTGGCTGAACAGGCCGTAGGTGTGGGCCAGGTCGCGCGACATGCCGGGCAGCTTGCCGGCGATGAAGCTCATCGCCAGCGCGCGCTTGCTGGCGCGCTCCCAGAAGCGCTGCAGCTGCGGGCTGTTGACCGGCAGCGCACGCTGCACCAGGAAGCGTGTCATCGCCTCGGCGGTGCGGTTCAGCCCGAGCCGGGTCATCGCGCGGCCCACGGTCTGCACCGGCGGGCCGGCCGCCAGCGCGGCGCTGTTGGCGGCCTGTATCAGCGAGGCGGACATCGCCACGTCGCTGCCGGCGATGCGGGCGATCTCGGTCAGGTCCGGCTCGGCCTGCGCCAGCGCGTCGCGCATGCGCAACAGCAGGGTCGGGCACGGGGGGATCTGCAGGCTGCGCAGCGGGCCCTGCTGGCGGGCTTGATCCAGTTCGTCCGCGATGCGGGACGGGGTCGAGACGGGGGTGGCAACGAGACTCATGGAAGGGCGCCGGGGCGTCGGCAAGACTGCTGAGCCTTGCCTATCGGCCGCCGGGCCGGTCTTTTGAGCCCGCCGCCGTCAGGTTTTGTTCGTCAGCGCGGCGATGCCGGCCTTGGCGATCTGCGCATCTTCGGTCGACTTGACGCCGCTGACGCCCACCGCGCCGATCACGTGCCCATCGACGATCACCGGCACGCCGCCCTCCAGCATGCCTTCCAGATCGGGCGCGCTCAGGAACGCGGTGCGGCCCTGGTTGATCATGTCTTCATAGACCTTGCTCTCGCGCCGGCCGATCGCGGCGGTGCGGGCCTTGGCGGGCGCCATGCGGGCCGACATCGGTCCGGCGCCGTCGAGCCGGTACTGGCCCAGCAGGTGGCCGCCGTCGTCCACCACGGCGATCGTGACGGCCCACTGGTGGGCCAGGGCTTCGGCGCGGGCGGCCTCGAGGATGGTGACGACGTCGCTGTGGATCAGATAAGGCTTGGTATTCATGGTGTGCTGCGGGGGAGGGGGAAAAAGACAGCCGCAAGTATCGCGGCAGTGGAGTTCACTGCAGCATGAAGCGGCGCAGCGCGGCGAAGGCGGCTTCGGGCTGGTCGCGCCAGGCGCCGTGACCGGCGTCGGCGAAGTGCACCAGCTGCGACCAGCGCGCGGGCAGGGCGGCCGCGATGTCCTGCGCGTCGGCCAGCGGGCAGACGGGGTCTTCGTCGCCGGCCATCACCAGCACGGGGCATTGCGCGCCGGCCAGGCCGGGCAGCAGGTCCATGGTCTGCTGCTCGCCGAGGATGAAGTGGCGCAAGATGGCTTCGCGGCCGACGATGCGCTGGCGCGCCAGCGGGTCGGGGGCCGGGCGGGTGTTGTAGAGCGGCATCACGCGGGCCAGGTAGTCGGCCATCGTGGCCTCGTCGGGCGCGGTCCAGAAGCGCTCGGTCAAGGCCCGCGCCTCCGGCCCGCCCAGCCGCTCGAAGACCGGCAGCTTGCGCGCCAGGTTCAGCGCCGGCGAGGTCGACGAGAGGATCACCTTGGCCGGGTGGCCGGGGTGGCGGGCCAGGTAGCGCTGGGCGACGAAGCCGCCGAACGACTGGCCGAGCACGATGGGCCGGGTCACGCCCAGCGCGTCGCACAGGCGCACCACGTCGTCGGCCCAGGTGTCCAGCGTCCACTCGCTCTCGGGGCGCGGGTCGCTACGGCCATGGCCGCGGTGGTCGTAGACGACGACCTGCGCGATGTCGGTGAACTGCGAAAAGGCCGGCTTGAAGCCCGAGTGGTCGAAGCCGGGGCCGCCGTGCAGCACCAGCAGCGTGGGCCTTTCGCGCAGCGCCGGGCCGTCGGGCACCCAGCCGAAACCGTCGATGTCGACGAACAGGCGGATGCCGGGTTGGATCTCGATGCGCATGGTGATACGGGTTGGGAGGGGTGGGGGTCAGCGCGCCGTGGCGCGCGGCGAGGGAAGGGCCACGCCGTGCAGCAGCATCTGCACCAGGGTCTCGGCCGCGGCTTCTATGGGCACGGGCAGCGTGTCGGCCAGCAGGCCGTCGGCGTGCAGCGAAGCCAGGCCGTGGCAGAGCGACCAGCCGGCCAGTGCGATGGCGTCGGCCGGCTGCGCGGCCGTGACCACGCCGGCCGCCTGGCAGGCCTGCACCGCCTGCACCAGCACGCCGCGCGCCCGCTGCCCTGCTGCCAGCAGGGCAGGGTAGGCCGCCTTGTTGCACTCGGGGCCGAACATCAGCCGGTAGATCGCCCGTTGCCGTACCGCGAAGTCCACATAGGCCAGGCCGACCGCGCGCAGCGCGCCCAGCGCGTCCGGGGCACCGCGGCGTGCCGCTTCGGTGGCCTCGGCGAGCTCGTCGAAACCTTCGGCCAGCACCGCCGCCAGCAAGGCCTGCCGGTCGGCGAAGTGGCGGTAGGGCGCGGCCACGCTGACACCGGCCGCGGCGGCCGCGTCGCGCAGCGTCAGGCGGCCCGAGCCGCCCGTTTCGATCAGGCTTCGCGCGGCCACTACCAGCGCCCGCGCGAGGTCGCCATGGTGGTAGGGCGGGGGCGTGCTGCGGCCCGCAGCGGGGCGCGACGGTTTGCGGGAGACCATGTTGACGACGATAACATTCGAGGTTATGTTATCAGCGTTAACTTCAAGGTGACGCTCCATGAGCTCGCTCGCACCGCAGATGCCCACCCCGCCGCGGGACGTTTCGCAGAGGCACGCCCCGGGTCATGCGCCGGCTCATCCGCCAGGTGAGGCGCCGTATGAAGCCGCCTGGCTGCGCCTGACCTCGCTGCTGCTGGGGCTGGGCGCGCTGGGGGTGCTGGCGACCAGCGCTTGCTACGCGCTGGCCGGCCCGCTGGCGGCCCTGCCCGGCGGCGCCACCTCCGTCCGTCGTCGTCGATGCGATGGTGGGTTTCGTGCTGCCGCCGTTGGCGCTGTGGCCCGGGCCAGGCGAGGGGGTGGCGGCCTACGCGGCGATGCGGGCCTTGTTCGACACCTTGTTTTTGATCGGCAGCTGGGCACTGGGGGCCGGTGCGCTGGCGGTGGCCTGGCGGGCCGGCCTGTCGCCGCGCTGGGCGTTGTGGGCCTTGCGCCTGGCCGGCGCGCTGGCGCTGGCAGGCGGCACGGGCGGCCTGCTGGGCGGTGCGGCGGCGGCGCTGGCAGGCCCTGCGATCGCGCTCTCGGTGCTTGCGCTGATCGGCGTGGCGGTCTCGCTTTGGCCCCGCGCGGCGCTTGCGGCACCGGCCGCGGGACAATCGCCGCCATGACGCCGCCCGCCGCTTCAACCAATCCACCGGCGCTGAAGTACCTCGCCGCCTACGCGCCGGCCTTGCAGGCGCAGGTGCGCGAGCTGATCGCGCGGGACGGGCTGGCGGCCTTGCTGCGCGACCGCTACCCTGAGCCGCACGAGGTGCGCACCGACGGCGCGCTGTTCGACTACACGGTGGCGATGAAGGCGCGCTTCATGCGCAACGCCGAGACGCCTTCGCGGGTGAGCTACGACAACAAGCTCAAGGTGCTGCAGCATGCGCTGGGCACCCACACCACGGTCGCGCGGGTGCAGGGCGGCAAGCTCAAGGCCAAGCGCGAGATCCGCATTGCCAGCCTGTTCAAGGAGGCGCCGGCGGCCTTCCTGAAGATGATCGTGGTGCACGAGCTCGCGCACCTGAAGGAGCGCGAGCACGACAAGGCGTTTTATTCGCTGTGCAGCCACATGGCGCCCGACTACCACCAGCTCGAGTTCGACCTGCGGCTCTACCTGACGCAGCAGGATCTCGACAAGGCCGCGCTCAGATCAGCTCCTCCACCGTCAGCCGGTTGTACTTGACGGCGGTCGCGGCGCCGAAGGCGGCCAGCGTGTCCTTGATGCGCTCTTCGTGCTCACGCTGCGGGGCGTAGATGAGCAACCAGCGGTAGCCCTCCGCGGCCAGCTTGTGGAAGCGGCGCATCAGCGTGATCTCGTAGCCGAAACCCGCGGCCTCGCTGCTGTTGCGCAGGCCGGCTTCCATGTCCTGGGTGGTTTCGCTGGGGGTGAAATAGAGCACGTCGTCCAGCGAGAAGCCGATTTCCGTCAGCGCCTGGGCCGCCTGGGCCGCCGCCTCGGCCGACGGCAGCGCCGCCATCACGTAGCCGACCGGCTTCAGGGTGCCGAAAGACGTCGGCAAGCTGTCCTTGGTGTATCGCTCGGGCATCATGGCCTCCTGGCTCGGGGTGGGGCCACGCCGGGCGGCATGGCCGCTTCACTCTAGGCAGGCAAGCCGGCAGTCTCCATAGGCGAACGGCACGGACCCGGGTCGGAACTCGCCGACATCGCCGGGCAAGGTTCAGCTCACCGAGAGCTGCCTGAGCAGCAGCCGTGCGCCCGCCAGGTTGGTGGCGCAGGGGATGTTGTGCACGTCGCAGGCGCGCACCAGCGCGTTGATGTCGGGCTCGTGGGGCTGCGGCGTCATCGGGTCGCGCAGGAACACCACGGCATCGACCTCGCCGACCGCCAGCCGCGCACCGATCTGCAGGTCGCCGCCCAGCGGCCCGCTCAACATGCGCTCCACCGCCAGCCCGGCCTCGTTGATCAAGCGGCCGCCGGTGGTGCCGGTGGCCATCAGCGTGCAGCCGGCCAGGAAGCCGGCGAACTCGCGCGCCAGCGCCACCATGTCGTCCTTCTTGCGGTCGTGGGCGATGAGGGCGATCTTCATGGCGGCGATGGTAGGGCATGTGGCGGGCGCCGCCGCCCGGCACACCGGGCCTCAAGCCGACTCGCGCTGCACCAGGTCGTGCGGCAGGAGGCGCGAGGCGGGCATCTCGCAGCGCAGCCGGCGCCGACTGAAACGTCGCGGGAATACGATTTCTATTACAGTTGCCTCAGAAAGTCAATTTCTCATGTTTTTTCATTCATGGTGGTTTGTGTTTGAATGAAAAAACTTTTACAGTTGCCGTGTGGAATCAACAGCCATTCCCGTTTCATTCAAGGTGTTGCTCGCTAGCCTGCCCAGAGGTGAGCCGCTGAGCACTGCGGCCCTGCAAGCACGCGGCCTCAGTGCGTTCCGGGCTTCAGCCTTGGCCCGCAGCGGCTGGCTGGTGCACCTGGCGCGTGGCGTCTACATGTTGCCCGGCGACAAGCTCACACGCGATGGCTGCCTAGCCTTTCTGTCGATACAGACGCCGGGCTTTCACGTCGGCAGCAAGACGGCTCTCGCGTGGCGGGGGGTGAGCCAGAACATCGCGTTCCGCGAACACCTGAGCCTGTGGGGCAACACGTCCAGACGCTTGCCTGAATGGTTCACGCAGCGCTTCCCGGCCGGCTACCAGGCAACGCAACTGTTCGACGACACATTGCCCAAGGCCTTCGGCTTGCAGCCGCTGCCGGCGGGTGACCCGCGAGTCCACGTGTCGGTTCCTGAGCGGGCGATGCTGGAATTGCTCAGCGACGTCGGCAAGGTGCAGTCGTTGACAGAGACTCGGGAGCTGGTCGAGAGCCTGCCCGGTCTGCGTGAGAAGGTCCTCGACGAGCTGCTGACGCACACGACCCGCATCAAGGTCGTGCGGATGGCGGCCACATTCGCAGCCAGCATGAAGCTGCCTTGGGCGATGCTCGCCAGCAAACACAGCGAACGCATTGGCGGCGGGGCACGGTGGGTCGCCGTTGGCCGATCCGGCGAGCGCCTGGACTTGAGACGGCCATGAACCAGAGCTACATCGACACCGTCCGGCTGTTGCTGACCATTGCACCGGTGGTCTTCGCGTCCGGCCGGTTCGCGATGAAGGGAGGCACTGCGTTGAACCTGTTCGTGCAGGAGATACCGCGCCCACTTGCCGGCCAACGCCGAGGGCGATGACGTCAAGCTCGTGGTCAGCAACGAAGCGGCCCAGGTCAAGGTCGAAGTGAACTTCGTCTTTCGCGGCACCGCGTTGCCGGTCGAAACGCGGTCGCTCGTCGCCACCGCGCAGGATCTGTTCACGACAGACCTCGCCGTTCCCGTCCTGGCAACGGCGGAGCTCTATGGCAGCAAGCTCGTCGCAGCAATGGATCGTCAGCATCCGCGCGACATCTTCGACGTCAAGCGCATGTTGGATCGCTTCGGTTGGCAGGCATCGTTCGTCGATTGCTTCGTGGCCTATCTGGCCGGTCACAACCGTCCCGTCCACGAAGTCCTGTTCCCGAAGACCAAGCCTCTCGAACCCGCCTTCACGAACGAGTTCGTCGGCATGACACGCGACACCGTCGAACTGGACACGCTCGTACAGATGCAAGCGCGCCTGCTCAACGAACTGCCGCAGCAACTGACTCCGGCGCATCGGGACTCCCTGTTGTCGCTGGTGAAAGGCGAGCCCGCGTGGGAGCTGATGCCGACGCAACACCTGCGTGAGTTACCGGCACTCAAATGGAAACTGATGAACCTGTCCAAGCTGAAGAGGGCCAGCGCTAAACGCTTCGCGGCACAGACCGAGCTGCTGGCCGTGCGTTTCGACCAGAATGCCGGCCCTGCAGGCACCCGGGCCTGACCTGACCCGTCTCTGGCTCAGCCCTTCTTCGAACGCGCGCGCTTCTTGGCAACTGCGGCGATCGTGTCGTGCAGCGCGACGAACTCCAGCGTCAGCTTGTGGCGCGGGTCGAGGTGGATCATGGGCTTGGCGGCCTCGTGCGACTCCTTCATGCGCACGCTGGCGCTCAGGTAGGGCTCCAGCACCGGCAGGCCTTCTTCGACCAGCTCCTGCACCGTGCGCTGCGGCAGGCTGGCACGGGCCTGGAACTGGTTCACCACGATCCCTTCCACCACCAGCTCGGGGTTGTGGTCGGCCTGGATCTCCTGCACGTTTTCGAGCAGCGCATAGAGGGCGCGGCGCGAGAAGTCGTCGCAGTCGAACGGGATCAGGCAGCCCTGCGCGGCGATCAGCGCCGAGCGGGTGTAGAAGTTGAGCGCCGGCGGCGTGTCTATCCAGATCGCGTCGTAGGCCAGGCCCTGCTTGGGCAGATCGGCCAGCGCTTCGCGCAGCTTGAAGATCTTGTAGCGCGACTCCAGCTTGCCGTGCATCTCCTCCAGCGCATGGCTGGAGGCCATCAGGTCGAGGTTCTCGAACGGTGTCTCGACGATGAAATCGGCCGTCTCCTTGCTGCGCACGCTGAACTTCAGCGTCTGCTCGAAGAAGTTGGCGACACCCTCGGGCTGGCTGTCGGCCACTTCGCCGAGCAGGTAGCGGGTCGAGTTGCCCTGCGGGTCGAGGTCGATCACCAAGGTGCGCAGGCCCTGCTGGGCGCTGATGGCGGCCAGGTTGCAGGTGATGGTGGACTTGCCGACCCCGCCTTTTTGGTTGAACACGACATGACGCATGGCGAGGCTCCGAAGGTCGGTGGCGGGGTGGGCGGCGGCGCCTATTGTGCATGGCAGCAACGGCCCGGAGCGCCTGGCGCCGCCCTCATCTCAGGCCGATGCCCGCGCGGCGCCATCCGTTGGCAGAATGCGGGGCTTCGCTGCTCCCTCGCTACCCGCGCCTTGCACCCCATGTCCTCGATTCCCCAGCAGCCGTCGCCCGACGGCGACGCCCCCAGCAACGCGCCAGGCGAGACCCTGATCGATACACCGGCGCCCGCGCCGGATCTCGCGACCGGTGACACCCTCGGGGACGCCGCAGACGACAGCGCGGGCCACGCTGCGGACGACACCGCGGACAACACTGCGGATGACGCCGCGGTGCAAGACGCCGCGCCCGCTGGCGACCCCGCGGCCGGCGACTTGCCGGCAGCCGCGGCAGTGCCGGCGGCCGACAGCTCGCCCGCCGCCACCGCGCAACAGCTCAAGCAGCGTTTCCCCGCCCTGTTCAGCGGCCAGCCCAAGCCGCTGAAGCTGCGCATCCAGGTCGACATCCAGGAGCGCGCGCCGGGGGTGTTCAGCAAGCAGGCGCTGACGGCCTTTTTCCGCCGCTACACCGGCAGCCACGCCTACCTGCTGGCGGCCAGCCGCGCCACCCACCGCTTCGACCTCGACGGTGCGCCGGCCGGCGAGCTGAGCGAAGAGCACCGCAAGATCGCGCTGGACGAGCTGGCGCGCCGCCGCAGCAACACCGAGGCACGCCGCGCGCTGGAGGACGAGCAGCGCCGCAACCGCGCCACGCTGCTGCACGACTTTGAGCGCACCACGCTGACGCCGGCCAATTTCTGTGCGCTCAAGGGCATCACGACCGACGAGCTGGAGGAGTTCCTCGGCATCGCGCGGCAGGAGGCCGCCGAGCGCGCCGCACAGGCGCCGGCCTTCGAGCGGGAGCGCGGCGGGCCTCCACGGGACCATTCGCGGGAACGTCCACGCGGCGAACACCCGCGGGAACCCCAGGACCGCGGCCGCCGCGGCGGCCCGCCGCCCGGACCCCGCCAGGGCCAGGGTCCGCGGCCGAATGCAGGCCCGGGCAACGGCCCAGGACGCCGGCGCCGCTGATTTCAGCCCATCAGCCGCGCAGCGTGCGGTTGAACAGCGCGATCGTGCGCGCCCAGGCCTGGTTGGCCGCCGCTTCGTCGTAGCGCGGCGTGGTGTCGTTGTTGAAGCCGTGCTGGGTGCCCGGGTACTTGAAGGCCTCGTACTTCACGCCCGCCGTCTTCAGCGCCGCTTCGTAGGGCGGCCAGCTGGCGTTCACCCGCTCGTCGTTGTCGGCGAACATCAGCATCAGCGGCGCCTTGATCCTGGCCACCTGGTCCAGCGGCGGCGCGACGCCGTAGAAGGGCACGCCGGCGCCCAGGTCGGGCACCCGCGCCGCCAGCAGGTTGACGATGCCGCCGCCGTAGCAGAAGCCCACCGCGCCCACCTTGCCGTTGCCGCCGGGCACGGTCTTGGCGATGGCCGCCGCGGCGACCAGGTCTTCCACCGTCTTGGTCTGGTCGAGCTTGGCGAAGAGCTCGCGCGCCTTGTCCTCGTCGCCCGGGTAGCCGCCCAGCGGGTAGAGCGCGTCGGGCGCCACGGCGATGAAGTTGTCCAGCGCGAGGCGCCGCGCGATGTCCTCGATGTGCGGGTTGAGGCCGCGGTTTTCGTGTATCACCAGCACCACCGGCAGCGGGCCGGCCGCCTGCGCGGGCCGCACCACGTAGGCGCGCGCCTTGCCGTAGCCCTGGGGCGAGGGGAACTCGATGCTCTCGGTCTTGATGCGGGTGTCGGCGGATGGCACCTTTTGCGCATAGGCGAAGCGCGGGCTGAGCGCTTCGAGCAGGCCCGCGGCCGTCACGCCGCCGACCGCGAACTTGGCCGCGCCGTCGAGAAAGCCGCGGCGGTCGAGGCCGCCGTGCACGTACTTGTCGAACAGGCTCAGCACTTCGGGCGGGAAGTCGCTGGCCTTTTTCATCGGGGCTGGGTCGGACATCGGCGGGCTCCTGGAGTGAAGCCCGCGTTGTACCTCAGGGCCCGTGACAGGCCAAGCTGCCGTTCCCGCGACGCTGTGTCGGGCATGCGCCCGGCCTGGCCGCGACCGGGCAGCGACCAGGTGTGGGGCTACTTGGTCCAGCCGTCCTTGAGCCCGGTGATCTTGTTGAACACCGGCTTGCCGGCCGTGTGGTCGACCCGGTCCGGCACGAAGTAGCCGTGGCGCTCGAACTGGATCGCCGCGTCGGGCGTGGCGCTGGCCAGCGAGGGCTCCAGGTAGGCGGCGACGACCTTCTTGCTGGCCGGGTTCAGCACGCTGAGGAAATCGCGGCCGCCGGCGTCGGGCTGGGCTTCGGTGAAGAGCCGGTCGTACAGCCGCACCTCGGCCGGCAGCGCGTCGTGCGCGCCGACCCAGCTGACGACACCCTTGGTCTTGACGCTGTCGGCGCCCGGCGTGCCGCTCTTGGTGTCGGGCAGCAGCCTGGCCTGCACCTCGACGACGGTGCCGTCGAAGCTCTTGCGCAGCCCGGTGCACTGGATCACGTAGCCGTACTTCAGCCGCACGATGCTGCCGGGCTGCATGCTGCCGTCGGCGCCGTAGCGCGGCGGGTAGAGGCGGTGGTAGCCCTTGAGCGGCTCCTCCATGAAGTCGTCGCGCTCGACCCAGACCTCGGGGCCCAGGCTGAACTGGCGCTGGCCGCGCTCCGGGTGGCCGGGGTGGATGGGGGCATGGCAAGGCTCGGTCTTGCCTTCGCCGATCACTTCCTTCCAGTTGGTCAGCACCAGCTTCAGCGGGTCGAGCACGGCCATCGCGCGGGCGGCCTTGGGGTCGAGGTCGTCGCGCAGCGCGATGTCCAGCCAGCTGTAGTCGATCCAGCTGTTGGCCTTGCTGGCGCCCGTGCGCTCGGCCAGCAGCTGCAGGCTGCCGGGCGTGTAGCCGCGCCGGCGCAGGCCGACGATGGTGGGCATGCGCGGGTCGTCCCAGCCCTCGACGATCTTCTCCTCGACCAACTGGCGCAGCTTGCGCTTGCTGGTGATCACGTAGGTGAGATTGAGGCGGGCGAATTCGTACTGTTTGGGCAGCGGATGCGCCAGCAGGCCGCAGTCGACCAGGCGCTCCAGCAGCCAGTCGTAGAAGGGCCGCTGGTCTTCGAACTCCAGCGTGCAGATGCTGTGGGTGATCTGCTCCAGCGCGTCTTCGATCGGGTGGGCGAAGGTGTACATCGGATAGATGCACCAGGTGTCGCCGGTGTTGTGGTGGGTGGCGCGGCGGATGCGGTAGATGGCCGGATCGCGCAGGTTGATGTTGGGGCTGGCCATGTCGATCTTGGCGCGCAGCACCATGCTGCCGTCGGCATGCAGGCCGTCGCGCATCTCGCGCAGCCGGGCCAGGTGCTGCTCGGGGGAGTGGTCGCGGAAGGGGCTGTTGGTGCCGGGCGTGTTGAAGTCGCCGCGATTCGCGCGGATCTCGTCGGCGCTTTGTTCGTCCACATAAGCGTGGCCGGCCTGCACCAGCGCCTCGGCGGCGCGGTACATGAAGTCGAAGTAGTTGCTGGCGTAGAACAGGTGCTTGTTGGGCGTGCCGTCGGCGGCCGTCTCCCAGCCGAAACCCAGCCACTTGACCGACTCGAGGATGCTGTCGACGTACTCCTGCTCCTCCTTCTCGGGGTTGGTGTCGTCGAAGCGCATGTGGCAGACGCCGCCGTAGTCGCGCGCCAGGCCGAAGTTCAGGCAGATGCTCTTGGCGTGGCCGATGTGCAAGTAGCCGTTGGGCTCGGGCGGGAAGCGGGTGCGGACCTTGGCGGTATCGAGCGGGCCGGCGGCCTGGTGGGCGGCGTCGCCCGGCGTGCCGGCAAAGTGGCGCTGCGCGTAGGTGCCAGCCTCGAGGTCGCGCTCTATCACGTTGCGCAGGAAATTGGTGGGCTTGACGGCCTCGTGGGCCGACGCGGAGGGCTTTTTGTCGCTCATGAAAAGCGCTTTGAAATCAAGGGGTTGGGGCGCGGTCACGAGGCCGGCAGGGGCGGCGCCAGGGGGTTGTGGTCATTGTAGCGAGCGGGTACCCTGGGTGAGGGCACACACCGGCGCGGCGCGTCCTGGCAAGCCTGCTTACAACTTGGCCGCGAGCCGGCGTCAACCGCCGCCACCGTGCCGTGCGTTGAGCAGGGCAGCCCCGCGCTGCTTCACGCCGTGAAGCAGCCGCTCGGCACCGGACCACTCAGGAGCAAGACCATGACTCGCCACTGGAAACAAATGCTGGCCGTTGCCGCGATAGGCACCGCAGCGACGCTGTCCGCCACCCCGGCGATGGCGCGGGTGGGCGTCTCCATCGGCATCGGGCTGCCCGGCGTGGCGGTGGGCGCTTCGTTCGGCGGCCGTGGCTACGGCTACGGTGGCGTCGGCGTGGTGCTGCCTGCCCCGGTCTATGCCGCGCCGGTCGCTTATGCGCCGTACGCACCTTACCCGGCCTATTCCTACTACCCGGCCCCTGCGGTGTACGCGCCGCGGGTCTACGTGGCCCCGCGGGTCTACGCGCCCTACTACCGCCCGGTGGTGCGCGGCCCGGTGTACTACCCGCGTGTCGCCTACCGTCCCGGCTACGGCCACCCGCCCGGCTGGAACCGGCCTGGCCCGCGGGGCGGCTACGGCCCGGTCTCGCCCGGCCCCGGCCGCGGTAACAACAATGGCGGCGGCAATGGCCGCGGCAACAACTGACGAAGCGACGCCTCGCACCGTTTGCCAGGCGACACACGGCAGCTGCAACGACCCGGCCCGGGAGCCTCCCGCGCCGGGTCGTTTGTTTGGCGGGCGGCCGTCAGGCTCTCAGCCCTGCCGGCGCAGGCGCTGCACTTCGTCGGCCAGCATGCGCTCGCGCAGGCCGTCGCCGCTCAGGCCGATGAAGGTGACCACGCCGTGGATGGTCAGGGCCAGGCCCCAGCCCCAGAGCGGGAAGAAGCTCCAGCGGTAGCCGCCGCTGAGGTTGTTGATGAAGAACAGCCCCAGGTTGACCAGCACGAAGACCAGCGCATGGGTGTAGAAGCCGAGCTTCATGCCGACACGGCGCTTGGCGCGTTGCATCAACTCGTCGTCGGTGGTGTCCGGGGCAGTGTCCGGGGTGGATGGCATCGTGAGCTCCTCGTTGGGGTGGACCATGGCGGGATGTTCGCGCCGTGCCGTGCCCGCGTCAGCCTGGGTGCGACCGGCAGTCAGAGCGCCCGACGAGCGGTCGCCGGCGGTCGCGAACGGCATGGACAGGCCCCAAGTCACATGCCTCTGAAGCGGGCCGCATAGAGCCGGCTCACCGCCAGCTTCTCGGGCCGCTGGCGCAGCAGCAGCTGCACCTTGCCGGCTTCGTCGCGCTGCGCCTGCGCGATCTCGCGCGCCTGCACCAGCGTGCCGCGGTGCACCTGCCAGAACTGCCGCGGGTCGAGCTGCGGGATCAGCTCGCGCAGCGAGATGCGTATCAGGTGCTCCCGGTGTGCGGTGATCACGCGCACGTACTTGTCTGCCGCTTCGAAATAGATCACTTCTTCGACAGGCACCATGTGCACCGCCGTGCCGACCGAGGCCTGTATCACCGTCAGCGGCTCGGCGGCCGGGCCGGGTGCGCCCGCCGAGAGCAGGCCGCGCAGTTGCTGCAGCAGTTGCTCGCCGGGTGCCGGTGCCGCGAGGCCTGCCGGCGCGGGCTGCTCGCGCCGCGCCAGCAGGCCCTGCAGGCGTTGGCAGGTGGCGGCCAGCCGCTCGGGCTGCACCGGCTTGAGCAGGTAGTCGACCGCGCAGGCCTCGAAGGCCTGCAGCGCGTACTGGTCGTAGGCGGTGACGAAGACGATCAGCGGCAGCGGCAGCGCCTCGGGCCACTCCTCGACGATCTCCTGCGCCGCCTCCAGCCCGCTGCGGCCGGGCATCCGGATGTCGAGAAAGAGCAGCGTGGGCTGCTGCGCCAGCGCCATCTCGACCGCTTCGTCACCGTCGCGCGCGACCGGCAGCAGCGTGAGCACTGGCCAGGCGCGGGCCAGCTCGGCATGCAGCGCCTGGGCCAGCAGCGGCTCGTCTTCGGCGATCAGCGCGGTGGGGGCATGGGGCATGGTTGGGGCTCCGTTCAAACAGGGGCGTCCAGCGGCAGGCGCACCGTGGCCGTGCTGCCGAGACCGTCGGGCCCGGCAGCCAGGGTGAACGAGGCCCGTTCGCCGTAAAGCGTCGCCAGCCGCTCGCGCACCTGCGCCAGCCCGAAGCCGCTGGCGGCGTCAGGCGGCTCGGCCGGGCGGGTCGGTGCGGCCAGGCCGCGGCCGGTGTTTAGCACTTCCAGCACCAGGCTGGCCCCGGCCTGGCGCGCGCTGATCCGGATGACCCCGCCGGCGCGTTGCGGCTCCAGCCCATGCTTGATCGCGTTTTCGACCAGCGGCTGCAGCAGCAGGGGCGGCACGGGCACGGCGGCCAGCGCGGGCGGCAGCGCCAGCTCGACCTGCAGCCGGTCGCCCATGCGGATCTGCATCAGCGCCAGGTAGTCGGCCAGCCGGGCGAACTCGGCCGACAGCGGGTGCAGCGTCGCGCGGCTGGCGCTCAGCGTGGCGCGCAGGAAGTCGATCAGCTGGTCCAGCATGGCCTGGGCCCGGGCGGGGTCCACGCCGATCAGCGCGCGCAGGTTGGCCAGCGTGTTGAACAGCATGTGCGGCTCGAGCTGCGACTCCAGCAGCTTGAGCTGGGTCTCCGCGGCGAGCCGGCCGACCTGGGCGACCTCGGCCTCCGCCGAGGCAATGCGGCTGCTGGCATAGAAGTAGCCCGTGGCCGCCACCGTGGCCGCCACCGACATCGCCATCACGGCCACCCAGCCGCGCCAGCCGGTGCGCCAGGGCAGCGCGGTGCTGAGGCCGGTGAGCTGGTCGGCCAGCAGCGAGCCGAGCAGAAAGCCCAGCATGCCGCCGAAGACGATGAGCGGCGTCATCCAGAGCCAGCCGGGCCAGCCCTCGCGCAATGCCGCCGCGTGGGGCCCTGCGCGGCGCAGCTGCAGGCGGGCGACCGCCTGGCGAGACCCGTCGATCAGCGCCCAGCACGAGGTGCCTATGCAGATGGAGTACAGCCAGGCCAGCCAGAAGTGCGAGCCGGCCAGCGCGAGCATGGCCGCGATCGCCAGGCACAGCCCCTGCGTGACGAGCAGCCGCTGCAGCAGCGGATGGCCGGCCAGCGGCAAGGGCAGGGGCGCGTGCAGGGACATGGTGCGTCGCATTGTGGCGGGCGGCTCACACGAGACCCAGCGCCTGGTGCCACAGCAGGTTGCCGAGCAGGCGGCCGGGCATCAGCGCAAAGGCGCCGGCGGTGACGCAGCCGCCCAGGTAGGTCAGCCACATCGTCTTGCGGTGGTGGGCGATGCGGCGGTTGACGATGTGCCAGATGCCGGTGCCGATGCCGAAGAAGGTCACCGGCACCAGGATGTGGATGGGCCCGTAGCCGAAGAGGTTGGGCAGGCTGCGCTCGAACAGGAACAGGCTGCTGATCGCCGCCCCGATCATCGAGGCCACCCAGCTGTAGCCCATGGCGCGGTGCAGGCGCGAGCCCTTGCGGGCGCTCAGCGCGACCGGCCCCAGCACCAGTGCGGCAATCGCGAACGTGAGGTGGATGGCGACGGCGGGCGGCAGGTGGGCGGCGCTGGTGACGATCATGGTGCGGTCCTCGGCAAGGGTAGATGCTGGCTGCATCGTGCCGGGAGGGCCGCCCACCGGCCATCGCCGCGGGACAAGTCGCGCCAGCGCGTCGCGAAACGGCGCTGCGGCGGCGCGAACCGCAGCGCCGGGGTCGGCCTCAGTGGTTGATGCCGTTGAAGTCCGCGAGGCTGTCGAAGCGCTCGGTCTTGACGCAGGCGGACAGATCGAGCTGCTGGGCGGCGGCGCGCATCTTGTCGAAGTAGTTGCGGCTGGTCAGGCCGCCGTTCAGGCGCGTGTTGGCGTAGAGCTGCAGCATCTGCAGCGCCGAGGGCCGCTCGTTGCAGGTGACCGTGGTGTTGGTGTAGAAATCCCAGAAGAAGCGCATCCAGTCTTCATTGGTGGAGGCGTCGGTGAAGGGGACGCCACACTCGTTTTCCAAGCGCCCGCCGCTGAGGCTGCCGGCGCCGTAGGCATAGCGCTCGAGATCGTGGGTCGAGGATTCGAACCAGTGGAAGGCGGCTTCGGTGCCGGACGAGCTGTTCCAGATCGCCGCCGCGACGAAGTGGGCAAAGCCCTCGCGGAAGTTCACCGAGTTCCACTCCGCCGAGCGCATCGAGTAGTAGTTGCCGCCCTGGGTGCAGGCGCCCTGGGCCGGGTGGCTGTAGTCCATCGCCGGCTCGCCGCCATCGACCGCTCCGCCTTGCGCGCCGTAGTACAGCGCCGCGATGGCATGCCCGAGCTCGTGGCTGACGATGAACTTGCGCACGGTCGGCGGCGTGCTGACGCCGGGCACCCAGGCGCAGTTGCCGAGCTTGATGTAGTGGCGGCCTTCGGTGATGTGATCGTTGGAGTCGCCGTAGTGGGCCGAGGCGTCGCTGCAGCTGTTGTTCAGCCCGACGTGGATGGTCTTGTTCGACAGGCCCACGTTGTAGCGGTACAGGCCGAAGGCCAGCACCGAGAAGGCGGTCCACTTCGGGTCGTAGCTGCCCACCGCGTAGGTGTCGCTGCCGTTGGGCGTGGGGCTGAGGTTGCTGCGCAGGATGGAGTAGGTGGCGCCGGGGTAGCTGCTGAAATCGTCGGGCGCGTTGTGGATGCGCACGACGTTGCCGTTGCCGAGCGTGGCGTAGCCGAAGACGCGCATGCTGAAGCCGTTGCTCGAGGCATTCGACCAGTTGAAGCAGCCGGTGGAGGGTTCGGCGTCGTAGTCCTGCGACCAGGCGCCGCGCGTCATGCGCACCCGCACGCCGCGGGCGATGGCTTCCACGCCGGCGTTGGCGGTGATGTAGTAGTCCTCGGTGCCGCCCGCGTTGGGCCCGTCCGGGATGCCGATGCCGGAATCCACGGTCTTGACCTGGAAGCGCACGCAGCTGCGGTAGTTGGCCGCCTGGGCGGCCGACATGGCGCCCAGCGCCAGGATGAGGCCGGCAGCGCCGGCCAGGCTCAGGCGGCGAAGGCCGCTCGGGGCAGTGAACAAGGGCATGGCTGTCTCCGGAAGAGGGCGGGGCGGGCCGGCTCTTCGCGGTCTCGACGAGCGGCGCCTCGATTCTTCGCCGCGGGCTCTGGCCTGTCTCTGCGCTGCGGCCCTCGACCTAGGGGCGCGGGTTAGGGGGGGCCGAGTTAGGGGGTCAGCGCCTGCGCCGAGTGCTGCCGCCGCCCAGGATGGAGCCCAGCACGCCGCGCACGATCTCGCGCCCCACCGCCGAGCCGGCGGTGCGCACGACCGACTTGGCCATGGTCTGGGCCAGCCCGTCGTGGCGGCCGCCGCGCGGGCCGGTGCTGCCGAAGAGCATGTCGCTCAGGCTGCCGAGCAGGCCGCCGCCGGCGTCCTTGGCCGCGTCGCCCGCGCCGCCGGTAACGGCATCGCGCGCCTCCTGCGCCATGTCGTTGGCGACGTCGGCGCTGGCCGCGGCCCGGCCCTTCAGGCGCTCGTAGGCCGATTCGCGGTCTATGGTCTTCTCGTAGACGCCGGCCACCAGCGAGCTCTGCTGCAGCGCCTGGCGCTGTGCCGCCGTGATCGGGCCGATCTGGCTGCCGGGCGGCAGCACGAAGACCCGCTCGGTCACCGAAGGCCGGCCCTTGTCGTCGAGAAAGCTGATCAGCGCCTCGCCGACCGCCAGCTCGGTGATCGCGGTCGAGATGTCAAGCTTGGGATTGGCGCGCATGGTCTCGGCGGCCGACTTGACGGCCTTCTGGTCGCGCGGCGTGAAGGCGCGCAGCGCGTGCTGCACGCGGTTGCCGAGCTGGCCCAGCACGGTGTCGGGCACGTCGAGCGGGTTTTGCGTCACGAAATAGACGCCGACGCCCTTGGAGCGCACCAGCCGCACCACCAGCTCGATGCGCTCGACCAGCGCGGCCGGTGCGTCCTTGAACAGCAGGTGGGCCTCGTCGAAGAAGAAGACCAGCTTGGGCTGCTCCAGGTCGCCCACCTCGGGCAGCAGCTCGAACAGCTCCGACAGCATCCACAGCAGGAAGGTGGCGTACAGCCGCGGCGCGTTCATCAGCTTGTCGGCCGAGAGGATGTTGATCACACCCTTGCCGCTTTCCGTCTGCATGAAGTCGGCAATGTTGAGCATCGGCTCGCCGAAGAACTTGTCGCCGCCCTGCTCTTCGATCTGCAGCAGCCCGCGCTGTATCGCGCCTATGCTGGCCGGGCTGATGTTGCCGTACTCGGTGGTGAACTGGCTGGCGTTGTCGCCCACGTGCTGCAGCATCGCGCGCAGGTCTTTCAGATCCAGCAGCGCCAGGCCGCGGTCGTCGGCGATCTTGAAGACCAGGTTCAGCACGCCGCCTTGCGTCTCGTTGAGCGCCAGCATGCGGCCCAGCAGCAGCGGGCCCATGTCGGTGACGGTGGCGCGCACCGGGTGGCCGGCTTCGCCGAAGACGTCCCACAGCGCGGTCGGGCAGGCGACCGCTTCGGGCGCCGCGAGGCCGCGCTCCTTCAGGATGGCACCGAGCTTGTCGCCGATGCGGCCGGGCTGGCTGATGCCGGTCAGGTCGCCCTTGACGTCGGCCATGAAGACCGGCACGCCGATGCGCGAGAAGTTCTCGGCCAGGGTCTGCAGCGTGATGGTCTTGCCGGTGCCGGTGGCGCCGGTGATCAGGCCGTGGCGGTTGGCCAGCGCGGGCAGCAGGAAACACTGCAGGTCGGCATGCTGCGCTACCAGGATAGGGTCGGCCATGGGGTGCTCCATCGGGGGGGTCGGTGATGGAGAGCGAGTCTAGTGCAGGGCCTTTGCGGCCGCCCCGCCGCGGCGGGCTTTACGTCTGGGCCGCGATCGGCAGCGTGAAGACGTTGTCGCTGCCGTAGCCCGGCAGCGCCAGCGGGCGGTTCTTGCCTTGCAGCCAGTCGCGCTCGAAGCTCAGGGCATCGACCGCGCGGCCGAACAGCCAGCCTTGCAGCCGCGCGCAGCCGATCTGGCTCAGCAGCACCGCTTGTTCCGTCGTCTCGACCCCCTCGGCGGTGACCGGCAGCGAGAGCGTGCGCGCCAGCGCGACGATGGCTCTCGCCACCTCGGCGCTGGCCGGCTGGTCGGCCAGGTCGACCACGTAGGAGCGGTCGAGCTTGATGCGGTCTAGCTCGAAGCGGCGCAGGAAGCCGATGCTGGCGTAGCCGGTGCCGAAGTCGTCCAGGCTGATGGTGATGCCGAGCGCGCGCAGCTGGCGTATCACGCGCGCCGCTGCCTCGGGCTGCGCCAGCAGGTAGCCCTCGGTGATCTCCAGCTCGAGCCGGCGCGCCGGGAAGCCGGTATCGACCAGGATCTGCTGGATGGACTGCAGCAGGTTGACGCTGCGGAACTGCACCGGCGAGAGGTTGACCGAGATCTTCAGCTCGGGCCAGCGCGCCGCCTGCTGGCAGGCCTCGCGCAGGATGCGCTCGCCCAGCGCGACGATCAGCCCCGAGGTCTCGGCCGCCGGGATGAAGACCGACGGCGAGATCGGCCCCAGCGTGGGGTGCTCCCAGCGCGCCAGCACCTCGGCGCTGCTCAGGCGCTGTGTCTCGGCATCGACGATGGGCTGGTAGACGAGGCGGATCTGGTCGGTCTCCAGCGCCGCCCGCAGGTCGGCCTCCAGGGTCTTGGCGGCGCGCACGCCCTCGTCCATCGAGGGGCGGAACAGCCTCGCGCGGCCCTTGCCTTCGTCCTTGGCGACATACATCGCGACGTCGGCCTGGCGCAGCAGGTCGGCGGCGGTGGTGCCGGGCGCCGCGATGGCCACGCCGATGCTGGCGCCGATCTGCAGCTCGACGTGGTTGACGACGAAGGGCCGCAGCATGCGTTCGCAGATGCGGCCGGCGATGCGCAGCAAGTCGTCCGGCTCGTGGGCGCCGCTGGCCAGCAGCGCGAACTCGTCGCCGCCCAGCCGCGCCAGCACGATGCCTGCCGGCAGCGCGGTGCGCACGCGCTCGGTCACCTCCAGCAGCAGCAGGTCGCCGGCGTCGTGGCCGAAGACGTCGTTGACCTCCTTGAAGCCGTCGAGGTCGATGTAGAAGATCGCGCAGCGCGGCAGCGGCGCCCGCAGCGTGGCGCTCAACTGGTTGAAGAAGGCGCGTCGGTTGGGCAGGCCGGTCAGCATGTCCTGGCAGGCCAGTTGCTGCGCGCCGGCCTCGCTGGCCGCCAGCGAGCGGGCGGCGCGCGCGAGGCTGCGCACCGTGAACGCCACCGCGCCGACCAGCCCGAGCAGCAGCAGCCCGACCGGCGGCAGCACCTGGGCCAGCAGCATAGGCCCGGGGCGTTGCGACTGCCAG
>DATHWJ010000156.1:0-16114 GCA_035460745.1 Ideonella sp. | reverse complement strand
CCGAACGTGGTCATCCACACCAACGCCCAGACCACCGAGATCACCGGTGACGGCGAGAAGGTCAATGGCCTGCGCTACACCGACCGCGCCAGCGGCCAATCTCACGACGTGGCGCTCGAAGGCGTATTCGTGCAGATCGGCCTGGTGCCCAACACCGAGTGGCTCAAGGGCGCGCTGGAGTTGAGCCGCTTTGGTGAGATCGTCGTCGATGCCAAGGGCCAGACCAGCGTGCCCGGCGTGTTCGCGGCCGGCGACGTGACGACCACGCCGTTCAAGCAGATCATCATCGCCGCGGGCGATGGGGCCAAGGCGGCGCTGAGCGCCTTCGACCACCTGATCCGCACGCCGGTGCCGGTGGCGGCGCGGGTCGAACAGGTCGAGCCGGCGTAAGCGCACCGGACCTCCGGCGCTGCGCGCCAGCTTGCAGGCGGCCGAGGCAGGCGGCGCCAGCCGGGCAGGGGAGGAGTTTGTTCACGAGCGCAACCGTCGCGGCGCAAACCGGTACTCACACACGTGGCGTACCGCCACGCCGCGACCGTCTTCGTGTTCATTCACCATACCCATCCCATGAAACTTCAACACACTTCGCTCTCCTTTGCCGCCCTGCTGCTCTGCGCCCAGGGAGCTTCCGCAGAGATCGTGCTGGCTGCCACCCCCGCCAAGGCACAGCGTGGCAGCGTGGCCAGCCTGGACTTCACGGTACACCGCCGCGGCGAGACCGGCGCGGCCGTGTCGTTCAGCTACCGCACCCGCGACGGATCGGCCCGCGCCGGCCGCGACTACACCGCCGTGCAGGGCACCGCCACCATCCCCGCCGGGCAGACGCAGACCGTGGTGTCGGTGCCCGTGTCGGCGACGGGCGGTGGCGACCGGGCGGTGAAATTCGAGTTGCTGCTCGGCAGCCCGGCGGTGGCCGGTATCGACCCGAACGTGCTCGGCTTCAGCGGCGCGGGCGCGTTTGGCGTGGGCAGCTTCACCGAGGGCTCGGCCGTGGGCGACTTCAATGGAGACGGCCGGCTCGATGTGGCCTTCTCCGGCAGCGGTGTCGTCACGGTGCTGGCCAACGCCACGGGCCCGGGCGCAGCGCAGGGCCGCTTCACGAAGGCCGCGCAGATCGGCGCGGGCCAGGGGCGGCTGCGCGCGGCCGACCTGAACCGCGATGGCCGCCCCGACCTGGTGGTGGCCCACAACGGCACCAACCGGCTCGACGTGCTGATGAACACCACGCCGCCGGGAGCCACGACCAGCTTCACCTTCGCGCTGACGTCGATGCTGACCGTGGACTACGGCTGGACCTCCGACATCGCCTTCGCGGATTTCGACGCCGACGGCATCATCGACGTGGTGGCGGCCAATCCCGGCTCCACGCAGAATGAGGGCACCGGCCGCGCGCTGGTCTACCGCAACACCACGCCACAGGGGGCGCAAGTGCCCGTGCTGACCCTGGTGGCGCAGTTGCCGGCCAGCACCTCGGGCTCGCCGCTGCCGCGCTCGGTGGCGGCGGCCGACTTCAACGGCGACGGCAAGCCCGACATCGCGATCGACAGCGCCGGCGTCGGCGTGCTGCTCAACACCACGCCGGCCGGTGCCAGCCTGCCCACCTTTGCGGGCGTGGTGACCTTCCCCGGCATCACCGGCGCCAACGAGATGGCGGTGGCCGACTTCGACCGCGACGGCCTGCCGGACATCGTCACCGCCAACTCCGACGGCTGGGCGGGCTTCACCTGGAGCGTGCTGCGCAACGGCACGGCCCAGGGCGCCGGCGTGCCGTCGTTCAAGCGCACCGAGTTCATCAGCGGTGCTCCCTACGGCGTGGCCGCGGCCGACGTGGATGCCGACGGCTTCCCGGATGTGGTGCTGACCAACCTGGCGGGCGATGCGTCGAACGGCGGCACGATCGAGGTCCACCGCAACCTGGGCAAGACCGGCGGCGCGCCCAGCTTCTCGACCGTGGTGAGCACCCCGGCCGGGGACGAGCCGCACACCGTCAGCGTCGGTGACTTCAACCGGGACGGCTGGCTGGACTACGTGGGCCTGGACTGGTTGGGCAACAGCGCCGGCTTCGAGTTCCAGCGGCCGGCGTTGCAGCAGCCGCGCCTGGCCCGCGCCAGTGCCACCGGCACGCTGCTGCCCTGAGCATGATCGGGCTCGCTGGATGAGCCTCAGGCCTGCTGCACGCGCAGCCAGGCCGCCAGTGCTTGCATCACCCGGCTGCCGCAGCCCGAGAGGGCGGTCATGTGCAGGCAGGCGTGAATGGCCTGCGGCTCGTGGTGGTGGGCCACCGCCACGCCGGCCGCCGCGATCTCCAGCGCCAGCGCATGGCCCTCGTCACGCAAGGGGTCGTGCCCCATCGTGGCCAGCCAGGTGGGGGGCAGCGTGGCAAGCCGACTCGACCCGAGCAGGCGGAAGTCAGGGTGCTCCCGTGCGTCGCCGCTGGTGCCCATGTAGCAGTCCATGAACCATTTCATCGCCGTCAGCGTCAGGAACTTGCCCTCGCCGTTCTCGAGGTACGAGGGGCTGGGCGCGCTGTAGTGCTGGGCGGCCGGGTAGATCAGCCCGAGCGCGCGCAACGGGACCGATCCGGCGGCGCGCAGCGCCAGCGTCGCGGCGAGCTGGCCACCGGCGCTGTCGCCGGCCAGCGCCAGGCGCGAGACGTCGCCGCCCAGCTCGCCGGCGTGCGCGGCCAGCCAGGTCAGGGCGGCTTCGGCGTCGTCGAGCGCGGCCGGGAAGACGTGTTCGGGTGCGCGCCGATAGTCGACCGCGACCACGATCGCGGCAGTCGCGCGGCACAGGGTTCGGCAGATGCCGTCGTGCGTGTCGAGGTCGCCGATGACCCAGCCTCCGCCGTGCAGGAACAACAGCACCGGCCGCTCCGCGCCGACGCCGGCGGGCTTGTAGATGCGCAGGGCCAGCGGGCCGCCCGGTCCTTCGATCAGGCGGCCTGTGACTTCGCCGATCTCGGGCGTCGGCAGGCTCAGCGCTGCGTTGATGTCGCGGTAGACCTGGCGTGCAACGTCGAGCGGCAAGGTCTCCAGCGGTGGCTGGCCCTGGGCCGCTGCCTGGGCCAGGAAGCCTGCGAAGGCGGGGTCGAGCGGCGCGCTCGGCAGGGTGGGGGCGGTGACAAGCGTCATGCGGCTGCTCCGGCAAGGGGATGGCGTTCAGGCATGCGATGCACCGAAGCGGTTGAAGAGATCGATGCCGGACTTTCCGGGCGCGATGATGTTGTTCGGGTCGAGCGCACGCTTGAGCTTGTGGTCGATCTCGCGCTTGACGGGACCGAAGGTGTTGGCCACCTTGTCCATGTTCGCGATGTTGGTGCGGTAGGTGCCGTAGCCCTCGGCGGCAAAGTCGTCGATCAGGCGGTCGAAGCATTGCTGGGCGCGCAGCTTCTCGTCGGGAACGCTGCGATCGTGCAGCACGCAGACGATGTGGTGCAGGTCGCGCCAGCCGATCGCAAAGCCGGCGGTGTAGTCGAAGCCGAAGCCATCGAGCACCTTGCGCGCCATCTTGACCTGCTTGCCGGCCTCGCTGCCGATGGCCTTGGCCACCGGCGCAAACCAGGCGGCGCCGCCACCCGCGCCGCGCCAGCGGAAAAGACCCAGCTCCTCGAGCGTCAGCTGCCCGCTCATCAGCAGCTCGTGATGGTGGAAGACGACGTTGTCCTTGGCCTCTTCCTTGGTCAGGATCTCGCCGCCGGAAGGCGCCACCACGGCGCGCACGATCTGCTCGTTGACCGCCACTTGCTCGGGGCTGCCGTAGAGCGCGAAGTAGGCGTTCCAGACCCCGACCCCCATCTCCTTGAAGGCGCGGCGCATCGCCTCTTCGGGGATGGGCCCCGGCCCGGCATGGATCTCGTGGCGGCGCTTGAACATGCCCACCTCGTACAGGCCGTGCATCATCAGCACCACGTTGGGAATGATGTTGGACAGGCGCAGGCCGCGCAAGGTGTCGATGATCTTGTCGATGTCCGCTTCGTTCTGGTAGCGGATCATGAAGGGCTTGTAGACCGGCGGCTTGTGCATCAGCCACAGCCCCAGCTTGGTCACGACGCCATAGTTCGACTGCGTGAAGATGCCGTCGAGGTAGGGCCCGTAGCCCCACTTGAAGGCTTGCCAGGTGTTGGACTTGGCGACCGAGCCCATGCCGGTGCGCAGCACCTTGCCGTCGGCCATCACCACCTCCATGCCGCACGAGAACATGAAGTGCTCGCCATAGGGGGTGTAGCCCACCCCGCGGTCCAGCGTGTTGCCCACCGGCCCGACGAGGGGCCCGATGGTCGGGCAGTCGATCCACAGCGGCAGCTTGTTGTCGGTGAAGTGGTCTAGCAGTTGCTGGTAGGTGACGCCGGGCTCCAGCAGCGTGGTGCCCAGCTCCACGTCGACATCGAGGATGCGGTTCATGCGCCGCAGGTCGAGCACCATCTGGCCGCGCGTGGCGGGCGCCGACGAGCCGTAGCCGAAGTTGCGCCCGGTGGAGGTGGGCCAGACCGGCACCTTGTACTTGTTGCACACGGCGAGGATCTTCTGCACCTGCGCCACGCTGTCGGGCGCCAGTGCGCCCACCGGCAGGTGCTGAGCGTCGGGCGCCGGGATGTACATCTTGGCGTAGGGCGCGATCTTCTCGCTGGTGACGCTGAGGTTGTCCTGCCCGACGATCTGGCGAAACTCCTCGATGGCGCGGCGCATCGCGGTGAGGCTCACGCCGCGCGGCAGCACCGAGGTCGGTGCGATGGTGGCCGCCGCGTCGCCCGCGGCGGCCGTGGCCAAGGTGGGGGACGCGCCCAGGGCGCCGAGCCCGGCGAGCATCGATCTGCGTTGAATCTTCATGGTGTCTTCTTTCCCAGCGAGTCGGTCTTGCTGTCGCGAATCCAGGCCGCGAGCGCGGCGAGTTCGGCCGGGGCGATCTGCGCCTCGGGGAACGCCGGCATCGCCCCGGCGCCGCGGCGCACGAACACCGTGATCGCTTCAACCGGCAAGCCGCGCGCCAGCAGCTCCGGCCCCACGCCCTTGACCAGGCTCTGGTCGTGGCAGTAAGCGCAGGTGCGCTGGAACAGGGTCGCCGGGTCTTTCCACTGGCCGGCGGCCTGGGCCTGCGCGGCCCCCGGCAACGCGGTCAGCAGGGCCAGCGCGAGCAGCGTCGTGGGGTGTTTCATCCGGGGGTCTCCAGTGCAACGGCGGCGGGTCATGCAGGCACGGCAAAGGCAGCCGCGGCGGGGCTGCGCTCGCGCAGCAGGAAGTGGGCGAGTGCCGGCAGCAGCACCAGCGCGCCGACCATGTTCCAGACGAACATGAATGCGAGCAGGATGCCCATGTCGGCCTGGAACTTGATCGGTGAAAACGCCCAGGTGCCCACGGCCAATGCGAGCGTGATGCCGGTGAGCATGACCACACGCCCGGTGAACTGCAGCGCCTGGTGGTAGGCCTCGGACAGGCTCGCGCCGGCGCGCAGCCGCGTCAGCATCACCGACAGCACATACAGCGCATAGTCCACGCCGATGCCCACGCCGAGCGCGATCACCGGCAGCGTGGCGACCTTGACACCCATGCCCAGGCCCACCATCAGCGCCTCGCACAGGATCGAGGTCAGCACCAGCGGCAAGACGGCCACGACCACCGCGCGCCACGAGCGGAAGGTCACCCAGCACAGCAGCACCACGGCGCCATAGACCCACAGCAGCATCTCGTGCATGGCCTTCTTGACGACGATGTTGGTGGCGGCATCGATGCCGGCGCTGCCGGCGGCGAGCATGAAGCGCGCGTTGCCCTGGGCCTGGGTGGCGATGTAGCGCTCCACTTCACCCGTCACCCGCTCCAGGGTCTCGGCCTTGTGGTCCTTCAAGTACACGTAGAGCGACAGGAAGGAGCAGCCCTGGTTGAACAGCTCGCGCGGCGCGCGCGTCTGCACGCCGCCGAGCGCGCTGTCGCTGGGGATCAGCTCGAACCACTTCAGGTTGCCTTCGTTGTAGCCGACCATCGCAAACTTCGACAGCGCCGCCATCGAGTTGGTCGATTCGACCCCCGCCAGCTGCTCCAGCCGCCAGGCCAGCTGATCGACCTTGGCAAGGGTCTCGTAGCGCGTGCACTGGTCTTCGGGCGTCGCCACCATCACGACCAGGATGTCGCTGCTGGCGGCGTAGTTGCGCGCCATGAAGCCGTTGTCGCGGTTGTAGCGCGAGTCGGCGCGCAGCTCGGGCGCACCGGGGTCGAGATCGCCGATCTTCAACTGCAGGCTGACGCCATAGCCCAGCGCCGCGAGCGCGGCGGCCGCCACGATGGCCGCCAGCGCCGGGCCGCGCCGGGTGAAGCGGTCGAGTTGCTGCCAGAGCCACGGCCGCTTTGCGCCGGGGCCGTCCGCGGCCTCCAGCCTCAAGCTGCGTTGCGCCGCGACCGGGCTGACGCCGACGTACGACAGCAGGATGGGCAGCAGCACCAGGTTGGTGAAGATCAGCACCGCCACGCCGATGCTCGCCACCACCGCCAGGTCGCGGATGGCCTGGATCTCGATCAGCGCCAGCACCGCGAAGCCGATCGCATCGCACAGCAGCGCCGTGAGGCCGGCCACGAACAGGCGCCGGAAGGTATAGCGCGCGGCCACCACGCGGTGCGTGCCGCGGCCGACGTCCTGCATGATGCCGTTCATCTTCTGCGCGCCGTGGCTCATGCCGATGGCGAACACCAGGAACGGCACCAGCACCGAGTAGGGGTCGAGCTCGTAGTGCAGCCAGGCCAGCAGGCCGAACTGCCACACCACGGCGACCAGCGAGCAGGCCACCACCAGGGCGGTGCTGCGCGCGCAGCGCGTGTAGCCGAACAGCACCGCGGTGCAGATCACCAGCGCCAGCGCGAAGAACAGCAGCACCTGGCGCAGGCCCTCGATCAGGTCGCCGGCCACCTTCGCGAAGCCGGTGATGCGGATGCGCACCGTGTCGCTCTCGTACTTGCCGCGCAGCGCCTCGATCTTGCGCGACAAGTCGCCATAGTCCAGCGCTTCGCCGGTCTTGGGGTTCTTGTCGAGCAAGGGCACGAAGATGATGCTGGACTTGAAGTTGCCCGCCACGATCTGGCCGATCTCGCCCGAGCGCTCGACATTGGCGCGCACCTCGGCCAGGCTCGCGGCCGAGCCGTCGTAGCTGTCGCCCATCACGGTGTTGCCGTCCAGCCCTTCCTCGGTCACCGCAACCCAGCGGGTGTTGGCGGTCCAAAGCGACTTCATGAAGGGGCGGTCCACGCCCGGCAGCAGGAAGATCTCGTCGTTGAGCTTCTGCAGCGTGGCGAGGTAGTCCTTGTCGTAGATGGACTCGGCCGTCGTTTCGACCGCGATGCGCATCGCATTGGTCTGCCCGGCCAGGTTGGCCTTGTTGGCCAGGTAGTTGACGATGTAGGGGTGGAGGGTCGGGATCGTCTTTTCGAAGCTGGCGTTGAGCTTGAGCCGCGTCGCCTGCCAGCCCAGCAGCAGCGTGAGCACGAGGCAGATCGCCATCACCCAGGGGCGGTGGTTGAAGAAGGCGCGCTCGGTGGCGTTGCCCGAAGCGGGGTCGAAGTCTTCGAGCCGGGCGACGACGGGCTGGGGGTCGAGGGAGGTGTCGGCGTGCATGGCGTGGACTATCTGGGAGCGGGTTGTTGGCGCATGCCGCGCAGGCTGGCGAGCACGAGCTGGCCGCCGGGAGCGGGCGCGAGGCCTGCTGCCGGCACGGCTGGCGCGGGCGGCGCCTTCTTGAAAGTCTTGCCGTCGTCGCGGCTGACCAGCACATCGCCGGTCTGGCCGAGCAAGGCCGGCGCGTCATCGTCGAGCAGGGTCGCGGCGCTCAGCGCCACCTGCACGCCCGTCTCGACCTTGTCCCAGCTCGTGCCCTGGTCGACCGAACGCAGGGCATTGCCGCGCAGGCCGTAGGCGATCAGCGCGCCCGAGCGGGTCGCCAGCAGGCCGAAGAAGCTGCCCTTGTAGGGCGAAGCGAGCGGCGTGAAGCTCAGCCCGTCGTCGCCGGACTTCAGCAGCAGCCCCTGCTCGCCGGCGATGAAGACCTGGCCGTCGACCACGCGCACGCCGTACAGATGCAGGCTCTTGGGATTGGGCAACGGCAGCGGCTGCCAGGTGGCTCCGCCGTCGCGCGTCGAGAAGGCCAGGTTGTAGGCCCCCACCGCGAAGCCGCGTTTCGCATCGGCGAATGCCAGGTCGAAGAAGGGCTTGTCGGCACCCTCGCCGATGAGGCGTTGGGCCAGGGCCTGGGCGCGTTCGTCGGGCCCGGCAGCCGCGGCCATCGCCTGGGCGGCCCGCAGGCCGTCGAACTGCAGCCGCCAGGTCTCGCCGCCGTCGTCGCTCTGCAGGATCACGCCCAGGTGGCCGGCGGCCCAGCCCTGCCGCGCATTGGCGAAGTGCACGCTGGTCAGCGTGGCCTGCACCGGCACGCGGGCCTGGCGCCACCGCGCGCCGGCGTCGTCCGAGAGCAGCACCGTGCCGCGCTCGCCGACGGCCACCAGCCGCGTGCCCGCGCGGGTCACCGCCAGGGTGGCCGCGCCCAGCGCCTTGGGCGTCATCAGCGCCGCGTCCGACAGGGCCGGCGGCGGCGCCGCGACCACCGCCTGCGCCATGGCGGCCAGCATCAGGGCCGTGCTGCCGGCCCGCAGCCACTGTGCCGCAGACATCAGCGCGTGCCCTCGTTGGCGAGTTCTTCCGCGCTGAAGAACGAGCGAGCGATGGCCGGCACCACCTTGTACTGCGCGGACAGCTCGTTGGACGCCATGTTCAGGTAGTAGGCGCCGGTCTGCAGGTCGTAGCCGCCCCACGCCATGTTGCCGATGAGGGCCGGGATGTCCGGGGCCAGCAGCGTCAGCGTGTAGTTGGTGCGCCAGAGTTCGCCCTTGGCGTCCCAGCCGTCGAACAGCATGATCTGCCAGCTGTCTTCGTCGATGTAGTAGGTGCGCTTGGGCACGACATGGCGCTTGCCTTCCGCCAGCGTGGCCTCGACCTCCCACACCCGGTGCAGCTCCCAGCGCACCAGCGAGGGGTTCAGCGTGCCCGGCGTCACCAGGTCCGCGACCTTGGCGCTGGCCGCCTTGTTGTTGTTGTAGGGGACGTACAGCTCCTTCTTGCCGACCAGCTTGAGCTGGTACTTGTCGAGGGGGCCGAACAGGTTGAAGGCCTCGTCGAACAGGCCCAGGCCGGAGGTCACGGAATCGGGCGTGTCGTAGGCCACCGAAGGGGCCTTGCGCACCCGCCGCTGGCCCACCAGGTATTGCCACAGGCCGCGCGGCTGCGCTGCGCTGATGCCCTCGAGCGCGAGGATGGCCTCGCCGCTCTTGGAGCCCGGCTCGCTGGCGGTGAACTTGCCCAGCGAGTAGTAGCCGTCGAACTTATCGAGGCTGCCTTCCGGGTTGTAGTAGGGCTTGCTGAAGCTCTGCGTGCCGCCCGACGCCATCGCGCGCTTGCCGTCGGCCGTCACGACCCACACGCGTATGGGCGTCTGGATGTTGGTGCCGGTCCACGCGAGGCGGTGGTTCTGTATCACCTCGTAGGCGTCCTTGGGGATGGGGAAGGGCGTGCCGCCGTAGGCCCCCTCGGTGCCCTGGCCGCCGTCGACCAGCTTGGCGCGGGTGGCGTTCTTGAAGGTGTTGTCGTAGACCCATTGCGGCGCGGCCGCGCTGCGGTGCGTCGGGTAGACGTCGATGCGGAAGTCGGGGTACTTCTTCATCAGCGCCTTGACGCCGCCGCTCAGGCGGGCGGCGTGGGCGTCCATGTTCTTGGCGTTGATCGAGACGACGGGTTTCTCGCCGGCGAACAGGTCGGGCCGCGGGTCGCCGCTCTTGTAGCCGGCGGGGGCCTTGGCCACGCCGCCGTCCCAGGCGGGGATGCTGCCGTCCTTGTTGGCGGCGCGCTCGGCGCCCAGCGGGGTCAGCGTGGTCTTGAGCTTGGCGGCTTCGTCGGCCGACACGGCGGCCTGGGTCAGCGGGGGGAGGCAGAGGCCGGCGATCAGCGTGGCCAGCAGGTGTTTGCGATGCATCGAGGGGCTCCGGTTCAGAAGGTGCGCGAGACGCTGAACGACACGTAGGCACGGTCCTTCAGCGATTGGGCAAAGGTGAGCTGGCGCGGCGAGCCGGCGCCGGCGACCAGGGTCTCGGTGAAGGTCTTGGCCTTGCCGAAGTAGTCGGTGTAGGTCAGGGCCAGCTTCCAGTCGTTCTGGTAAGTGCCCTTGACGCCGATGCTGTAGTCGCCGGCCTTGGAGGCGCCGCCGGCAAAGTTGAAGATGGCCGACGAGCGCCCGCCGAAGTTGACCCCCAGGCCGATAGGCACCGAGAGGTCCAGGCCCGGCAGCACCTGGAAGTACTGCGGCTCGAAGATCATGCGGTAGGCGAACGCGCCCTTGGTGGTGTGCGGGTCCAGCCCGCCCAGGCCGGCGCCGGCGTAGGGCGCGAAGATGTCCTTGGTCACCTTCAGCGTGCGGTTGTAGGCCAGCTCGCCGACGACCGCGCCGCCTTGCCACAGTGCGATGGGCTGCAGCACGTAGATGACCGAGAGCTGCAGGTGCGCGGTGCGGCCGACGGCGTAGCAAGGGTCGTCGTCGGAGGTGCCGCAGCTCAGCACCGGGCCCAGGCCCAGCACGGCCGGGTCGCTGGTCAGCGGCGCGTTGCTGCGCAGCGAGCCTTCGAGGGCCCAGTTCAGCTGGCCGACCGACGAGGTCACGCTGGCGCCGATGGTGCGGATGTTCTTCGCGTAGGCCAGGTGCACGTTGCCGTTGACGAAGTCGAACACCGGCACCGCGGGCGTCTTGTCGTGGTACTGCGCGACATAGAAGCCGAACTCGTAGTCGCTGCCGGTGGGGCTCCAGCGCAGCTGCAGGCCGCCCTGGCCCGAGTCCTTGGGCCGCAGGTCCTTGGAGGCGTCGTAGGCCAGCAGGATGGGCGCGCCGGTGGGATCGACGCCGAAATTGACCGTGCCGGTGCCGACGTAGTCCTGGTTCGAGAAGTAGCTGCCGACCCCGGGGATCTTGCTCGGCCGCCACTTGAGCTGGTAGTAGGCGCCCAGCGACACGCCTTCGGCCACCTGCAGCGAGCCCGAGACCTGCTCCACCGGCAGCAGCACCTCCTTGAACTGCCAGCCCGGCACCGAGAGGATCTTGGCCACGTCGACCGGGCCCTGCGCATTGGCGATGCCGTTCTGGCCGAAGAACAGGCTCTCGCCCCATTGCAGCGTGTGCTTGCCCACGCGCACGGTGGCCTTCATGCCGCCGAAGTCGCCCTTGGCGTAGACGAAGGCGTCGAGCAGCTCGCCGCTCTCGCCGTGCTGGCGCCGGGTGGCGGGCAGGAACTGGTTCATGTCCTGGCCGGCGAAGTTGCTGGCGCTGGAGATCACGGTGCCGGTCGGCATGCCGCCGGCGTAGATCTCGGTGCCGGCGTAGTCGTTGCGGCGCAGGTAGACCCTGTCGTGCCAGGCATTGCCGCTGATGCGGCCGCCGAAGTTGCGGCCGCTCAGGTCCAGCTCGGCCAGCAGGTCGAGCCGGTTGGAGATCAGCCACTTGTTGAAGTTGTGGTCGCCGTCGTCCTCGTTGACCGTGCCGGGGTCGGTGGCGACGTCGAAGCGCGTCAGCGCGGCGGACGGGTCTTTCAGCCGGTAGGCCAGGCTGTACTTGGGCGTGAGGTCCAGGCGCAGCTTCCACTCGGGATCGGGTGTCTCGATGTCGAAGGCGTGGGCGGCGGGCAGCGCGAGGGCTGCCGCCACCGCCAGCAGGTGGCGACGGGGTGGCATGGGGGTTGTCTCCGTGGTGTTGTGGGTAAAGCGATCAGATGTAGGTCGAGGCCAGGCCGCCATCGACCGGCAGGTTGACGCCGCTGACCCAGCGCGCGGCATCGGAGCAAAGGAAGGCGACCACCGGCGCGACCTCGTCGGCCAGCGCGGGGCGCTTCATGCGGTGGGCGTCCTTCTGCACGCGCTCCTGGCCCAGCATCGCGACGAAGTCGCCGAGGATGGGCGTGAACACCGGGCCGGGCGCGACGCAGTTCATGCGCACGCCGCGCTCGAGGAACCACTTCTGCGACTGCGTCAGCGTCCAGACGATCAGCGCTTCCTTGAAGTACTGGTAGCAGGTCTCGGGCGGCACCGGCTGCTTGGCGAGAAAGACCAGGCCGGCCTCGAAGTTCGGCGTCTCGGCCAGGGCCTTGTGCTGGGCCAGGCGCTGCGGCCACTCGGCGCCGAGGATGGAGGCGATGTTGACGATGGCGCCGCCCGCGGGCAGGCGGTCGAGCAGGCGCTGGCAGAGGTGGCGCAGGCCCAGGTAGTTGACCCGCCCGACCAGGTCGACAGGCGCGGTGCCCGGCACGCCGGCGATGTTGCACAGCGCGTCGATGCGCTCGGGCAGCTGCCTGATGGCGGCGTCTATGGTCGACTGCTCGGACAGGTCGGCCTTGACGAAGCCGTCGAGCGTGATGACGGGGTCGTTGCGGTCGACGCCTATCACCCGCGCGCCCTGCAGGCGCAGCAGGCGTGCCGTCTCGGCGCCTATGCCTGAGCTCGAGCCGGTGATGACGATGGTCTTGCCGTGGAAGTTCATGGGGAGGGTGTCCTGGTCAGAAGGGATAGGCAGGCGGTGTGTCCTTGACGGTGACCCACTGCCAGGTGCTGAAGGCCTCCCAGTCGCCGGGGCCGCCGTGCGAGCTGCCGTTGCCGGCGATGCCGGGGCCGCCGAAGGGGTTGGTGCCGTCGTCGTTGACGGTCTGGTCGTTGATGTGGACCATGCCGGCGCGCAGCCGGTTGCCTATCGCCATCGCGCGCCCCACCGAGCGCGAGATCACCGCCGCCGCGAGGCCGCCGCGGCTGTTGTTGGCGATGGCGACCGCCTCGTCGTCGGTCTTGAAGCTGATCAGGTTGACCACCGGGCCGAAAGTCTCGTCGTCGAAGCTGGGCATGCCGGGCTTCACATCGGCCAGCACGGTGGGCTGGTAGAACAGCCGCTCAAAGCTTCCGCCGGCCAGCAGCCTCGCGCCGGCCTCGACGCTGGCCTGCACGGTGGCGTGCACGCGGTCGCGCTGGCGGGCGTCGATCAGCGGGCCGAGGGCGACCTGGCCGCTGGCGCCGTCGCCCACCGGCAGGTGCAAGGCCTTGGCGACCAGGCGCGCGGTGATGGCCTCGGCGATGGCCTCGTGCACCAGCACGCGGTTGCTGGCCATGCAGATCTGGCCCTGGTGCAGCCAGGCGCCCCAGGCGACGTTGCTGGCGGCCAGGTCGAGGTCGGCCTCGCTGCACATGTCGTCCAGCACGATCAGCGAGTTGCTGCCGCCCAGCTCCAGCGAGACCTTCTTCAGGTGCCTGCCGGCCAGCTCGCCGATGCGCCGGCCCACGCCGGCCGAGCCGGTGAAGGAGATCATCGCGACCTGCGGGTCGGTGACCAGGGCCTCGCCGACCTCGGCGCCGCCGGGCAGCACATGCAGCAGGCCGGCCGGCAGCCCGGCTTGCTCGAACACCTGCGCGATCATCAGGCCGCCGCTGACGGGGGTGCGCGGGTCGGGCTTGATCACGACCGCATTGCCCAGCGCCAGCGCTGGCGCCACCACGCGCAGCGTCAGCACCAGCGGGAAGTTGAACGGCGAGATCACGCCGATCACGCCCAGCGGCACGCGGCGGGCCAGGCTCAGCCGGCCCGGCGTGCTGGGCAGCACCTGGCCCTGCGCCTGCATCGGCAGGCCGGCGGCGATGTGGCAGAAGGCCACCGCTTCGCGCAGCTCGTGCTGGCCCTTGGGCAGGATGGCGCCGGTCTCGCGGGTCAGGTAGAGCGCCAGCTCGTCGAAGTGCTGCTGGAACAGCGCGGCGGCGCGCTGGAAGACCGCGGCCCGCTCGCGCGGTGCGGTCGCGGCCCAGGCGGCCTGCGCTGCGGCGGCGGCGCTGGTGGCGGGCGCGACATCGGCCGCCACGGCCACGCCGGTGCGTGTCAGCGGCTCGCCGGTGGCAGGCTCGATCACGTCGGCCGAGGCGGACGCGGCGCGCCAGCCGCTGCTGTAGAGGTCCTCGCGCCACAGCGCGGGGTCGAGAAGGGGGGGCAGGGTCATGGGCAAGGGCTCCGGTGGGCCTTCACGGAGGGAAGGCGTTCGTTCACCCTTGCGCAACGCATGTGCCGGGGGCCGGCGGCGAGGGCTGCCGGCGGCCTCGTGAGGGCGGTTGCGCGGGCCCTGCACCAGAGTGAAAGACAGGGCCGGCCTCGGTACTTTCCCCAGGCGCCTCTGTTGCGCTGCACACGAGGGTTTTCTCGGGGACTTGGTGTTGATCAATTAAAAACAAAATCACACCGGCCGGCGACATGAAGTTCTTAATTAGTCAATCTCCCCCATGGCCAAGCCCCCCCGCATCTCCCTGGCCGAGATGGCCCGCCAGACCGGTGCCATGCTGCGGCGCGGCGACATCGCGCACTTCGACACCGGCCAGGCGCCGACGCTGGCCGACCTGACCGAGGCGCTGTTCTTCTCCCCCGGCGACGGCCGCATCTGGCTCAACGACCAGCGCATGCTGCTGCTGCACAGCTCGACCATGGGCCACCTGCGCCGCGAGCTGATCGACACGCTGGGCCTGGACCGCGCGCGCGGCCTGCTGACGCGCGCCGGCTACGTCTCCGGCGCGCGCGATGCGCAGCTGGTGCGCGAGCGCTGGCCCACCCACGACGCGGCGGCGGTGTTCATGGCCGGCACCCGGCTGCATGCGCTCGAGGGCGTGGTCAAGGTCACGCCGACGCATTTCGACTTCGACATCGACCGCGGCACCTACGAAGGCGAGTTCCTCTGGGAGCACTCCAGCGAGGACGACGAGCACATCAGCGCCTACGGCCTGGGCACCGAGCCCTCGTGCTGGTCGCAGATCGGCTACGCCTGCGGCTATGTGACGACGCTGTTCGGCCAGCTGGTGATCTTCCGCGAGGTCGATTGCCGCTCGATGGGCGCCAGCGTCTGCCGCGTGGTCGGCCGGCATGCGGCGGCCTGGGGCGACATCAGCGAAGACCAGCGCTACCTGCAGGCGCACGACTTCCGCCGCCTGGCCGAGCCGCCCGCGCCGGCCGGCGCCATCACGCCCGTGCCGCGGGCTGCGAGGGCAGCGGTGGCGGCCGACCGCCACGAGATCGTCGGCGCCTCGTCGGCCTTCAACTCGGCCTGCCACCAACTGGCGCGGGTGGCGCGCACGCAGGCCACGGTGCTGTTCACCGGCGAGTCGGGCGTCGGCAAGGAGGCCTTCGCGCGCCGGCTGCACCGCATCAGCGCGCGGGCCGAGCAGGCCTTCGTCGCGGTCAACTGCGCGGCCATTCCCGAGACGCTGATCGAGTCGGAGCTGTTCGGCGTCGAGCGTGGTGCCTTCACCGGCGCCAGCAGCTCGCGGCCCGGCCGCTTCGAGCGCGCCGATCGCGGCACGCTGTTCCTCGACGAGATCGCCACCTTGAGCCTGGTCAGCCAGGGCAAGCTGCTGCGTGCGCTGCAGGAGGGCGAAGTCGAGCGCATCGGCGGCACGCGCACCCTCAAGCTCGACGTGCGCGTGGTCGCCGCCACCAACGTCGACCTGCAGCAGCAGGTGCAGGAGGGCCGCTTCCGCGAGGACCTCTACTACCGGCTCAACGTGTTCCCCATCCACCTGCCGCCGCTGCGCGAGCGGCGCGACGACATCCCGCTGCTGATGAACCACTTCCTGCGCCGCGAGACCGAGCGCCACGGCCGCCGCATCACCGGCTTCACGCCGCGGGCGGTGCGCGCGATGCTGCACTACGCCTTCCCGGGCAACATCCGCGAGCTGCAGAACCTGATCGAGCGCGGCGTCATTTCCGCGGAGGATGACGCGGCCATCGACGTGGCGCACATGTTCCGCCGCGAGCAGCTCTCCGACGAGGCGCTGCTGGCCATCGGCGCGCGCGGCACGCTGACCCGCGCGAAAGAGGCCGAATCGGCGCCCCTGCTGGGCCTGGTGCAGCAGGCGATGGGGGCCGGCGAGGCGCTGTCGCTGCGGCAGGTCGAAGGCCGGCTGCTGCAAGAAGCGGTGGCCGCGGCCGGCGGCAACCTCGCCGCCGCGGCGCGCCAGCTCGGGCTGACGCGCGCGCAGCTCGCCTACCGCCTGCGGCAGGCCGATGCGCCGCAGCGGCAGCGCACGCGGCGCGCGC
>DATHWJ010000155.1:0-2899 GCA_035460745.1 Ideonella sp. | reverse complement strand
GGCGGGGGCAGCGCGCGGTGGTGCTGGTGGACGACCTGCTGCGACTGCCGGTGTTCGAAGTGGTGGCCCCCGGCCAGGCCGAGGCGGACGCGGCCTATGCGGCCTTCGTGGCCTTCGGCAAGGGCAGCGGGCACCCGGCCGGGCTGAACTTCGGCGAGGTGTTCAGCTACGCCCTCGCCAAGGTCCGCGGCCTGCCACTGCTCTACAAGGGGGACGACTTTTCGCAGACCGACATCGCCAGCGCACACCGCCCCGACAACACCTGAGGCCGACGCCGCGCCGATCAGGCTCGCGCCGGTGAGCCCACCAGGGCACCGCTCAGGCGCTCAGCCGCAGCCTGCTCGCATAGCCCGTCATTTCCAGGTAGCCCAGCCCGACCCGCCGGCCCGACGCGTCGAGCAGCTCCGACAGGCCTTCCCAGTACACCGTGCCGGTGCTGGCGCTGCCGTCCAGCTCCTGCCCGTCGAGCAGGCTGCGCACGCTGAAGACCCCGGCGGGGGTGTGCACGCGCCATTCGACCGGGTAGCGTGCGCCGGTGGCCTTGCTGGCCCACAGGCGGCCGGGCTCGAAGCGCAGCTCTCGCTCGCCGAAGATGCGCAGTGCGCCGCCCGCCGTGCGAAAGCTGCCGCCGGCCAAGACCGTGTCGGCGCCTTCTTGGCCGGTTGCCCCGGAGGCCCCAGCCGGCCGCGCGCGGCGCAGCCTGAACGCGGTCAGCGCCGAGCCGTCCAGCAGGTTCATGCCTATCCAGTCCCAGCCTTCGGCTTCGGGCGGCAGCAGGCTGTCGCTCCACTCGTGGTCCAGCCAGGCACTGCCGCGCACGGCCAGCGCGGCCCGGCCGCTGCGCAGCGAGCCGCTCACGGCCAGCTGCGGCTGGCTGTAGTAGTGGCTGGCCTGCGCCTCCTGCGGGCCCTTGCGCGAATAGCCGTGGTCGCCCTGCAGCAGCAGCGGCTGGGTGGGCGCGAGCGAGAGGGCCAGCGCAAAGCCGTCGCCGCCGGCGTCGCTGTCTATGCGCGTGGTGTAGATGCCGCCGGCCGCGCGCTGTAGCGCCCAGTGGTCGAGCACGACATCGGTCTCGGCCAGCGCGGCGTGGGCAGCGGGCGCCTGGGTGCGGCCGTCCCAGCGCGCGATGCGCTGCTCGTGGCGGTGGCGGCCTGCCCCGGCCAGCTCGGTCAGCGCCGCGTGGGCGAACAGCACCTGGCGCGGCGCGAAGCGGCCCGGCAGCGTCTCGGCCAGGCCCGTGCGCGAGCGGAAGAAGGTGACCTGGAAGCCATGCGTCACCGGGCCGCCGCCGGCCGCCGACAGGCTGCCGGTGAGATACCACCACTCGATCTGCGAGCCCGGGTGCGCGCCATGGTCGCGCGGGAAGCGCAGCTCCCGGCCGCGCTGGATCTTGTCGTCGCCGTCGGCGGCATGGTCCGCCTCCGCCCGCGCCAGCCCGGGCAAGACCAGGCCGCCCGCCCCGCCCAGCAGCCAGCGCTGCAGCCATTGGCGGCGCGGGTTCACCAGTCCTCCTTCACCGAGCGCACCGCGTCGACCGACGCCGCATGCCGCGCGGTGAACAGGCTGGTCAGCCCGCCCGCCAGCAGCACGCCCGCCGCCAGCGCGGCGACCTGCGGCAGCGGCACCCGCAGCGGCATGGTCCAGTGGAAGCTCTGCGGGTTCACGACGAAGACCAGCACCACGCTGATCGCCAGCCCCAGCGCCAGCCCCACCACGATGCCGGCCAGCAGCCAGCACACGGTCTCCAGCATGACCAGCCGCAGCAGTTGGCCACGCGTCAGCCCTAGATGGGTCAGCAGGCCGAACTCGCGCCGCCGCGCCAGCACCTGCGACGACAGGCTTGCCGCCACGCCCGCCAGGCCGATCGCGATCGCCACCACCTGCAGGTAGCGCGTGACCGCGAAGCTGCGGTCGAAGATCTGCAGCGAGAGCGTCTTGAGCTGCGCGGTGCTGGCAAAACCCAGGCTGTCCGCGTCGCCGCCGGCCCGCGCGGTCAGCGTCTTCAGCGCCTGCTGCACCTCGGCCGCGCCGGCACCGGGCCGCAGCCACAGCGCCATCTCGTTGACGCGCCGGTCGCCGGTCAGCCGCTGGTAGTCGGCGATGTCCATCGCCACGCTGCCGAACTGGCGCGCGTAGTCGCGCCACACACCTCGCACGCGCAAGGCCACCGAGCGCCCGCCCAGCGGCAGCATCAGCACCGAGCCGGGCTCTGCGCCGTAGAGCACCTGCATCGCCTCGCTGACGAAGACGCCCGTCTCTCCCGCCGGCAAGGCCGCGGCGGCCGAGATCAGCGGCAAGGCCTGCGCCGGGTCGGTGCCCAGCGAGCGCGCCGTGAGCCAGACCTCCGGCCTGTCGGCGCGCAGCAGCAGCGGCAGGCCGCGGCCCGGCAGCGCCCGCGCCACGCCGGGCACCGCGGCCGCCGTGGCGGGGGGCTGGTGGCCGGCTGCGCAGGCCGCACGCCTGAGCCCGGCGCTGGCGCTGAAGGGCCTGGGGCAGCTGCAACACCGTGCGCCACCCTGGATTCCGGGCGCGGCGCTACTGGCGGCCGCCGGCGGCCTGGCCTTGCTGCCACCGGTGGGCGAGCTGCCGCTGGCGGCTTACGCCTCGGTAGCGGCCTTGCTGGTGGGCGGCATCGCGCTGGTGCCGTATGCCGTGTTTGCGCTGCTCGGCCGGCGCCGGGTCGTGCCGGCACACCGGCCACTGGCCTTGCTGGCGCTGCAGCGGGCGCGCTTCTTCCGCTCGACCGCGACGGCGGCCGTCGCCGGCGTGGTCGCCAGCCTGGCCTTGTCGGTGGCCTTGACGGTGATGGTGGCGAGTTTTCGCGACTCGGTCACGCACTGGCTCGATGTGGTTCTGCCGGCCGACCTGTATGTACGTACCGCCAACAACACGGCAGCCG
>DATHWJ010000154.1:0-3342 GCA_035460745.1 Ideonella sp. | reverse complement strand
CCCAGTACCTGACCTTCATGCTGGCCGGCGAGCCCTACGCGATCGGCATCCTGGCGATCAAGGAGATCATCGAGTACCACAGCCTGACGGAGGTTCCGATGATGCCGGCCTGCGTGCGCGGGGTGATCAATCTGCGCGGTGCGGTGGTGCCGGTGATGGACCTGCTGGCCCGCTTCGGCCGCGCACCCAGCCCGGTGAGCAAGCGCACCTGCATCGTGATCGTCGAGATCGAGCAGGAGGGCGAGCGCCAGGTGGTCGGCGTCGTCGTCGACGCCGTCAACGAGGTGCTGGACATCGCCGCGGCGGACATCGAGCCGGCGCCCAGCTTCGGCGCGCGCATCCGCAGCGACTTCATCGCCGGCATGGGCAAGGTCCGCGGCAAGTTCGTGATCTTGCTCAGCGTCGAACACGTGCTGCGGCTGGACGAGCTGAGCGCCGCCGCCACCGCGGCGAGCGCCCACGCCGACGCCGCCGTTTCGCTGGCCCACTGACCGACGGGCCCTGCGCGAGGCAACCACCGCTTTTTTCTCGAACCGACACGGTCATGCCCGCAGCCTTGCCTCAACTCGCCTCGGTGCTGGTCGTCGACGACAGCACCGTGCAGCGCGACTACGCGATCGCCCTGTGCCGCGAGCTCGGCGTGCAGATGGTCTACGAAGCCGCCAACGGCAGCGAGGCGGTCGACCTGCTGACCATGCTGGTGCTGCCGCCGGAGCTGATGATCGTCGACCTGGAGATGCCGGGCATGGACGGCATCGAGCTGATCCAGCAGATGTCGCTGCGCAAGCTGGACATCCCGCTGATCGTCGCCTCCAGCCGCGAGCAGTCGCTGATCCACTCGGTCGAGACCATGGGCAGCAACCTCGGCCTGCGCATGGTCGCCGGCCTGCAGAAGCCGCTCCAGCTGGAGACGCTGCGCGGCGCGCTGCGTCACTTCGACCCGCTGACGGGTGCGAGCAGCGCCAAGCCCGCCCGCAAGCTGCCGAGCTTCGCGGTGGAGACGCTGGCCGCGGCGATCGACCAGGGCGGCATCTCGGTGCACTACCAGCCCAAGGTCGACATCCGCACCGGCATCGTGCGCGGCGTCGAAGCGCTGGCCCGCTGGCAGCACCCGCAGTTCGGCTTCGTGCCGCCGGACGCCTTCATCCCGGTGGCCGAGAAGCACGGGCTGATCCACCGGCTGACCTTGTCGGTGATGGCGCAGGCGCTGGCGCAGGTGGCCGTCTGGAACACGCGCGGTCTGCGTCTGTCGGTGGCGGTGAACTTCTCTCCGCGGCTGCTGGAGCGGCCCAGCCTGGTGCAGGAGATCTCGGCCCTGGTCGACAGGCACGGGCTGCAGACCGACCAGGTGGTGCTGGAGATCACCGAGAGCCATGTCGTGGCCTACCTGGGCACCGCGCTGGGCGTGCTGGCGCGGCTGCGGCTGAAGGGCTTCGGCCTCTCGATCGACGACTACGGCACCGGTTTCTCCTCGATGCAGCAGCTGGCCCGCATCCCCTTCACCGAGCTCAAGATCGACCGCAGCTTCGTGCATGGCGCCCACCACCGCAGAAACCTGCGGGTGATCCTGCAGTCGGCGCTGGAGATGGCCCGCCAGCTCGAGCTGGTCACGGTGGCCGAGGGCATAGAAACGGTCGAGGACTGGCAACTGCTGCAGCATTTCGGTTGCACGATAGGCCAGGGCTACCTGATCGCCCGGCCCATGCCCGCCGACGACCTGCCGCGCTGGCTGAAGGGCCACCAGAAGCGCCTGCACGAGCTGCGTGCCGAGGAGCCGCGGCTCACCGGCGCGGCGATCTGAGCCGGCCAGCCCGCCGCCATTCGCATTTCGTCTCTTGTATTTCCCTCTTTTGAACGACGCTCCCGCCCCCAAGGACTCTGCCCCATGAACTGGTTCCTGCGCCTGAAGCTGGCCCACAAGCTGCTCATCACCTTCCTCGCCTGCTCGATGCTGACCGCCGTGGTCGGCGGCTACGGCCTGCTGCAACTCGACCACATGGGCGAGCGGCTGGACAGCACCTACAAGAACAACGTGCTGCCGCTGCAGGACGTGTCCGAGGTCGCCTCCCGGCTCAGTGCCCACTCGCGTGCCTACGTGCGGCTGCCGGCGCTGAAGCAGGCCGAGGACGTGCAGGACGCCGTCTCGCGCGCCAACGTGCACATCGAGAAGTTCCAGGCCGCGCTGAAGCGCTACCGCGGCACCGTGCTGAGCCCGACCGAACAGGCGCTCAACAAGGAGATCGACGACCTGCTGCCCAACTACCTGGCGCAGAACGAGAAGGTCGCCCAGCTGGCGGCAGCGGGCAAGGCCGCCGAGGCGGCCGAGCTGAGCAATGGCGCGGCGCGCAAGGCCGTCAACGAGCTCGAGGCGGTGACGAGCAAGCTGATCGCCGAGCTGAGCAACCAGGCCAAGCTGACCAACGAAGCCGCCGAGCAGGCGACAGCACACACCCGCATCGTGCTGCTCTCGGTGATCGCGGCCTCGGTGGTGATGGCGGTGCTGCTGGGCTGGATGGTCACGCGCATCATCGGCCGCCAGCTCGGCGGCGAGCCCGACTACGCCGCGGCGATGCTGCGCAAGGTGGCCGACGGCGACCTGGCGATACAGATCGCCACGCGCGACGGCGACCAGGCCAGCATGCTGTTCGCCGTCAAGGAGATGGTGGGGCGGCTGCAGCAGGTCATCGACGAGCAGCGCCGCGTGGTCGGCCAGGCCAATCGCGGCAACTTCGACGCCCGGGTCGACCTGCTGGGGCTGCAGGGCTTCCAGAAGGAGATGGGCGAGGGCCTGAACACGCTGGTGGAGACCACCGGCGGCAGCATCGCGAACGTGGTGCAGGTGATGGGCGCGATGTCGCAGGGCGACCTGACGCGCCGCATCGAGCAGGACTGCGAAGGCGCCTTCGCCGAGATGAAGCAGTACGTCAACGACACGGTGGACAAGCTCTCGCAGGTGGTCGGCGAGGTCAACAACGGCGCCGAGGCGCTGGCCAGCGCTTCGGAAGAGGTCAGCGCGACCGCGCAGTCGCTGTCGCAGGCCGCGAGCGAACAGGCCGCCGGGGTCGAGGAGACCAGTGCCTCGATCGAGCAGATGACGGCCTCGATCTCGCAGAACACCGACAACGCCAAGGTCACCGATGGCATGGCCACCAAGGCCGCCAGCGAAGCTGCCGAAGGCGGCGAGGCGGTCAAGGCGACCGCGGCCGCGATGAAGCAGATCGCGCAGAAGATAGGCATCATCGACGACATCGCCTACCAGACCAACCTGCTGGCGCTGAACGCGGCGATCGAGGCGGCGCGTGCCGGCGAGCACGGCAAGGGCTTCGCGGTGGTGGCGGCCGA
>DATHWJ010000153.1:0-7220 GCA_035460745.1 Ideonella sp. | reverse complement strand
ACCAGTGGTGGGCCCACCAGGTCATAGGCGCCGACCAGCAGGGCTCGACCCTGCTGAGCGAGAGCTTCGCCCAGTACGGCGCGATGCTGGTGATGGAGAAGCTCTATGGCGCGCCGATGATGCGCAAGTTCCTCAAGGTCTCGCTGGACCGCTACCTGCGGGCGCGCGGCGGCGAGGTGGTGGAGGAGCTGCCGCTGGTGCGGGTCGAAAACCAGCCCTACGTCCACTACGAGAAGGGCGCGCTGACGATGTGGTGGGCCAAGGAGGCCATCGGCGAAGACAAGGTCAACCGCGCGCTGCAGCGCCTGCTCGAGCGCTACGCCTTCAAGCCCGCGCCCTACCCCAATGCGGCCGATTTCGTGAAGCTGCTGCGTGAGGAGGCCGGGCCGCAGCATCAGCAGCTCATCACCGACCTGTTCGAGAACATCACGCTCTACGACATGAAGGCCAGCGACGCCACGGCCACCAAGCGCGCGGACGGCAAATACACCGTGCGCTTCACCGTCACCGGCCGCAAGCTCTACGCCGACGGCAAGGGCGTGGAGCGCGAGGCGCCGCTGGACGAGATGTTCGAGCTGGGCGTGTTCGACGCCGAGCCCGGCAAGAAGGGCTTCAGCGAGCGCAGCGTGATCTCGTTCGAGCGGCGCGCGCTGAAGGGCGGCAAGACCGTGGTCGAGTTCGTCGCCGACCGGCTGCCCACCCATGTCGGCGTGGACCCCTACAACAAGCGCATCGACCGCAATTCGGACGACAACCTCGCGAAGGTGGCGGCAGGCTGAGCCCGGCGCGCAGGCCTGGCCGCCGGGCCGAGCGGCGCGGGGCACGGGCCTTGGGGCGCAGGTTTTGGGGCGCGGTTTTGCGTCGCTTTTCCGCGCTTTGCGGCGCCGCGCCCCGGCGCACGATGCCGCCTTCGGAGCACCGCGCCCGCAGGGTGAGTATCACAATGACATCGCCGACCCCCACCGCCTTCCACGCCGCCCAGGCCACGCCCGCCGCCATGCCGGCGCTGATGACCGACGCGGAGCGCCGCGCCGTGCTGCCGCAAGCCATCGGTGGCCTGGACATCGAGCGCCTGCAGCAGTTCAAGGGCCTGATGGCCGCCGAGCACGAGCCGGTGCAGATCGGCCGCATGCTGTTCGACCGGCTCTACGCCTACGAGCGCATCGCCTGCGCACATGCCAGCGCGCAAGAGCCGCTGCGCCGGCTGGCGCTCGGCCTGTTCCAGACCTGCCGCCGCAGCGACGAGACACGCAACACGCTGCGCTGAAAAGCGCTGCTCAGGCCGGCGGCAGCGCCGCCAGCCAGCGGCGCGCGATCGCCACGCTGTAGCGGCTGGCCCGCTCGGCGATGAAGCGCTCGAAGTCGACATGCGCGTCGTCGTCGGCCCGGTCCGAGACGGTGCGCACCACCGCGAAGGGCGCGCCCAGGTCGTGGCACACCTGCGCCAGCGCCGCGCCCTCCATCTCCACGGCCAGCGCCTGCGGCAGATCGGCCTGCAGCGCGCGGCAGGCGGCGCCGCTGCAGACGAAGGTGTCGCCGCTGACGACCAGCCCGCGGTGCACGCGCTGCGCGGCCTCGCCCTCTCCCTCGCCTGCACCCGCCGCCGCGCCGGTATCCGCCAGCGCCCACAGCGCCGCCGCGCCGGCGGCGTCGGCCAGCAGCGGGTCGGCGGCGAAGCGGTCCAGTCCGTAGAGCGGCATCTCGAAGCGCGGGAAGAGCGGCGAAGCGTTCATGTCGTGCTGCAGCAGCGCATCGGCCACCACGATGTCGCCGACCCGCACGGCAGGCCCCACACCGCCGGCCACGCCGGTGAACAGCAGCCGCCGCACGCCGAACTCGCTCAGCAGCAGCGTGGCCGTCGTCGCTGCCGCCACCTTGCCTATGCCCGAGAGCACCAGCACCACCTCGTGGCCGTCCAGCCGGCCCAAGACGAAGCGGCGACGGCCGCGCTGCACGGTCTCGGCGCCCTCCACCAGCGCCAGCAGGCCGGCCAGCTCCTGCGCCATCGCGCTGACGATCGCGGTGCGCGCCACCGCCGGCCTCGGCGCGCTCACCCGCCGCTCCGCGGCGCGCCCAGGCGGGCCGAAACCTGCGCCGCCGTCTCGCGCAGCACGGCGGCGATCTCGCCGTCCCAGGCGGCGTCGAACAGGGCGGCCGGGCCTATCGCCGTGAGCGACAGCGCGATGGCGCCGCTGTGGTCGAACACCGGTGCGGCCATCGCATTGACACCCGGCAGCACCTCCCCCTCGGAGCGGCTGAGGCCGTGCTGCCTCACCTCGGCCAGCCGGGGTTGCAGCTCGCGCCAGCTGGGCAGCGGCTGCGGTACCGGCATGCCGGGCATCTGCGGCTCAGGGTGCGACTTGGCGCGGCGCCGCTCGTCCTCGAGCTGGCCCTGCACCGTGGCCGCGTCGAGATAGGCCGCAAAGAGCCGGCCCGAGGCCGTGGTGGCGAGCGAAAACACCGTGCCGTGCCGCATGCTGACGTGCAGCGGCGCCGGCGACTCCTCCTGCCGCACGATGGTCGCGCCACGCGCGCCCCAGACCGAGATCGCCACCGTGTGGCCCAGTCGCTGCGCCAGCTCGGGCAGCACCGCGGTGGCCGCCTGCACCGGGTTGGCCTGCTTCAGGCTGATCAGGCCCAGTTGCAAGGCCAGCGGGCCGAGAAAGTAGTGGCCGCTCGCGGCGTCCTGCTCGATCAGGCCGATGCGCCCGAAGCTGACCAGGTAGGGATGGGCCTTGGCCGCCGGCATGTCGGCCTCGCGCGCCAGGTCCTTGAGCGCCATAGGCCGGCCGTGGTGCACCATCGCCAGCAGCAGCTGGCCGCCCACTTCTATGCTCTGGATGCCGCGTTGGCCGCGGGTGTCGCTCGTCATGCCTGCCTTGTTCTTGCCGTCGCCGGCCCCTCGGCGAGGGGCCGCGGGAATTAGACATCAGCAAACGCCTCCGGCCCAGCCGCCCGCCCAACCCGTCGGCCCACCCGACCGCCAAACCCCTGCCGCCGACCGCGGCATGCACAAAGCGCGACGCTGGAGGCGGCTTGCCGCAACCGGATACTTACGCAGCAAATTCGTTTGACATTGACGAATATCAAGCCAACAATGCGAACAAGTTTGATATAGACGAACTCATTTCACGCCAGGAGACCGCATGACCGCCCCGAAAAAATTCGCCTCGCAAGCCGACCTCGAAGACAAGCAGGTCAGCTTCACCCGGCTCTCGGCCAACGCCTATGCCTACACCGCCGAGGGCGACCCCAACACCGGCATCATCATCGGCGACGACGCGGTGATGGTGATAGACACCCAGGCCACGCCGGCCATGGCGCAAGACGTCATCCGCCGCATCCGCGAGGTCACCCCGCTGCCCATCAAGTACGTGGTGCTGAGCCACTACCACGCGGTGCGGGTGCTGGGCGCCTCGGCCTACTTCAAGGAAGGCGCCGAGCAGATCATCGCCAGCCGCGACACCTACGACTTGATCGTCGAGCGCGGCGAGCAGGACAAGGCCAGCGAGATCGGCCGCTTCCCGCGCCTGTTCCGCAACGTCGAGTCGGTGCCGCCCGGCCTGACCTGGCCCACGATGACCTTCGAGGGCGAGATGAGCGTCTGGCTGGGCAAGCTGGAGGTCAAGCTCAAGCAGATCGGCCGCGGCCACACCAAGGGCGACACGATTGCTTATCTGGAGGACCAGAAGATCTGCTTCGCCGGCGACCTCGTGGAGTACCAGAGCACCGCCTACGCCGGCGACTGCTACTTCCGCGACTGGCCGGCCACGCTGGACCGGCTGGACGCCTTCAAGTTCGACAAGCTGGTGCCCGGCCGCGGGGCGGCGCTGGAAACCGCCGCGACGACCGGCAAGGCCATCGCCTCGACGCGCGCCTTCATCAGCGACGTCTACACCCTGGTGCACAGCGGCGTGGCGGACGGCAAGAACCTGAACACGATCTACAAGGAAGCGATCGCCGCGCTGAGGCCCAAGTACGGCCACTGGGTGATCTTCGACCACTGCATGCCGTTCGACGTGACCCGCGCCTACGACGAAGCCACCGGCCATGTGCACCCGCGCATCTGGACGGCAGAGCGCGACATCGAGATGTGGCAGACGCTGGAAGGGTGAAGCCGCGCGCCCGGCCGGTCTGAGCCGGCTGCGCGCACCCCACCTCAAGCGACCGCCCCCTTGCCAGGCCACGCGCCGGGCCAGGGAGCGCAGCCTGCCCGACGAGGAGACAAACCATGCCACTCCAGGAACTCGCGGCGCACCAAGGCGCCGAGGTCGATTACCAGAAGCTGGTCTTCGACTACACCCGCAGCCCGGACCAGGATGCGGCCGCACCGGTGCGCCACCCGGTGGTGATCGTCGGCGCCGGCCCGGTGGGGCTGTCGCTCGCGATCGACCTGGCCCAGCGCCGGATCCCGGTCGTGCTGCTGGACAACGACAACACGCTCTCCACCGGCTCGCGCGCCATCTGCTTTGCGAAGCGCACGCTGGAGATCTTCGACCGGCTGGGCTGCGGCGAGCGCATGGTGGCCAAGGGCGTCTCGTGGAGCGTGGGCCGCGTGTTCTTCCAGCAAGAGGCCATCTACAGCTTCGACCTGCTGCCCGAGAGCGGGCACGAGCGGCCCGCGTTCGTCAACCTGCAGCAGTACTACGTCGAAGGCTATTTGGCCGAGCGGGCGGCGCAACTGCCGCTGATCGACCTGCGGTGGAAGAACAAGGTGGCCGGCGTTGCGCAGCAGGGCGACCACGCGGTGCTGACGATCGAGACGCCCGACGGGCCCTACCAGTTCGAAGCCGGCTACGTCGCCGCCTGCGACGGCTCACGCTCCGCCGTGCGCCAGCAGATGGGACTCGAGAGCAAGGGCCGCAGCTTCAAGGACCGCTTCCTGATCGCGGACGTGCGGATGAAGCACCACGCTCCGGCGGAGCGCTGGTTCTGGTTCGACCCCGTCTTCCACCCCAATCAGAGCGTGCTGCTGCACCGCCAGCCCGACGGCGTCTGGCGCATCGACTTCCAGCTCGGCTGGGACGCCGACCCCGAGGTCGAGAAGCGGCCGGAGAACATCATCCCGCGCGTCAAGGCGCTGCTGGCGCACTCGACGATGAAGGACATGGACTTCGAGCTCGAATGGGCCAGCGTCTACACCTTCTCCTGCCTGCGCATGGAGCGCTTCCGCCACGGCCGGGTGCTGTTCGCCGGCGACTCGGCGCACGGCGTCTCGCCCTTCGGCGCGCGCGGCGCCAACTCCGGCGTGCAGGACGCCGAGAACCTGGCCTGGAAGCTCGCCGCCGTGCTGCAGCACCAGGCGCCCGATGCGCTGCTGGACAGCTACGCCGGCGAGCGCGAATACGCCGCCGACGAGAACATCCGCAACTCCACCCGCGCGACCGACTTCATCACGCCCAAGAGCGAGATCAGCCGCGTCTTCCGCGACGCGGTGCTGGCGCTGGCCCGCGACCACGGTTTTGCGCGCACCCTCGTCAACAGCGGCCGGCTCTCGGTGCCGGCCACGCTGCACGGCTCGGCGCTGAACACGCCCGACAGCGATGCTTTCAGCGGCCGCATGCAGCCCGGCGCCGTCGCCGCCGATGCCCCGCTGCAGCGCGCCGACGGCCGCCCCGCCTGGCTGCTGCGCGAGCTGGGCGAAGGCTTCACCGCACTGGTCACCGCTGGCGGGCCGAGTGACGCGCTGGCCCGCTCGCTGGAAGATCTCGTCGGCCTGCCGCTGCCGCTCAAGGTCTTGCGCGTCGCCCCCGCCGGCGACAACGGCGGCGCGGCGCTGAGCGACGCCGAGGGCCTGCTGGCGCAGCGCTACGACCTGCAGCCCGGCACGGTCTACCTGATACGCCCCGACCAGCATGTCTGCGCCCGCTGGCGCACGCCCACGCCCGCCCGGCTGCGCGCCGCCATCCAGCGCGCACTCGCCATCGCCTGAGAGGACCGCCCGCCATGGACCTGATCACCACGCCCCACCTGGATGCGCCCGACGACTTCTACGAGGCGCTGATCGACGCCCACCGCGAGCTCGACAACGCCGAGAGCCACGCGCTGAACGCGCGCCTGGTGTTGCTGCTGGCCAACCACATCGGCTCGCTCGATGTGCTGCGCCAGGCGCTGCAGGCCGCCCGCGCCGGCGCCCGCCAAGACTGAATCCCAACGACCGACGGAGACTCGTTTCATGTTCACTCCCTTGCTGAGACAACTGCGACAGGCCGCACTGCTGGTGCTGCCGCTGGCTGCCCTGCCCGCCCTCGCGCAAGACGGCAAACCCCTGGAATGGGTGCTCGGCTACGCGGCCGGCGGCGGCTCCGATATCGTCGCCCGCACCGTGGCCGAAGCCATGAGCAAGTCGCTGCAGCAGACCATCGTCGTCAACAACAAGCCCGGCGCCGCCACCAACATCGCGGCCGACTACGTCGCCAAGTCCAAGGACGCCAGCCACACGCTGCTGACGGCCGACTTCGCGACGCTGGCCGCCAACCCGGCCCTCTTCGCCAAGCTGCCCTACAACGCCGAGAAGGACTTCGCGCCGGTGGGCATGCTGGCGCGCTTCCCCATGCTGCTGGTGGTGGCCCCCACCGTGCCGGCGAAAAACTTCAAGGAGTTCCTCGCCTGGGCCCAGGCGAACAAGGACGGCACCAACTACGCCTCCGCCGGCACCGGCAGCCCGCACCACCTCGCCGCCGAGCTGCTGCGCGAGCGCACGGGCCTGAACCTCGTGCACACGCCCTACCGCGGCGCCGCGCCGGCCGTGCAAGACCTGATGGGCGGCCAGGTGCCTTTTGCCTTCATCGACACCGCCAGCGCGCAGCAGTACGTGCTGGCCGGCAAGCTGCGCGCCATCGGCGTGGCCAGCCCCAAGCGGCTGCCGACGCTGGGTGACATCCCCACGCTCGCGGAACAAGGCCTGCCCAACTTCGAGGCCTATGCCTGGCAGGGCCTGGTCGTGCCGGCCGGCGCCACGCCCGAGACAGTGGCGCGGCTGAACAAGGCGCTCGTCGAGGCGCTGAACTCGACCATGGTGAAGGCGCGCTTCCAGACCCTGGCGCTGGAGGCGCTGCCGGGCACGCCCGCGCAGATGACGGCCTACACCCACGCCGAGCGTGAGCGCTGGGGCAAGCTCATCCGCGCCAACAACATCAAACTGGATTGATGGCCCACCCCCTACGCGCTTCGCGCGCCCCCTCAAGGGGGCATCGCTGGCGGACCGGCAGAGCCGGATC
>DATHWJ010000152.1:0-4260 GCA_035460745.1 Ideonella sp. | reverse complement strand
AGGCCTGCGGCAGCTGGGCGCTGCTGGGGTAGACGGGGGTCAGCGACAGCGCCAGCGGCGTGGTGTCGCCCATCACCACCTTGAAGGCAGGGTGCACCATCTCGCGGCCGAAGAAGCCGCTGCGCAGCTCGCCGCGCAGCCGCAGCCGCGTGCCCACCGCCAGCGTCTTCTGCTGCGAGGGGTAGAAGTGCAGGAAGCGCAGCAGGAGTTCTTCGCCGTCGTCGTCGGCCACGCGCACCACCAGCTGCCGGCGCGAGCGCTGGTCGACATGGGCCTCGGACACGGTGGCCTCGATCTGCACCGTGCTGCCGGGGCGGGCCTCGCGCAGCGGGGTCAGCCGGGTTTCGTCTTCGTAGCGCAGCGGCAGGTGGAGTGCGAGCGCGATGGGCGTCAGCAGCCCCATCTTCTCCATCGCCCGCGCGGGGCCGGACTTGGGCGGCGGCTTGGGCGCGGCGGGCGCCTCCACCGGCGCGGCGAGCGCAGGGGGCGGCGGGGCGTTGGGCGGCATGGCGGGGATTCTCGCCGCCTGCGCCGGGCGAGCCGGCCGTGCCGGCGTTGCGTTAGGCGGCTCGGGCGCAGCCGGCTGCTGTGCGCTTTGCCCCCGGCCTGTCACCCGGGGGCCACACCCGGCAACAAACTTTGCGCCGCCTCACGCGCCGGTGTGCCAGCGGGGACCGCGCGGGAGGACAATCGCGCCCGGTTCAGGCCCTGCCACCGCCTGCCGTGCCATATTTCACGCCGTCTCCCACCGCACCATGTTCCTGATCCGCTTGTTGGCCCGCCTGTTCGCGATCCTCGCCGTCGTCCTGGGTCTCGGCGTCGGGCTGGCGTGGGCCTGGGACCGCTCGGACACCGTGGCCTCGCAGCAGACGGCCCAGCACCCCGCCGTCACGCCCGCCATGCCCTGACCGGCGACCCCGGCGCCGGCTTCCGGCGCAAAATCGCGGCTTCCGATCTGCCGAACAGGACGCCGCGATGAACGCTCCCGAAAAACTCCCCGGGCTGGACGCCACCGCGCTCGGCCGCTTCGTCGAGACCGCGTGGGACGAGCGCATCGTGCCGCGCCTGGTCGACTACATCGCCGTGCCGGCAAAGAGCCCGATGTTCGACGCCGACTGGCAGGCCCACGGCCTGATACAGCGCGTGGTGCACGATGCCGCCGCCTGGGTCGAGAGCCGCAAGGTGGCCGGCCTGACGCTGGAGGTGCTGCAGCTAGAAGGCCGCACGCCGGTGATCTTCTTCGAGGTGGCCGCGACACAAGCGGCCAGCACGCAGACCGTGCTGATGTACGGCCACCTCGACAAGCAGCCCGAGTTCAACGGCTGGCGCTCCGACCTCGGGCCCTGGACGCCCAAGATCGAGGACGACAAGCTCTACGGCCGCGGCGGCGCCGACGACGGCTACGCGGTCTACGCCGCGGTCAGCGCGGTCGAGGCACTGAAGGCGCAGGGCGCGCCCCACCCGCGCATCGTCGGCCTGATCGAGAGCTGCGAGGAGTCGGGCTCCTACGACCTGCCGGCCTACCTCGATGTGCTGAAGGACCGCCTGGGCGACGTCAGCCTGGTGGTCTGCCTGGACTCCGGCGCCGGCAACTACGACCAGCTCTGGCTCACCACCAGCCTGCGCGGCAACATCACCGGCACGCTGAAGGTGGAGATCCTGACCGAGGGCATCCACTCCGGCGACGCCAGCGGCCTGGTGCCCTCCAGCTTCCGCATCCTGCGCCAGGTGCTGGACCGGCTGGAAGACGCCAAGACCGGCCGGCTGCTGCCCGAGGCCTTCCACTGCCAAGTGCCGGCCGAGCGGCTGGCCCAGGCCCAGGCCACCGCCGCCATCCTCGGCGACGAGGTCTGGAAGCGCTACCCTTGGGCCTGCGGGGCCGACGGCGGCGCCTCGCTGCCGACCACCACCGACCCGGTCGAGGGCCTGCTGAACCGCACCTGGCGGCCCACCTTGTCGGTGACCGGCGTCGACGGCTTCCCGGCGCTGGCCAACGCCGGCAACGTGCTGCGGCCCTACACCGCCTTCAAGCTGAGCCTGCGCCTGCCGCCGCTGGTGGAGGGCCACGAAGCGGCGGTCAGGCTGAAGGCGCTGCTGGAAGACAACGCGCCCTACAACGCCCGCGTCACCTTCCACCCCGACGGCCGTGCCGGCGCCTGGGGCGCCACCGGCTGGAGCGCGCCCAGCCTCTCGCCCTGGCTGGAGAAGGCGCTGGACCTGGCCTCGCGCCGCCACTTCGACGCGCCGCTGGGCTACATCGGCCAGGGCGGCACCATCCCGCTGATGAACCTGCTGCAGCTGGGTTTCCCGCGGGCGCAGATGATGGTCTGCGGCGTGCTGGGGCCCAAGAGCAATGCCCACGGGCCCAACGAGTTCCTGCACCTGCCCTATGGCAAGCGGCTGACGGCCGCGGTGGCCGAGGTAATCGCCGCGCACCCCTGAGCGACGCTCGCACTGTCCACGAACGGCACGGGTGCGAGCCCGGGCCGTTTTTTTTCGCCTGTGGCGGCGCCGGCACGAAGCCGCCTAAACGATTGACACATGGCGAATAAAGTATTCAGAATTGCGGGCAGCATTTAACTAACAGGAACAATCGTCGGTATGGATTCTTTGCGCGCGATGCGTGTGTTCGCCCGTGTGATCGACGAAGGCAGCTTTGCCGCAGCGGCCCGCGCGCTGGACATGGCGCCCGCGGTGGTGACGCGGCTGGTCGCCGAGCTCGAAGAGCACCTCGGCGCGCGGCTGATGAACCGCACCACCCGCCGCATCTCGCTGACCGAGATCGGCGAGGCCTACCTGGAGCGGGTGCGGCTGATCCTGAACGACCTGGACGACGCCGAGGCGCTGGCGGCCGCGTCGGTGGCCGACCCGCGCGGCCATGTGCGGGTGCTGGCGCCGCCCGCGGTGGCGGTGCACCAGCTCGCCAAGATGCTGCCCAAGTTCCACGAGTTGTTCCCGCAGGTCACGGTCGAGATCGCGTCGCCGGGCCCGGTCGAGACCGTCGATGACAGCTACGACCTGACGCTGGTGGTGCTGCGCAAGCCGCTGGAGGGCAACTTCATCGCCCGCCGGCTGGCCCGCACCGAAGCCATCATCTGCGCCTCGCCCGAGTACCTGAAGCGCCGCGGCGTGCCGCGCCACCCGCGCGACATGGGCAACCACGACGTGCTGATACCGCCCATCTCCGAGGTGATGCGGGGCGTCACCTTCTACCGCGGCAGCTCGGGCGACGACGTTGCCAGCGACACGTTCTTCACCGTGCCGCGGCGTGGCGTGCTGAGCACCACCCACACCGACACCAACTACGCCGCCGCGATGGCCGGCCTGGGCATCGTCGCGCTGCCGTCCTTCGTGATCGAGAGCGCGCTGATGCGCGGCACGCTGAAGCGGGTGCTGCCGGAGTGGCGGCTGTTCAGCACCACGCTGTGGATCTGCATGCCGACGCGCCAGCACGTGCCGGCCCGCACGCGGGCGCTGCGCGACTACCTGGTCGAAGCCTTCGGCGGCGAAGACCGCGACCCCTGGCTGGCGGCCGCAGGCTGCGAGACCAGCTTCCTGCCTTGCGCGCAAGCGACGGCGCCGCCCGCCGAAGAAGAGACCCCTGCCGCGGTGCCGGGCGCGCAAGGTGGCGATGCCGCCGCGCTGTCGACCACGCCCGGCTGACCGCCGCGGCTTGGGCTAGAAGGTGTAGCCGAAACCCTGCTTGGCGTCGTGCATGGGCTCCAGCAGCGCGATCAGGTGGCCCAGCGGCCGGTAGCGCGTGGCCACCTTGCTGGCGTAGGCGAAAAAGCGTGGCAGGTCGGTGCTGTAGCGGGGCTTGCCGTCGCGGTGCTTGAGGCGGCAGAAGATGCCCAGCACCTTGAGGTGGCGCTGCAGCCCCATCCACTCGAGCTGGCGCCAGAACTCGCCGAAGTCGTCGCCCACCGGCAGGCAGACCTTGCGCGCCGCTTCCCAGTAGCGCACGGCCCAGTCGAGCTCGCGCTCTTCGTCCCACGAGATGAAGGCGTCGCGCAGCATCGAGGCCACGTCGTAGGCGATGGGGCCGCGCACGGCGTCCTGGAAGTCGAGGATGCCGGGGTTGGGGTCGGCCACCATCAGGTTGCGCGGCATCCAGTCGCGGTGCACCGCCACCACCGGCTGTGCCAGCGCGCTGGCCACCAGCAGATTGCAGGCGTCGTCCCAGCGGCCCTGCTGGGTCGGCGTCCAGCGGATGCCGAACTCGCGCTGCACGCACCACTCGGGGAACAGCGCCAGCTCGCG
>DATHWJ010000151.1:0-2391 GCA_035460745.1 Ideonella sp. | reverse complement strand
GCGATGATGTCTTCGGTGCCGTTGCCGTGGTGCACGTCGAAGTCGACGATGGCCACGCGCTCCAGGCCGCGCACGTCCAGCGCGTGGCGCGCGGCGATGGCGACGTTGTTGAAGAAGCAGAAGCCCATGGCCTGCGAGCGCATCGCGTGGTGGCCGGGCGGGCGCACCGCGCAGAAGGCGTTCTGCGCCCGGCCGTCGAGCACCGCGTCGGTGGCCGCCACCGCGGCGCCGGCGGCGCGCAGGGCGGCCTGCCAGGTGGCGGGACAGACGAGGGTGTCGGGGTCCAGCGCGCGGTACTCGCCGGAGACCGCGGCCTGCTCCATGAACTCGCGCAGCTCGCTCACGTGGCCGGCGCTGTGGGCCAGCCTCAGGTCGTCCAGGCTGGCCAGCGGCGCGTCGAAGCGCGTCAGCGCGATGTCCAGGCCGGTGGCCAGCAAGTGGTCTTCGATCGCGTCCAGCCGGGCCGGGCACTCGGGGTGGCCGGGGCCCATCTGGTGAGCGCGGCAATCGGGGTGGCTGAAGTAGGCCGTGGTCATGGCCGCGAGGGGGCCGCAGGCACAGGCCGGCTGATGATCTGAGCTATCGTGCCCCGCATGATGGACGCCTCTCTGCAACAACGTTTGACTCGGCTGAAAGGCCAGATTAGCACGATCATCGTCGGCAAGCCCACGCAGATCGAGGACAGCCTGGCCTGCCTGCTGGCGGGCGGCCACCTGCTGATCGAGGACGTGCCCGGCGTCGGCAAGACCACCCTGGCGCACGCGCTCGCCGTCTCGCTGGGGCTGCACTTCTCGCGGGTGCAGTTCACCGCCGACCTGATGCCCAGCGACCTGCTCGGCGTCAGCGTCTTCGAGCGCAGCCGCGAGGGCTTCGTGTTCCACCCGGGGCCGGTGTTCGCCCAGGTGCTGCTGGCCGACGAGATCAACCGCGCAGGCCCCAAGACCCAGAGTGCGCTGCTGGAAGCGATGGAGGAGCACCAGGTCACCGTCGAGGGCGAGACCAGGCCGCTGCCGGCGCCCTTCTTCGTGATCGCGACGCAGAACCCCAGCGACCAGCTCGGCACCTACCCGCTGCCCGAGAGCCAGCTCGACCGCTTCCTGATGTGCATCACGCTGGGCTACCCCGACCGCCAGGCCGAGCGCGCGCTGCTGACCGGCACCGACCGGCGCGACGCGATCGCGCAGCTGGAGCCGGTGATGAAGCCGGGCGAGCTGCTGCAGGCGATGGCCGCGGTGAAGCAGATCCACGCCTCCGACGCACTGCTGGACTACCTGCAGGCGTTGATCGCCGCGACCCGCTCCGGCCAGTGGTTCACCGAGGGGCTGTCGCCGCGCGCCGGCATCGCGGTGCTGCGGCTGGGCCGCGCCCGCGCGCTGCTGGCCGGGCGCGACTACGTGACGCCGGACGACCTGCAGGCGCTGCTGCCGCAGGCCATCGCGCACCGGCTGATGCCGGTGCCGGGCGCGGGGCGGGGTCGGCGCGAGCAGGTGCGGGCGATGGTCGAGGCCGTCGCGCTGCCTTGACGCCCGGCGGCCGGAGCGAGCCCATGCTGAACCTGCGAAAGCGATGGCGGGCCTGGTGGCAAGCCCGCCTGAAGCCGGTCGACCATTGGGTGCTGACCCAGCGCAACATCTACATCGTGCCCACCCGTGCCGGCCTGGCCTTCGGCCTGACGATGCTGCTGCTGCTGCTGGCGGCTATCAACTACCAGCTGAACCTGGGCTTCGCGCTGACCTTCCTGCTGGCCGGCAGCGCGTTGGCCTCGATGCACATGACCCACGCCAGCCTGCGCGGGCTGAGCCTGCACGTGAAGCCCCCGCAGCCGGCCTTTGCCGGCGGGCGCGCCGAGCTGGAGCTGGTGGTGACGAACGCCAACGGCGTGCGCCATGGCCTGGGCTTCGGCGTGCAGGGGCCGGCGCGCGAACGCCAGCTGGCCTGGGCGCAGATCCATGCCCAGGGGCAGTCGCCGGTGACCGTGGGCTACACCGCCGGCGAGCGCGGGCTGCACGAGCTGCCGCTGCTGCGGGTCGAGAGCCTCTTCCCGTTCGGCCTGTTCCGCGCCTGGACGGTCTGGCGCCCGGCCGGCCGGATCTGGGTCTACCCGGCCCCCGAGGCGCCGGCCGCCGAGCTGCCGGCACAGCGCGCGGCGCCGGGCGGCGAGCTGCCCTCGCGGGAGGCCAGCGGCGGCGAGTTCGACGGCCTGCGGCCCTGGCGGCGTGGCGACGGCCTGCGCCAGGTGGTGTGGAAAAAGGTCGCCCGCACCGGCGAGATGGTCAGCCGAGACGGCCGCGAGGCCAGCCGCCAGCAGCTCTGGCTGGACTGGAGCGCGGCGCGCATGGCCGACCCCGAGGCCCGCCTCTCGCGCCTGGCCGCCTGGGTGCTGGCGGCCGA
>DATHWJ010000150.1:0-16277 GCA_035460745.1 Ideonella sp. | reverse complement strand
CCATCGAGAGCCTCGCGTAGGCGTAGGGCCCGAGGAAGCCGCTGGCCCGCTCGCGTGATTCGGTCGTGATCATCCGCACGCTGTTGTTGATGTAAAAGCCCAGGCCGCTCAGCGTGCCGCGACCCAGCCGGCCGTTTGCCGCCTGCACTTGCGTGGCGTCACGCTCCTTGGTCAACAGCAGCAGCCGCGTGGCGCTGGTCTGGCGGATCGCGGCCATGACGTTGTCGGGCAGCATCAGCTTGCCGTCGTTGAAGAAGCGCTCTTGCTTCTCGTAGAGGCTGGGCGTGTTGGGAGCCAGCAGGCTCACCTTGGCGCCGGCGTCGGCGCGCTTCAACGCGGCGTTGGCAGACAGCAGCGCCGCCTTGTCGAACTGCCCGTCCGGGATGGGGATGGTGTCCTGGACATTCTGGTCCAGATGGCTGCCAACCTGGATGCGCTCGTTGACCACGGTGAGCTCGTTGCCCACCAGCGATAGCACCGCGTAGGCGCGCGGCGACTCCTGGGAATGGCCGGTGCTGGCCGCCAACAAGATCAGCGAAGCGATACCCGCCCGCCCGCAGTCTCTGCGCTTCATGTCTGTCTCCCTGTGGGCCTCGCGGGCCGAGTTTGTCCTGGCGAAACTGTAGCGCACCGTGGGCCGGGGCGGCGTGTTTCACGGCCGGCGTGCGCGCAGCGCCTGCAGCAGGCTGCGCACTTCGTCGCTCGGGCGCTGGGCCTCTTTCCAATAGGCCGAGCAGTCGGGCTTGCGGCCCAGCAGCTTCATCTCGACCAGCTCGCGCCGCGGAGTCACGTGGTCGCCGTAGAGGCTCCAGGCCTTCAGGATCTCGTTGACCTCGCGCTCGCTGTAGACGCGACCGCTGTCGAAGCGCAGCCACAAGGCCCACATCGCCAGCCGCTGCACGCTGTATTTGTGCGGCCAGCGGGTCAGGCGGCCCCAGTCGTCGAATTGCGCCAGGGCTTTCTGCGCGGTGGCGGTCAGGGTCGTGGCGGGCGCGGTGGCTGGCGCCACGGCGGGTGGCGTCGTGAGAGGTGCCGCGAGCGATGCCTCGGGCGCCGCCGGGCTGGCGACCGCACCGGCCTGCAGCGCCTGCACGTTGCGGTGGCCGGCGGCGCGCGCCAGCATGTTGAGCAACTGCACATGGCCGGGCACGCCCTGGTTGCGGGCATGGTGCTCGGCGAGCTCGCTGCGCAGCTGCTTGGCAAACTGCGAGAGGTCGTCGCTGCGCAGCGGCACGGTCTTGCGCCGGGTGGTCTCGCGTGAGGAGGGACTGCGGGTCGAAGCGGGGGACGTCGTCGTCATGGTCAACACTCCAGCGTGAACCTGCCCGGCCCTGCTGCCAGCGCAGGGGCGTTCCGGGGGCTGGGGTCGTCGGCTTGCAGCCGTGGTGCACGCGGTGAAGGAGTGAACCAGAGCGGAGAGCGTCATGGCAGTCGCGCGCACGCGGCTTCACGATCGAGGGCAGGTTTAGCTCGCAGCTTGCGGCTGCGCGACGACGCCTGGGTGAACTGCCGACCGGCGCGAATGATAGCGCCGCGCTGCGCCGATGTGAACCGCTGTGCCGCGCAGGGGCGGGCTCAGATCCCCAGCCGCTTGCTCGACACGTACTCCTGGCGGTAGATCTCGAACGGCATCGTGTCGCCGGCCTCGATCTCCTGCTGCGCCACCAGCGAAGCCTCCGCTTCGGCGATGAAGCGCGACTGCACCGCGGCCGGGAAGGGCAGCGCCAGCAGCTCGAACTTGGTGGCCGCCGATTGGCTGCGCACGAAGCGGATGTAGGAGCTGTCGTGCTCCTGCGCCATGGTCTGCAGCACGCGGGCCGAGGGCAGGCTGTCGGGCTCGCGCAGGCCGGCCAGCGCGGCGGCCAGGGCGTCGGCGTGCACGCTGCTGCCGTGGGCGGCGTCGAGCGCAGCGGCGATGGGCGCGCATTGTTCGACCAGTTGCCGGCCCCAGTCGCGCAGCGCGATGTCCTCGCCGTTGCGCTCCAGCATCAGCCCCGGCTCGCGCCCGTGGGCGGCCGTGCGGTGCTGGTTGCGCGCCAGCGCGGCGATCTCGCGCGGGGTGTCGGGCGGGCTGTCGCTGAGCAGGCAGTGCAGCAGGAAGACGTCGAGAAAGTGCACCGTCTCTTCACCGATGCCGGCCGGCACGAAGGGGTCGAGGTCCATGCAGCGCACTTCCACGTACTCCACGCCGCGCTCGCGCAGCGCGTGCAGCGGGCGTTCGCCGGGGAAGATCACCCGCTTGGGGCGGATGGTGCCGTAGAACTCGTTTTCTATCTGCAGCAGGCTGGTGGCGAGCTGGTTGTAGTCGCCGCCCGGGTTGCGGATGCCGAAGGCCTCGTAGGCCGGGTAGGGCCGGGTCAGGGCGTCCTGCAGCGACTCGCCGTAGCCCTCGAGGTGGTTGTAGCTGACCGAGAGCGAGGCCTGCGCGTCGCTCTGGTAGCCCAGCCGGCCCATGCGCAGCGAGGTGCCGTGCGGCATGTACAGCGTGTGGTCCTTGAGCGTCTGCAGGCTGTGCTCGCGGCCCGCGACGAAGCTGGAACCGACGGCCGGCGACGCGCCGAACAGGTACAGCAGCAAGAAGGAGTGGCGCCGGAAGTTGCGGATCAGCCCGAAATAGGCGTCGTTCGAGACGCCCGGCATCGACCAGTTGTAGTGGATGCCCGAGATGGTCTGCATGCGGCGGCCGTAGCGGTGGCCCAGGCCCATGCGGTAGACGCTCTTGGCGCGGCCGACGTTGGAGCTGCCGTAGCGCCCGATCGGGATGGTCTCGTCGGTGGGCAGCTCGCAGGGCATGCTGGCCACCCACAGCATCTCGTCACCGATCGCCCGGTAGGCGAACTGGTGGATTTGCGTCAGCTCGGCCAGGCAGGCGGCCACATCGGCGTGCGCGCCGGTGACGAACTCGAGCTGCGACTCGCTGAAATCGGTGGTGACGTGGGGGTTGGTCAGCGCCGAGCCCAGGCCGCCGGGGTGGGGCGTGAGCGCCAAGGCGCCGCCGGCCTGCGAGCGCAGGCTCTCTTTTTCTATGCCCCGGCGTATGGCCCTCAGCCGCTCGGGCGGCAGCGCCTGAAGGCGCTCGATCAAACTGCTCACCGGCAGTCTCCTCAAATCTCTGTGGGGCTGAGGGCTGCCCGGCACAGGCTGTGCGCCAGGTGGCCCGATGCGAGGGGCGCGACTCCCTCCGAGTCGGTTCGCCGGATGAGCGCCCCGCGCCGCATCGCCCTCTGCTGTGGTCCGTCGTCCTGGGCGCGGCAGTCGGCCCGCGCCCGGTCAGCCCGTTCGGCCGTGTTTGCCGGCAGTGTAGCCAGCCCGGCCCTCTTTGCGCGGGCGCCGGCCGGAGCAGTGAGCGCTGTCCGGGCACTGCCGCGGTGGCAGGCCGGAATTGGCGGGTTGTGGTAGGCACCGGGTGGGGCCTTGGCGCCAGCCGGGCGCGGCTTTGCCAATCTGCCTACACTGCGCGCCACCATGCCCTTGCTCCACCTGCTGCTCGCCTTGGCCATCGTCGTGATCTGGGGCACCAACTTCGTCGTCATCAAGTGGGGCCTGGCCGAGCTGCCGCCGTTTGCGCTGGCGGCGCTGCGCTTTGCGCTGTCGTCCCTGCCCTTTCTGCCGTTCATCCGCCGGCCGGCGGTGCCGTGGCGCACGCTGGCGGCGTTCGGCCTGCTGCTGGGCGTCGGCCAGTTCGGCCTGCTCTTCCTGGCGATGCGCGGCGACATCTCGCCCGGGCTGGCCTCGCTGGTGATACAGGTGCAGGTGTTTTTCACCGTCGGCATGGCGATGGCGCGCGGCGGCGAGCGGGTCACGCCCTTGCAGGTACTGGCCTGCGGGCTCGCGGTGGCCGGCATGGCGGTGATCGCCAGCCACGCCAACGACACGGTGGCCGCCGGCGTGGTGGCCGTCAGCCTGCGCGGGTTGGCGCTGGTGCTGGTGGCGGCGCTGTGCTGGGCGGCGGCCAACCTGGTGGCGCGCTCGGCCGGGCGCATCGACGCCCTCGGTTTCATGGTCTGGTCCAGCCTGTTCGCCGCGCCGCCGCTGGCGGCCATCAGCCTGTTGTTCGAGGGCGGCCCTGCCCATGTGGGCACCGCGGTGCTGGCGGCCAGCCCTGCCGCCTGGGCCACGGTGGCCTGGCAGGCGGTGGGCAACACCTTGTTCGGCTACGGCTGCTGGAACTGGCTGCTGGCCCGGCACGACGCAGCCACGGTCGCGCCGATGGCGCTGGGCGTGCCCGTCTTCGGCATGGCGGCCTCGGCCTGGGCGCTGGGCGAGGCCTTGCCGGTGTGGAAGCTGGCGGCGGCGCTGCTGGTGATGTCGGGCCTGGCGCTCAACCTCTGGGCGGCGCGGCGCAAGGCGCTGGGGCGGCCGGTGGGGGCCCGGCCCGCCTGATCGCGGGACAGCCAGAGTGCCGTGCGGGGTTTTGACCATTCAGCGAAACTGAAGCGCGGCCTCAATGCGCCTGAATCGCGCAGCGCCCGGCGTTGCGCACACTCCCAGCTTGAAAGAGAGACCCAGCCGGCAACGGCGAGGAAGATTCGATGGCCAACACATTCAACTCCAGCGAACGGTACAGCGGCGTGGCCATGGCCTTCCACTGGCTGCTGGCGCTGATGATCCTCGGCTCGCTGTGCGTGGGCTGGTACATGAGCGGGCTGACCATGTCGCCGACCCGGCTGAAGCTCTACAACTGGCACAAGTGGGCTGGCGTCACCATCCTGACGCTCTCCGCGCTGCGCCTGCTCTGGCGCCTGAGCCACCGTCCGCCGGCCGACGCGCCCGCGCCGCGCTGGCAGCAGCAGGCGGCGCATGCCGTGCACATGGCGCTGTATGGGCTGTTCTTTGCCGTGCCGCTGGTGGGCTGGGCCTACAGCTCGGCAGCGGGTTTCCCCATCGTGCTCTACGGCGTGCTGCCGCTGCCCGACTTCGTCTCGCCCGACAAGGCGCTGGCCGAGATGATCAAGCCCTGGCATGGCCGGCTGGCCTACCTGCTGGCGGCGCTGGTGGTGCTGCACATTGCGGCCGCTTGGAAGCACCAGCTGATCGACAAGGACGGCCTGATCAACCGCATGCTCCCTTTCCGCCGCTGAACGTAGCTTTTTCCTTCCATCTTCGGACTTTTCCATCATGACCTTCACCCAGCCCTTCATGTTGGCCGCGCTGCTCGCCCTGAGTGCCACCGCTGCGATGGCCCAGCAAAAGATCGTGCCTGCGCAGAGCGAGATCGCCTTCACCTCCAAGCAGATGGGCGTGCCGGTGGACGGCAAGTTCAAGAAGTGGGACGCGCAGATCGCCTTCGACCCCAAGAAGCCCGACGCCGGCAAGGTGAGCTTCACGATCGACGCCAACTCGGCCAGTTTCGGATCGCCCGAGACCGACGCCGAAGTGCCCAAGGCGCCGTGGTTCAACGTCGCCAAGTTCCCGCAGGCGAGCTTCCAGTCGACCTCGATGAAGTCGGTCGGTGCCGGCAAGTTCGAGGTCGCCGGCAAGCTCAGCATCAAGGGCAATGTGCACGACGTCGTCGTGCCCGTGGCCCTGGCGCAAGCAGGTACCGTCACCACCGCGACCGGCGCCTTCACGATCAAGCGCCTCGAGTACAAGATCGGCGAAGGCGAGTGGACCGATACCTCGATGGTCGCCAACGACGTGCTGGTCAAGTTCAGGCTGGCCGTGACCGGCGTCGCGCCGCTTTGAACTTTTCAGCCCGTACCCATCTCCCAACCCCTTTTTCACCACCAGGAACTGAACCCATGAAGATTGCCCTGCTTGCCGCTGCCACGGCTGCCCTGCTCGCCACCACCGGCGCCCAAGCCGCCGTCTACGGCATCGACCCGTCGCACACCTTCGTGTCGTTCGAGATCGGCCACTTCGGCACCTCGACGAACCGTGGCCGCTTCGACAAGAAGCAGGGCACGGTCGAGTTCGACCGCGCCGCCAAGACCGGCAAGGTGGAGATCACGATCGACGTCGCGTCGATCAACACCGGCACCGAGCAGTTCAACAAGCACCTGCTGAGCAAGGACATCCTGAACGTCGCCGACTTCCCGACGGCGCGCTTCGTCGGCGAGAAGTTCAGCTTCAGCGGCGACAAGGTCAGCGAGATCGCCGGCACGCTGACGCTGCTGGGCAAGAGCAACCCGGCGGTGCTCAAGGCGACCAACTTCAACTGCTACGAGAGCCCGATGCTCAAGCGCGAAGTCTGCGGCGGCGACTTCGAGACCACCATCGTGCGCAGCCAGTACGGCGTCAACTACGGCCTGCAGTACGGCTTCCCCGACTCGATGCGCCTGGTGGTGCAGGTCGAAGCGGTCAAGCAATAAGTCTTCTATCGAGCGGCGGTGCCGCTCGATACCGGCTTCAAGCCGAGCGGGTCAGCAAGTTGAAATGCTCGACCAGCGGCGGCCCAGCGAAGAAGGGCCCGACGATGGCGCGCCATTCGGCAAAGGCGGGCGACTGGCGGAAGCCCACGTTGTGGGCCTCGACGCTCTCCCACTGGATCATCAGCACGTAGCGCTCCGGCGTCTCGATGCACTTCTGCACCTCATGGCCCAGGTAGCCGCCGGCCTGGGCGATCACCGTCTGCAGGCCGCGCTGTATGGCCTCGTCGAAGGCGGCCTGCTGGCCGGGCGTGATGCGGATGTCGGCGATCTCGAGAATCATGGGCGGTTTCCTGTGAGGTGAGCTTGTTCGCAAGCGGGAAGATAGCGCCGCGCAGTGTGCCATCGGGCGCGGCGGGATAATCCGCTCCCCCTTGCGACTTGCGGAGCCCGCCTTGACCCGACCCGACGACTGGCGCCACGACCATGAAGTGGGTGCCGCGGACGATCTGCCGGCGCCTGCCCAGGTCGATGCCCCATCCGACCCCGCCCACGACACCACCCACGACACCACCCGCGTCGACGACGTGCGCATCGCGGCGGTGCGCCCGCTGATCTCGCCCGCCCTGCTGCTCGACGAGATGGCGATGCCGGCCGCCTCGCAGGCCCTGGTCGAGGCCGCCCGCACCGCGCTGGCGGACGTGCTGGCCGGCCGCGACGACCGCCTGATCGTCGTCGTCGGCCCCTGCTCCATCCACGACCACGAGCAGGCCCTCGCCTACGCCGGCCGGCTGAAGACGCTGGCCGACGAGCTGCGCGGCGAGCTGCTGGTGGTGATGCGGGTCTACTTCGAGAAGCCGCGCACGACGGTCGGCTGGAAGGGCTACATCAACGACCCGCGCCTGGACGGCAGCTTCCGCATCAACGAGGGCCTGCGCCGCGCCCGCCAGCTGCTGCTCGACGTGGCGGCGCTGGGCCTGCCGGCCGGCACCGAGTTCCTCGACCTGCTGAGCCCGCAGTACATCGCCGACCTGGTTTCCTGGGGCGCCATCGGCGCCCGCACGACCGAGAGCCAGAGCCACCGCCAGCTGGCCTCCGGCCTGTCCTGTCCGGTGGGGTTCAAGAACGGCACCGACGGCAGCGTCAAGGTGGCGGCCGACGCCATCCTGGCGGCGCAGGCACCGCACGCCTTCATGGGCATGACCAAGATGGGCCAGGCCGCCATCTTCGAGACCCGCGGCAATGCCGACTGCCACGTCATCCTGCGCGGCGGCAAGACGCCCAACTACAGCGCGACCGACGTCGATGCGGCTTGCGCCGTGCTGCGCGCCGCCGGCCAGCGCGAGCAGGTGATGATCGACTTCTCGCACGCCAACGCCGCCAAGCAGCACCGCCGCCAGCTCGAGGTGGGTCACGACGTGGCGCAGCGCCTCGCCGCCGGCGAGCGCCGCATCACCGGCGTGATGATAGAGAGCCACCTCGAAGAAGGCCGGCAGGACTTGCTGCCGGGCCAGCCGCTGAAGCGCGGCGTCTCCATCACCGACGCCTGCCTGGGCTGGGACGGCACCGAGCCGCTGCTGCGCGAACTCGCCCACGCGGTAGCGAAACGCCGTCACTGACCAGCGCCGCACCCCACGACGCAGGCTCCCGTCCCCCAAGGGCGTGCGCGGATCCGGCTCTGCCGGTCCGCTGCGCGAGCCCCCCCGGGGGGCAGGGAGCGCTAGCGACCGTGGGGGCTATTGCAACAACGTCGCGCCGTCCATGTAGAGCGAGGGCCGGAAATCGGCCGTCTCCACGCCGTCGTCGCCCATCGCCCACAGCGTCAGCCTGGAGGCCGACATCGGCTTGGCGAAGAGGTAGCCCTGCAGCTCGTCGCAGTTCAGGCTCAGCAGGATGTCGCGCTGGCGTTCGGTCTCGACGCCCTCGGCCACCACCCGCAGGCCCAGCGCGTGCGCCAGCTTGATGACGGCGTCGACCACCGCCAGCGCGTCGCTGCTCTGGTCGAGGTCCATCACGAAGCTGCGGTCGATCTTGAGCTGGCGGGCCGGCAGCTTGCGCAGGTAGGCCAGGCTGGAATAGCCGGTGCCGAAGTCGTCGATCGAGACGGTGGCGCCGACGCGGGCCAGGTGGGCGAATGAACGCATCGTCACGGCCGTGTCTTCCATCGCCGCGCTCTCGGTGATCTCGAAGGTGAGCAGCGACGCGTCGATGCTGTTGCGCTCCACCGCGCGGCGGATGCGCGGCACCAGGTCTTCCTGGCGCAGTTGGTGGACCGACAGGTTCACCGAGACCCGCATGCGCAGGCCTTCGTCCAGCCACTGGCGCAGTTGGCGGCAGGCTTCTTCGATGACCCAGTTGCCCAGCGCGCCGATCAGGCCGAAGCGCTCGGCCACCGGAATGAAGAGGCCGGGCATCACCAGGCCGCGGGTCGGGTGGTGCCAGCGCACCAGCGCCTCGACGCCGGTGATCTGGCCCGAGCGGCCGTCGATCTTGGGCTGGTAGTAGAGCTCCAGCTCGTTGCGCTCCAGCGCGCTGCGCAGGTCGTGCTGCAGCTCGAGCTGGTTGCGCGCGTCCTGCTCCATGCTGGGCTCGAAGAAGGCGTAGGTCGAGCCGCCGGCGCGCTTGGCGGCGTACATGGCGGCGTCCGCGTTGGCCAGCAGCTTGGGGGCCGGGCCATGCTCGGGGTACATCACGATGCCGACCGAGCACGAGAGGTTGACCTCGACCTGGTTGGGCAGCGTGTAGGGCTTGTTGATGGCCTGCAGCACGCGCTGCGAGACATTGGACGCGCCGAGCTCGCCGCCCGGCCGCTCCGCCATCAGCAGGAACTCGTCGCCGCCGACGCGCGCCACCGTGTCGCTCTGGCGCGTCAGGGCCTGCAGGCGGCGGCCCACTTCGCGCAGCACGGCGTCGCCGGCCACATGGCCGAAGGAGTCGTTGATGGGCTTGAAGCCGTCGAGATCGATGAACAGCACCGCCAGCGAGCCGGGCTCGTTGCCGACGCGGGCCAGCGCCTCGGCCAGCTTTTCTTCGAACAGCAGGCGGTTGGGCAGGCGGGTCAGCGGGTCGGCCAGCGCGAGCTCGCGCAGCCGGCGGTTGGCCTCGCTGAGCGACGAGGCGAGCACCACGTTGCGGCCGTGCGCGCGCGAGTCCACCAGCGCGCCGAACAGGCCGAGCAGCACCGCCAGCGCGCCGGCCGCGGCGGCCAGCTGTATGGTGAGGTTGCCCATCGCCGCGTTCTCGGCCATCGTGGCCGAGCTCAAGAAGCGCAGGTCGCCCAGGGCCAGCTCCTGGGCCATGCCGGTCATCAGCCCGAACAGCACCGCGCCGGCCCATTGGCGGGCCGCGAACTTGCCGACCTTGGCCCAGCGCTGGCCGAACAGCATCCACAGGCCCAGCAGGGCGGCCACCAGCACCAGGCCGAACGAGCCCAGCGGCAGGGCGCCCGGCCCCGCCCGCTCGGCGGGCTGCACGCCCAGCGCGGCCAGCCCCAGCGCCAGCACCGCCAGCCACAGGCCGCTCAGCAGCACCGCCTGGCCGATCACGCGCGCTTCGTCGCTCACCTTGATGCGGGCGGTGGCCAGTATCAGCGTGATGCCGGCCACGGCCACCAGCCAGGTCGCGCCCACCGTGCCGGCGTGGTAGAGGTTGGGCCAGGGCAGGGTCAGGCCGCTGAGGGCCAGGAACTGCGCGGCGCCGAGGCCGCCTCCCGCGGTGACGGCCCCCGCCGCCCACCAGCCGATGGCAGTGACGGCGTCGGTCGACCGCATCTTGCGCAGCCCATGCGCCAGCAGCCCGAAAACGAGCGCGGCGACACAGGCCGACATGAGCGTCAGCGGCCAGTGCAGGGCAGGGGTGATCACGGGGTCCATGGATATACCGGACGCGGAGGCCGGCTTCGGCATTCTCGCGTGCACGCCCGTGCGCCAACCGTGAAGCTTGCCCTGTATAGGCCGCTTATTTGGGCCATCGGCCCGGGCGCCGCGGCGCCCGTATCAGTGCTTGAACCCCATGCCGCGCCGCTGCCGGACCTCCGGCTTGACGCGGTGCTCGCTCTCCAGCTGGGCCAGGAACTCGTCGGGCTCGAAGGCCACGCCCAGGATCTCGACCTGGCGCTTGACGGCCGCGAAATCGCCTGGCGCGAGCTGGTCGAGGGAGGCCAGGCGCTGGCGCTGCTCGTCCGTCAGCGCGGCCTCGGCGCCCTGCAGCGCCTCGTTGACGAACATCGTCACGCGCTGCGCCGTCGTCAGCGCCTTGAAGCGGATCTTGAAGGTGAAGCGGCGCAGCGCCGCTTCGTCCAGCTCCTCGAACAGGTTGGTGGTGCAGATGAAGATGCCGCCGAAGCGCTCCATGCCCTGCAGCATCTCGTTGACCTCGCTGACCTCGTAGTTGCGCTCGGCCATGCGACGGCTGCGCAAAAAACTGTCGGCCTCGTCGAGCAGCAGCACCGCTTCTTCGCTGGCGGCCTCCTCGAACATGCGGGCCATGTTCTGCTCGGTCTCGCCGACGAACTTGCTGGCGATGTCGCTCGCCTGGCGCACCATCAGCGGCCGGCCCAGGCTGGCGGCGATGTGCTCGGCCAGCGCTGTCTTGCCGGTGCCGGGCGGGCCGTAGAAGCACAGTGCGCCGTGGCCGCGGCGCTTCAGCGCCTCGATGATCTGCGGCAGCTCGAAACGGGTCTCGACGTGGATCAGGTCGAGCCGGTAGTCGGTGACGACCTGGCGCGGCCCGCGCTCGCGGCCGGCGCTGCTGCCCAGCGCCTTGTCGGCGTTGGCCAGCTGACGCTCGATCAGGCTCTCGACCTCGTCCGGCCCACCGGCCAGCTGGGCGAAGCGCACGGCCGTGCGGATCTGCGCCGGCGTCAGGCCGCGCCGGCCGGCCAGCCGTGCCGCCAGCCCCTCGCTCGCGCTCACCCCGGCCAGCGCCCGCGCCACCAGGGCCTCGCGGGCACCGGGCGGCGGCGACTTGAGCTCCAGGTGGTACTGGAAGCGGCGCCGGAAGGCCGGGTCGATCTGCTCGATGCGGTTGGTGATCCAGATCACTGGCACCGGGTTGCTCTCCAGGATCTGGTTGACCCAGGCCTTGCCGCTGACGCTGGACGACGCGCCGTCGCCCGCGTCCAGCCGCGAGATCAGCTGCGCGGTGTCGCTGGGAATGGGCGGGAAGACGTCCTCCACCTCGTCGAACAGCAGCGCCACGTTGTTGCCGCCCTTCAGGAAGACCTGGCTGATCTGCAGCGAGCGGTAGCGGTCGCGGCCGGTCAGCGAGTTGCCGTCGCGGTCGGCGTACTCCACCTCGTAGAGCTCCAGCCCGGTGGTCTGGGCGCAGACCTTGGCCAGCTCGGTCTTGCCGGTGCCGGGCGGGCCGTAGAGCAGCACGTTGACGCCGGCGGCCTTGCGTGCGACCGCGTTCTGCAGCAGGCCGCAGAGCACCTTCACTTCTTCGGCCACGAAGCTGAAGTCGCCGGGCACCAACTCCGAGCGGGTCGCCGGGCGGGTGAAGACGGCCATCAGGTCGCTCGGGTCGCGGTACTCGCGCATCAGCACCGGCGGCAACTGCTCGCTGACCTTCATCAGGTCGGACAGGTCGGTGATGTTGTGCTCCGAGATCAGGTTCTCGATCATGCCGATGCGCTCCAGCCGCGAGCCGGCACGCAGCGCCTCGGCCACCTCGCGCTCGTCGACGCCGGCCACGCGGGCGATGGTGGCGTAGGCCTCCTGGGCATTCGAGACCTTGAACTCGACCAGCAGGCCGCGCAACTCGCGCTGGTAGCGGGCGAGGGTGCCGTAGAGCAGCAGCGCGCGTTCGGCCGGGTTGAGCTGCAGCAGGCCGGCCAGCGCGTCGATGTTCTTCTCGACCAGCGTGGAGTGCTTCTTCAGGTCGCGCTCCAGCCAGTCGGCCGTGGTGCCCAGCACCGCGAGCAGGTCCTTGGGCGAGTCCTTGATGTACTCGTCGAGGTAGAAGAACAGCGAGCTCTCTTCGTAAGGGCCGCGCCAGGCGCCATGGCGCTCGATGAAGGCGGCGTCGCTCAGGCCGTCATGGCCCTTCCAGTGCTCGTTGGCCTGGCAGCGCCGGTTCAGGAAGGCGCGCACCCGCCGCAGGGCCGAGACCGGCCACACCAGGTGCCGGCCGGTCAGGCCCAGCAGGCCGCTCCAGTCGCGGCGCAGGTTGAAGCGCCCGGCCTGTGCCAGCGTCAGCGTCAACACGAAGTGCGTGCACATCCGGTCGAGCACCGGGGCTTCGGCCAGCCCCGGCGACAGCACAAAACGGGTATCGGCCAAACGCCTGACCATCGGAACTCCGCAGCGGCGGTGGCGCGACGGCGCCACCCTGCCGTGCGGCGATCTTGGCCCAGCAAGCCCGGGAGGGCAAGCTTTTGTGCCCGCGGGCGGTCTTTGCCGTGCGAGGGCACGGCTTCCGCAAGACTCTGCCGGGCGTCAGTGCAGCAGCACCGGCTGCTGCGCCAGCACCGTGAAGCCGGCGATGTAGTCGTCGATCTCGTCGGTGCTGGGGCTGCCGCCGGACAAGGCCTCCACGCCCTGGCGGAAGCTGATCGCGACGGCGCCGTCGAGAAAGACGCCCTTGCGAGCGAATTTATCGACGATCTCGTAGCCGCCACGCGACGCAGCGGCCGTGTCGCCGTCCGGCGGGCCGGCCTCACCGGCCTCGTCGGCCAGCTCGATCTGCACCACCGCGTAGCTGTCGGAGTTGTAAAGCAGGTTCATCGCGCATCCTCCAGCGCGCACGACGAACCGGATGGCCAGGCGTGCGCCCATTGGAGTCACAGATGGCCATGGCTCTGCCGATTTCAAGAGAAGCCCGGCTACAGATCGATCCTCAGGCCCCCGGTCAGCCACAGCTCCAGCGGCACGCCGCCGGGCACAGTGGTCAGCGTCAGCGCCAGCGGCAGGTAGCTGGCGACAGGCGCCAGCCAGACCTCGACGCGCTGGTCATAAGGCCGCTGCGGCTCGCGCACCAGCTTGAGGGCACCCCAGCGCATGCCGGCCACCTCCAGCGGCGCGATGCCCATCAGCGTGAAGACCCATTCATCGACGTCGCCGCGCGGGCTGGCGACCTGGAAGCGCAGCGTGTCGCCCTCCTTCAGCGTGGCGCGTTGCGCCTGCACCACCGCCGCCAACTGGATCAGCCAGCTCAGGCGGTCCTGCGCGCCGCGCAGCAGCGGCTCCACGCGGGACGGGCCGGAGAAGCTGATCAGCTGCTTGTCGCGCTGAAAGTTGACCGCGTGCACCTCGCGCTCGCGCTGGCGCTCGACCATGCGCTGCGGCGCCAGGCCGGCGCTGTCGAAGCCGCCGGTGCTGGTCCAGTCCAGCACCGGGCCGCCCGCGACGCTGGCCTGCAGGCTGAGCGTATAGGCGCTCGGCGTGGCCTCCCAGCGCAGCTGGCCCAGCCCGCTCGCCGGGCCGCGCACCACGCGGTAGTCCAGCGTGCGGTTGAGCGGCGGCTCGGTCGGGTAGACCGGGGGCGGCGTGCCGGCCGCGGGGGCGGGCTGCGGCGCCGGGGTGACGGGCGGGGTTTCCGGCGGCACGGTGGCGGGTGCCGCGGCGGGAGGCGCGGGGGCCTCTGCGGACGGTTCCACCGCGCGAGCGGCTGCGTCGGTCGGTGCCGGCGCAGGCGAGGTGGCGACGGCGGGCCGTGGCTCTGCGGGTGCCGCCGGTGAGGGTACGGGTGCCGGTGCCGGGCGGGCGGGGGGCTCGGTCGTGGCGAGTGGCTTGTCCGCCGCGGGCGTGGTGGTTGTCGCGGGTGTGGCCGTGGGTTGCGGCGGCGCGGCCAGCACCATGTGCACCGGCTGGGGCGTGTCCGCAGCGCTGCGCACAGGGCGGCCCAATGCGCCGGGCGGCTCGTGCAGCAGGGCGCCGTGCAGCAGCATCACCAGCAGCGCCAGCCCGGCGAAGCCGAGCGCGCGCCCGCGCCGGCCGCTGCACGGCGCCAGCTGGCGCCAAGCGGCAGCTGGCGACCGGAAAGGGGCTGTTGCGGGCATTGGACAATACTGCCACCAAACCAAGATGCTCCATGAAACTCGCCACCTACCACGACGGTTCGCGTGACGGCCAACTGGTCGTCGTCTCGCGCGACCTCGCCAGCGCCCACTACACCAGCGGCATCGCCACCCGGCTGCAGCAGGTGCTGGACGACTGGAACTTCCTCTCGCCGCAGCTCGAGGACCTCAGCACCACGCTCAACCACGGCCGTGCCCGCCATGCCTTTCCATTCGAGCCGCAGAAGTGCATGGCGCCGCTGCCGCGCGCCTACCAGTGGGTGGTGGGCTCTGCCTACCTGAGCCGGGTCGAGCTGCTTCGCAAGGCCCAAGGCGGTGAGCTGCCGCCCAGCCTCTACGGCGAGCCGCTGATGGCCCGCGGCGGCAGCGACCACTTCGACGGGCCCTGCCAGGACGCGGTGTTCGCCAGTGCGGAGGCCGGCATCGACTTCGAAGCCGGCCTGGCCGCCATCACCGGCGACGTCGCCCCGGGCACGCCGCCGGCCCAGGCGCTGGAAGGCCTGCGCCTGCTGATGCTGGCCAACGACTGGTCGCTGCGGGCGCTGCTGCAGGCCGAGGCGGCCCGCGGGGCGCCCGGCTGCCAGGGCTGGCCGGCGACGGCCTTCAGCCCGGTCGCCGTCACGCCCGACGAGCTCGGCGAGGCCTGGCAGGGCGGCCGGGTGCACCTGACGCTGCAGACGACGCTGAACGACCGCAAGGTGGGCCTGTGCGAGGCCGGCCCGGAGATGAGCTTCCACTTCGGCCAGCTGCTGGCCCACCTCGCCAAGACGCGTGCGCTGCGGGCCGGTACCATCGTGGGCTCGGGCGCGGTCGGCAACCAGGACGCCTCCAAGGGCTGCAACAGCATCGCCGAGCGGCGCGCCCTCGAAACCCTGGAGCACGGCGAGCCGCGCACCCCGTTCCTGCAGTTCGGCGACACCGTGCGCATCGAGATGAAGGGCCGCGACGGCCTGAGCGTCTTCGGTGCGATCGAACAAACCCTTTCCGACCCGGCCTGACGTGACCCCCACTTCGCCGTACCCGCCACCATGCTGATGCCGCCGCTGCTGCTGCTGTTGCGCCGGCTGGGCCGGCCGCTGTGCGCGGCCGCCGCGCTGGCCGCAGCCTTGTTCGCCGGCCCCGCGCCCGCGCAGCCGGTGTCGCCACCCCAGCCCGAGCCCACGGCCGCCAGGCCCTGCCCGCCGGCCACGCCGCCGCTGGGCGTCGAGCAGGTGCAGCAAGGCATGCGCGACGCGCGCGACCGCGGCTACCTCTGGCGCATCCGCAAGGACGGCCGCGACTCCTGGCTCTACGGCACGCTGCACGTGGCCCGCCTGCCGTGGATGTTCCCCGGCCCCAAGACGCTGCGTGCGCTGCGCGAGTCCGACCGCCTGGCCCTGGAGCTCGACCTGCTGGACCCGGACATCTCGCGCCGGCTGCAGGCCCTGATCGCCGCCCACAAGGACGTGACCCCCTTGCCGGCGCTGCTCGCCACCCGCATGGCGGCCCAGACCGATGCGGCCTGCGTCGGCACGAAGCTCGGGGCCTTGAGGCCCGAGATGCAGGCCGTCACGCTGATGGCGCTGGCCGGCCGGCCCGATGGGCTGGACCCGTCCTACGGCATCGACAACTTCCTGGCCGGCCTGGCGCACGGGCTGAAGAAACCGGTGCTGTCGCTCGAAACACCGGAGGCGCAGATCGCGCTGTTGTCGCCAGCCGACACCGCCGAGCGCAACAAGATGGTGCAGACCATGCTGGACGAGCTGGAGCGCGGCGATGCGCAGCGGGTGATGCTGCGCATGGCGATGGCCTGGGCCGACGGCCGGCTCGACGAGCTGCAGAGCTATGGCGACTGGTGCGACTGCCTGGACACGCCCGAGCAGCGCGACTTCCACCGCCGGCTTGTCGACGAGCGCAACCTCGTGCTGGCGCGGCGCATCGATGCCATCCACGAAGCCGGCCACCGCGTCTTC
>DATHWJ010000149.1:0-5105 GCA_035460745.1 Ideonella sp. | reverse complement strand
CGTCGCGGGCGGTGGTTTCCAGGCCTTGCAGGATGCGGGCGGAATCGAGCGGGCCGCTGGGCCGCGCCTGCCACTCGACCACCAGCGCGCGGGCGCCCTGCAGCGCGTGCCAGCTGCTGCGGCCGACCACCGCGAAGGCGTCGGTCGAGCCGGCGATGGCGCCCAGCCGCACCACGCGCTCGACGCCGGGGCGCTTGAGCACGGTGTCGATGTCGGCATGGCCGGGCGCGCCGCCCAGCGTCGGCGCGTGGCGCACCGCGGCGTAGACCATGCCGGGCAGGCGCACGTCGATGCCGTAGCGGGCCGAGCCATTGCTCTTGGCGACGGTGTCCAGCCGGGCCTGCGGGTGGCCCAGGTGGGCCCACCGGGCGCGCGGCTTGTAGCGCAGTTCGCCGGGCGGCGTGACGGCGGCCTTGGCGGCCAGCTCGCCGTAGCCGGCGTGGCTGCCGCCGGGGTGGCTGATGACGCCGTCGGCGACGCTGAACTCGTCCACCGGCAGCTTCCACTGCAGCGAGGCCGCACCCAGCAGCTGGGCCCGCGCGGTGGCCGCCGCGAGGCGCAGCACGTCGTAGCTGTCGGCCACCGTGGAGGAGCCGCCGGTGACCACGATGCCGAGCTCGCGCGCCACCTTGCGCAGCATCCACTCGCCCAGGCGCACGGCCAGCGTCTCGTGGCCGGGCTCGATGTTGCGCGGATGGGCCGGCAGTTGCGCCACCAGCGTCGCGACGTTGCCGTACAGCGTGTCGACCGGCGCCGCGATGACCTGCACCCGCTCGACCGCGACGTCCAGCTCCTCGGCCACCAGGGTCGCCAGCGCGGTGTGCACGCCCTGGCCCATCTCGCAGTAGGGCATCGCCAGCCGCACGCCGCCGTCGGCCGCGATCTTGATCCAGCCGTTCAGGCCCACCTCGCCGGCCACCGGCGGCAGCGTGTCGGCGCCGCCCAGCCGGCTGCGCGGCGGCAGGCCGCTCCAGCCCACCACCAACGCGCCGGCCGCGCCCAGGCCGGACCAGAGCAGCGCGCGGCGCCTGATCACGCGCGGGCCCCAGGCTTGGGCGGCGCCGCCGGCGCCTCGCGCAGGATGCGCACGGCGCTGTGGATGGCCGCGCGCACGCGCGGATAGGTGCCGCAACGGCAGAGGTTGCTCATCGCGGCGTCGATGTCGTCGTCGCTGGGCCGGGGATTGCGCTGCAGCAGCGCGGCGGCCGCCATCAGCATGCCGCTCTGGCAGTAGCCGCATTGCGGCACCTGGTGCACCGACCAGGCGCGCTGCAGCGCATGCGGCTGCTCGGGCGTGCCCAGGCCCTCGATGGTGCGTATCGCCTTGCCCTGCACAGCCGAGAGCGGGGTTACGCAGGAGCGCACGGCCTGGCCGTCGACCTGCACCGTGCAGGCGCCGCAAGCCGCGACGCCGCAGCCGAACTTGGTGCCGGTGAGGCCGAGTTCGTCGCGCAGGGCCCACAACAAGGGCATCTCCGGCGCCACCGCCGCATCGTCCAGCCGCATGGGCTGGCCGTTGATCATCAATAACATCGGGCAGGCATCGCGGCGTTGTGCGCGCGAGGGGCTTGAGGCTGAAGGGTTGGGCAGTTTGGCAGAAAACTGCCCCCGCGCCTTCAGCCCTTGCGCGCCCCGCCCCGGGGCGGGGCGCGGGGGCCAGTGCAGCGCCGGCCGGGCGCTCAGCGCGGCGGCGCGCTGGCGGCGATGCGCTGGGCGAGCTGCCACAGCACCTCGCGGTGCGCGTTGACCAGCCGCTCCGGGGCGGGGGTGCCGGCGCCGGCCACGCCGCTCGCCGGGCCCGGGTCCCGCACGATGGCGGCGCGCAGCTCCGCCTCGGTGACCACGGGGGCTGCCTTGCCGGCCGGGTCGACCAGCGTCCAGCGCGCCTGCAAGACCACCGCGTCGCCGGCCGCGCTGGCGTCCAGCCGCTGCAGCTCCACCAGCAATTGCCCGGTGAGCTGCACGCCCGGCGGCAGCGGCTGGCCCCAGACCTTGTCGGGGCCCAGCAGGCGCGCCAGGTCCTGCCGCAGCAGGCGCGGCACCGCGTCGCGCAGCGGCTCGGCCCAGCGGTGGCCGCTGAGCGGCTGCAGGCCCGCCTGGCCGGTGGGCACCAGCAGCGTGTCGCGGTCCAGGTAGGCCGGCAACTGCACGCGGCCGAGTTGCCAGACCACGTTGCCGGCGGCCGGCGCACCGGCCGCCAGGCTGGCCGGCGGGTCGGCGCGCAGCTGGTAGAGGTGGGCGGGCGGCGAGACGCTGCCGGCGCAGCCGGCCAGCAGCGCGGCCAGGGCCGCGGCGCCGAGGAGGGCCCGCGCAGCAGACGCCGGGCTTGGGGCGGCGTTCAGCGAAGGGGGCAGCGTCAAGCGGCGCGGGCAGCGGGCGAGGGTCATCGGCGGGCTTTCGTGGGTCATGGCGCGGAGGCGGCCCGGCCGCGCACCAGCAGGTCGGGCTGCTGGTCCAGCGTGTCGGCCAGCTCGCGCACCGCGCGGGCGGCGCGCGAGACGTCTTTCAGTGCGCGGTCCAGGTTTTGCATCAGCAGCGAATCGTCGGAGGTGGTGCTGCGCAAGGCCTCGGCGCTGCGGGCCAGCTCGTCGGCCGTCTTCTGCACGCTTTGCACCAGCGCCGAGTCGGGCGCGAGGAACTCGCCGACCTTGGCCGCCGTGTGGTCCACGCTGCTGGCGGCGCCGCCGATGCGGTCCGCCGCGCCGCTCAGCCGCTCCATCGCGTTCTGGGTCGATTGCAGCGTCGATTTCGCGCTGCCGGCCAGCGGATCGACCTGCTTGTCCAGCTGCGAGGTCAGGCTCTTGATGTTGCCGGTGATCTGCGCCAGGTCCTTCATCGCCTGGTCCAGCTCGGGGCCGCTGACGACACGCCAGGCCGACGAGGCGATCGCCGAGACGTCGTCCAGCAGGCGGCGGAAGTCGATGCTCTCGACCTGGTTCTTCAGCTCCTGGATGGCGGTCGAGACGGTCGGGATCTCGGTGGCGCTGGTGAAGGCGCCTTGCTGGCGGGCCGGCTTGTCGGGCCGGAAGTCGAGGTCGACGTAGAGCTGGCCGGTCAGCAGGCTCTGCATCGCGAGCTGGGCCCGCAGGCCGCGGCCGACCAGGGCTTCGATGGTCAGCGAGCCGTCCTGCGCGGGGCTCTTGTCCTTCGCGTCGTTGACGTTGCGCACGACGTCGCGCTCCAGCTCGGCCATCACCGGGATGGAGAAGGTGTCCTTGCTCTTGTCGTAGGCCAGGCCGATGGAGGTCACGCTGCCCAGCCGCACGCCGCGGAAGACGACCGGCGCGCCGACCTGCAGCCCGTAGATCGAGCCGCTGAAGTACATCACCGCACGCTCCTTGCGGCTGAAGAGCTGGCCGCCGGCGATGAGGAAGACGGCGGCGAAGATCAGCGCCAGCGCGCCCACCACGAAGGCGCCGATCAGCGTGGGATTGGCCTTGCGCTTCATGCCGTGGCCTCGGTGCCGGAGGCGGCCGGCGCTGGCGCCGGGGCTGCCTGGGTGGCCTTGGTTTCCGGGCGGCCGCGCCGCAGAAACTCGCGTACCGGCTCGGGGCCGTGCTCCAGCAGGGCCTTGGGCGCATCGAGCGCGGTCATGGTTTTCTCCTTGGCGTCGAGGAAGAGGGCGCGGTCGGCCACCGCGAAGATGCTGTCCAGCTCGTGCGTCACCATCACCACGGACGTGCCGAGGTGGTCGCGCAGGCTGAGGATGAGCTCGTCGAGCCGGGCCGAGGTGAGCGGGTCCAGCCCGGCGGAGGGCTCGTCGAGGTAGAGCAGCGGCGGGTCCAGCGCCATCGCGCGGGCGATCGCGGCGCGCTTGCGCATGCCGCCGCTGAGCGAGGCGGGCTCGGCGTCGAAGCTGCCGCCCAGGCCCACCAGCGCGAGCTTGAAGCGCGCCAGGTGCTCCATCTCGGCCTCCTCCATCTGGCGGAACTCGCGCATCGGCAGCATCACGTTCTCGCCCACCGACATCGAGCTCCACAAGGCGCCGGCCTGGAACATCACGCCGAAGCGCTGGCGCAGCGCGGTCTGGGCCTCGTCCTCGGCCTGGTACATGTCGATCTCGCCGTACACCACGCTGCCCTTGGCGGGCGGCTGCAGCCCGATCATGTGGCGCAGCAAGGTGCTCTTGCCGCAGCCGCTGCCGCCCATGATGACGAGGATCTCGCCGGCGCGGACCGTGAAGTCGAGGTCGTGCTGGACCACCTTGGGCCCGAAGGCCATGGTCAAGCCCTTCACCGCCACGATGTCGGCGGGCGCGCTCATATATCCAGCCGCTGGAAGGCGATCGTCAGCGCCGACGCGGCCACCACGATCCAGACGATGGACTGCACCACCGCGGCCGTTGTCGCGTCGCCCACGGCCTGTGCGCTGCGGCCTGCGAACAGGCCTTGCCGGCAGCCCGCCAGCGCCACCAGCGCCGCGTAGACCGTGCCCTTCAGCAGGCCCACGCCGAGGTGGGTGAGCGTGATCGCCTCCAGGCTCTGGTGCAGGTATTCCAGCGGCACCACGCCGTAGATGCCGACGGCCACCAGCATGCCGGCCATGCAGCCGACCAGCGCGGCGTAGGCGGTCAGCAGCGGCGCCACCAGCACCATCGCGATCAGGCGCGGCAGCACCAGGTTCTCGATCGGCGCTATGCCCAGCGTGCGCAGCGCATCGACCTCTTCGTTGGCCTGCATGCTGCCGAGCTGCGCGGCAAACGCGGCGCCGACCCGGCCCGACAGGATGATGCCGGTCATCAGCGCGGCGATCTCGCGCACCACGCCGATGGTGACCAGGTCGGCGATGTAGATCTGGGCGCCGAAGCGCTGCAACTGCGCCGCCCCCATGTAGGCCAGGATCAGCCCCACCAGGAAGCTCACCAGCGAGACGATGGGCAGGCTGCGCGGCCCCGTCTGGTCGAGCTGCCAGGCCAGGTCGCGCCAGCGCAGCCCGCTGCGCCCCAGCAGCATGCGGCCCAGCGCGAGCAGCACCTCGCCGATGAAGTGCAGCGTGGTGCGCCCGTCGGCCCACCAGCCGGTGAAGCGCAGCCCCAGCTGGGTGACCCAGCCGGGCCGGCGCCGGGCGGCGGGCGCGGGGACGGCGGCTGGCGCCTTGGCCGTCGG
>DATHWJ010000148.1:0-19652 GCA_035460745.1 Ideonella sp. | reverse complement strand
CGCTTTCTTTGCTTACTTTCTTTGCGCCCGCAAAGAAAGTGAGGCGCCAGCCGGGCGCAACCCGGCGCGCTCTCGGCAAGAGAACAAAGCCCCACGCGGAGCGGCACCCCGCCAGTCCTCGACCAGGCCAGCTCAGTAGATCAGCGGCACTTCCTGCGGCAATTCGCCCCCCGAGATTCCTCTGAAGCGCTCGCGCACACCACGCTCCAGGCTCTCGGCCTGAGCCACTTGCTCCGCCCGTCCGGTGGCGCGCAGCCAGCGTGCCCGCACCAGCTCCGGGTAGAGGTGGTCCACATGCCCGGCCGGCTGGGCCTGGGCCAGCAGGCGCGCCGCCTCGTCGATCAGCGGCGGTGCCTTGGCAGGCTCGCCGGCGCGCAGCCACGAGAGCGCTTCGGTCAAGCGTGCTTTCGCCAGGCCGACCTGGGCCGCCGGCCCGCTGCCGGCTTGCCAGATGGCGGCGGCCTGCTGGGCTGCCAGGACCGCTTCACGGGTGCGGCCGACGGCGTTCAGCGCGCCGGCGCGGTAGGTCAGCGTGGCGGCGTGGCGCACGTCGTTCTGGCCGGCCGCCGCCTCCTGGGCGGCGATGGCCTCCAGCACCGCCAGCCCCTCGGCGGCGCGGCTGCTCAGCACCAGCGCGACACCCCAGCGGCGCCGCAGGCCGCGGATCTCCGAGGCGGCCAGCGTCGAGCCGCTCTCGGCGATGCGCACGCTCTCGCGCGCCATGGCCTCGGCCTGGGTCAGGCGGTTGGTGCGCAGCAGCCCCATCACCTGGAACGAGAGGTTGAGTGCGGTCTCGCCGTCCTGGGGGCCGTAGAACTCTTCGGAGCGCCGGCTGTTGGCGGCCAGTGCGTCGGCGGCGAGGCCGAACTCGCCGGCGTCCAGCCGCACCATGCCCAGCGTGCGGCCGGCGTCGATCGCGGGTGAGTTGCGCGCACCGGCGAGGCGGTCCATTTCGGCGATCGCGCGCTCCAGCGTGCGGGCGGCTTCAGGCCAGCGGCGCGCCTGCCACTGCGAGTAGCCCATGGTGCCGAGCAGCGCCGGCAGGTCCAGCCCGACCGTGGGCCAGGGCTTGTCGAGCAGCGGCTGGATCTCCTTCATGATCGCCGCTGCCTTGTCGTGCGCGCCCTCGGCGGCATAGGCACTGGCGATCGCCGCCTTGATCTCGACCACGTCCCAGCTCTCGCGGCCGCGCACGGCCTCGATCTGCGGCAGCGCGGCCTGCATGCCCACGCGGCCCTCCTCGAAGCGCATCAGCGCCAGCAGGCTGTGGCCGGCGTCCAGCGAGAGGTCGGCTTGCGCATTCGGGCGCAGCGCCTGGTAGGGCAGCATCACCGTGCGGGCTTCGTTGACCGCCGCCAGGGCCAGCTCGTGCTGGCCCAGCGTGCGCCGGATGCGCGCCAGCGAGACCAGCGCGTCGCCGTACTGCAGGCTGCCGGCGCCGAAGCTCTGCCGCGCCTGGGCCAGCCGCGCCTCGGCGAGCGGCAGCGCCTGTTTGCCGTTGCCCAGCTTGTCGTAGATATCGACCAGCACGCCGCTCAGCTCGTTGCTCAGCTCCGGCTCGCCCTGCAGGCCGGCCTGCAGCTCGCGTTCGCCGCGCGCCATCAGGTCGCGCACGGTGACCTCGCGGCCCTGCGCGCGCGCCGGCTCCGCCTCGCGGAACAGCCCGACCAGGAAGGCCTGCACTGCCAGCGCCTTGCGCGCCTCGCGCTGCGCGACGCCGGCCTGGTGCAGCGCCACGCCCAGGCCCGCGGCCATCGAGACCAGCGCCACCGCCACCGCGCCCACCGGCAGCCGGTGGCGGACGATGAACTTGCGCGCGCGATAGAGCCGGCTGCCCGGGTGGGCCAGCACCGGCCGGCCGTCCAGCCAGCGCTGCAGGTCGCTGGCAAAGGCCTCGGCCGAGACATAGCGATCGGCCGGGTTCTTGCGCAGCGCCTTCAGCGCGACGTTGTCGAGGTCGCCGCGCAGCTGCCGGCGCAGCTGCGGCAGGCGCACGGCGCGCAAGGCGGCGGCCGCCTCGGCGGCTTCGGTGTTGGCCAGGCGGCTGGGGCGGGTGGGTTCGGTGGCGAGGATGGCGTCCTCGAGTGCGCCCCGGGTGTCGCGCACCAGCCGGTAGGGGCGCTGGCCGGCGATCAGCTCGTAGAAGACGACACCCAGCGAGTACACGTCGGACGAGGTGCCTATGGGCTGGCGCAGGATCTGCTCGGGCGAGGCGTAGTCGGGCGTCATCGGCGCAGCGCCGCCGAGCTCGGTCAGCTCGCTGGCGGCGTGTCCTTGCGTTTCGTCGAGCAGCTTGGCGATGCCGAAGTCCAGCAGCCGCACCTGGCCATCGGCGCCAACGAAGATGTTGGAGGGCTTCAGGTCGCGGTGCACCACCAGCCGCGAGTGGGCGAACTGCACCGCCTCCAGCACCTGCAGGAAGAGCTTGACCCGGTCGCGCACCGACAGCCCGGCCCGGTCGCAGTGCTGCGTGATGGGCGCACCCTCGACGTGCTCCAGCGCCAGGTAGGGCTGGCCGGCCTCGGTCTCGCCGGCGTCGTAGAGCCGGGCGATGTGCGGGTGCTCCAGCGCCGCCAGGATGTCGCGTTCGCGCTCCCAGCGCTGGGCCAGCTGGCGGGCGTGCTGGCCCAGGTGCGGCAGCTTCAGCGCGACCGCGCGGTGCAGCCCGCCATCGACCCGCTCGGCCAGCCAGACCGCGCCCATGCCGCCGCTGCCCAGCGGGCGCAGCAGGCAGTAGGGGCCGACGTGGCGCATCGCCTGCAGCGCGGTCTCGCCGCCGCCCTGGGTGTACTGCTGCTCGGCCGCCGCCTGCGCAAACGCCGGCAGGCGGTCGAACAGGCTGGGCATGGCCTCGGCGTCGGCGTCGCCCTCGGCTTCGATCAACTGGGCCAGCATGGGCCGCAGCGCCGCGTCCTCGCCCGACAAGCCCGCCAGCCACGCCGCGCGCTCCGCCACCGGCAGCGCCAACGCTTCATCCAGCAGCCGCGACAGGCTCGACAGATCCTTGGTGGCGATCGTCATGAGAGATCGCTCAGGACAACAGCACAGCCTTCAGCAACAGCCGCGCCTTCTGCCACTCGCGCCGCACGGTGCGGTCGGTCACGCCCAGGGCCTGCGCGATGTCCTGTTCGGACAGGCCGGCGAAGCAGCGCATCTCGACGATGCGGGCCAGGCGTTCGTCGACCTGCTCCAGCTCCTCCAGCGCCTCGTGGATGCGCAGCACGTCGTCGTCTTTCAGCGAGACCGACTCGGCGACCTCGGTGTTCAGAGTCACGTGCAGCTGTTCGCCGCCGCGCCGCTCGGCGTGGCGCTGGCGCACGAAGTCGATCACCACGAAGCGCATCACGCGCGCGGCATAGGCCAGGAACTGGCCGGGATCGGTGATGCCCAGTTGCTCCATCGACTGCAGCCGCAGGTAGGACTCATGCACCAGCGCGGTGGTGTCCAGCAGCGTGATGCCCTCGCTGCGCCGCAGGCGCGATCTCGCCAGGCGGCGCAGATCCTGGTACATCGTGTGAAACAGTGCATCGGCCGAGCCCGGCAGCGCTGCGGGAGGGCGCAGGCCGGGTGGCAGAGCGGGAGTGGGCTGGACCATACGGGCTCCGGGGCACGGCGGGCTGACCGTATCCGGAAGTATCACACTACTCTCGCTGCATCTCCGCCGGGGGCTGCCCGCATGGCCGGGGAGGGCGCTCGCGGGGCGTCGGCAAAGCGCCTTTTTGCTGAAAACGATAAAGACTGCAAATTTGTGTTTCGGCCGATTTGATCGATTTGCGGATGACAAGGGGAAGTCCGTCTCTTCCGCCGATAGCGGGCGGCGGGCTGCCTGCAAGATGCCGCAGCGGTGGGCAGCCCGTGCCCGCCACGCTCTCGTCCCGCCCACAGAAAGAAGCACTCATGAATCTCGGCAACATGCGCCTGGCCACCCGGCTGTGGCTGATCGTCGGCGGCTTGGCATTCACGCTGCTGAGCCTCATCGCATTCGCCGGCTGGCGTGCGCAACATACCCAGGCCAAGACCGTCGAGCGCCTCGGCCTCGTCGAGAGCAAGCGCAGCGACGCGGCGCGCTGGTCCACGCTGACCGAGATCACCGTGGCCCGCGTGGTGGCCGGTGCGGTGAGCAGCGACCCGGTGGTCGGCGCCACCTTCAAGGAAGTGATCGCCTCGACCATCGTGCAGATCAGCGAGGTGCAAAAGCGCATCGAGGCGATGCCGCTCTCGCCCGCCGAGAAGGAGCAGGTGGCCAAGATCGCCGAGGCCCGCAAGCGGGCCTTGTCGACCTCCGCTGCGATCAACAAGCTGAAGGCCGGCGGCGACCAGGACGGCGCGCGCGCCGAAGCGGGCAAGATGGACGCGGTCGCCAAGGACTATCTGCAGGCGCTGCGCGATTTCGTCGCGATGCAGGACGCCGCGGTCGCCGCCACCAACGCCGAGCTGGCCGCAGAGCGCCGGGCCACGATGCAGATCGCCTGGGCCGTGGTGCTGCTGATCGCGCTGGTGGCCGGGCTGGGCACGCGCTGGCTGATACGCTCGATCCGCGAGCCGCTGGGCGAGGCGATGGCGATGGCCGAGCGCATCGCGCAAGGCGACCTGCGCCAGCGCCCGATGGTTGAGCGCGCTGACGAGTTCGGCGACCTGATGCGCTCGCTGCAGGGCATGACGCAGTCGCTCGCCGGCACGGTGGGGCAGGTGCGCACGGCAGTCGACAGCATAGGCACCGCCAGCAGCGAGATCGCCATCGGCAACCAGGACCTCTCTTCGCGCACGGAGCAGACGGCCAGCAACCTGCAGCTGACCGCTTCGTCGATGGAGCAGCTCACCGGCACCGTGCGCCAGACGGCCGACTCGGCCCGCACCGCCAACCAGCTCGCCGGCTCGGCTGCCGACGTGGCGCAAAAGGGCGGCAGCGTGGTCTCCCAGGTGGTGGTCACGATGGACGCCATCGCGGCCAGCAGCAACAAGATCGCCGACATCATCGGCGTGATCGACGGCATCGCCTTCCAGACCAACATCCTCGCGCTCAATGCCGCGGTGGAGGCGGCCCGCGCCGGCGAACAAGGCCGCGGCTTCGCGGTCGTGGCCAGCGAAGTGCGCAGCCTGGCGCAGCGCAGCGCGGCGGCCGCGAAGGAGATCAAGAGCCTGATCGGCGAGAGCGTCGGCAAGGTCGAGACCGGCAGCGGGCTGGTGCTGCAGGCCGGCAAGACCATGCAGGAGATCGTCGGCTCGGTGCAGCGCGTGACCGACATCATCGGCGAGATCACCGCGGCGGCCTCGGAGCAGAGCCAGGGCATCGGCGAGGTCAACACCTCGGTGGTGCAGCTGGACCAGATGACGCAGCAGAACGCTGCGCTGGTGGAGGAGTCTGCGGCCGCGGCCCAGAGCCTGAAGGAACAGGCCTCGCGGCTGGCCGGCGTGATCAGCCGCTTTACGTTGAACTAAGGCCCCCACGGTCGCTGGCGCTCCCTGCCCCCCGAGGGGGCTCGCGCAGCGGACCGGCGGAGCCGGATCCGCGCACGCCCCTTGGGGGCTGGCGCGGTGCGTCAGGGGGAATCACCTTTCAGGTTCGCTGACGAAGCCGATCTTGGACAGGCCCGACTTCGACGCATCCGCCAGCGTCTCGGCGACGTTGCGGTAGGCCACCGACTGGTCTGCCCGCAGGTGGATCTCGGGTTGCGGCTCCTTCTTGCCTTCGACCGCGAAGCGCTCGGCCGCGACTTCGCGCGTGACGACCTCGCCGTTCCAGTAGCGCACGCCGGCCGCGTCGATCGCGAACTCTATCTTCTCGGGCTTGAGCTGGTTGGCCTGCGAGCTGGCCTTGGGCAGGTCGAGCTTGACCGCGTGGGTGAGCAGCGGCGCGGTGACGATGAAGATCACCAGCAGCACCAGCATCACGTCGATCAGCGGCACCATGTTGATCTCGGCGACGGGCGCGCCGCCGCGCTTGCTGTCGAACGATGCAAAAGCCATGGCGGGCTCTCCTTCAGGCGTGGGCCGCGGTCGTGGTCGCCTTCAGCGCGCGCACGTTGGCCGTGTTCTGCTGCTGGGCGCTGGCGCCCGGCGCTTCGCCCATCGTCAGAAAGCTGTGCAGCTCGTAGGCGAAGGCGTCCAGCCGCGCGGTCAGCACGCGGTTGCTGCGGGTGATGGCGTTGTAGGCCATCACGGCCGGGATCGCGACCGCCAGGCCGATGCCGGTCATGATCAGCGCTTCGCCCACCGGGCCGGCGACCTTGTCCAGCGTGCCCGAGCCGCTCATGCCTATGGCCACCAGCGCGTGGTAGACGCCCCAGACGGTGCCGAACAGGCCGACGAAGGGCGCGGTGGCACCGACGGTGGCCAGCGTGGTCAGGCCGTTGTCGAGGCGGGTGGTTTCTTCGTCCAGCACCTTCTTGATGGTGCGGGTGATGAAGTCGTTGGCCGAGCCGGCCTCGGAGAGCTTGGCCGAGCCGTGCTTGGCGTGGTGGGCCTGGGCGTGCATGGCGTGCGCGGTGAGGTGGGAGAAGGGGTCCCTGGCGCCGTGGGTGGCGATCTCGTGGGCCACCGCGTCGAGCGAGCGGGCGTTCCAGAAGAAGTCGAGGAACTGGGCGCTGCGGCGGCTGCGCAGCAGCGCCGTGATGCCCTTCAGCGCGATGAAGGCCCACGAGACGGCCGACATCACGATCAGCATCGCCAACAGGCCCTTGCCGACGAAGTCGCTCTGCGCGATGAAGTGGCCGAAGCCGACGGTGCTGCTTGGTTCCATGAGGATCAGTCCTTCAGATCGAAAATGATGGGGGCACTTGCTACTTCGACTTCAACTGGCTGGCCGTTGACCAAGTAAGGTTTAAGTCGAGCGGTGCGCATAGCAGTTATCGCGGTTCGGTCCAGTCTTTCGTGACCGGAGGACTTAACTAGCGTGACCAGTTTCGGTACACCAAGTCTGTCGAATACCACTCGCAGCACCACGAGGCCAGCCTCGCCGAGTCGCTTTGAAGTGGGCGGGTAGTCGACCTGTGGCGGCGTCAGATACTGCGCTTCACTGTCACGTATGACCGTTGGAGCCGGCGGAGATGGGGGCGCAGGGGCGGCCACGGTGGGCGCGGGCGGCACTTCGGGCGCGACGGCGACCACCACCGGCTCGGGCGGCGGGGCCGGAGCGACGAACGGGGCCGGGGCGGTCGTCGGCGCGGCCGTCACCAGGGGCGGCGGCGGTGTCTTGAGCTTGACCGGCTGTGGCGGCGGGGGTTTGGGAGCCGGCGGCGGTGGGGGAAGCGGCGGGGGCGGCGCGATCATGTCGACCACCATCGGCGCCACTTCACCCACGGCGTTGCGCACCGAGTCGATCTGCATCAGCCCCCACAGCCCGATGACATGGGCGGCCAGCACCCCGGCCGTCAGTGCGCGGCGGGCGGCGGGCGGCAACTCGTCGCTGGAGCGGGGCAGCGGTGGCAGCGCCGTGACGCCCAGCGGCCCGACGGAGCCGCCAGGGGTGGCGGAGTGCAACGCGGCAGGTGACAAAGCGGACATGGGCAACGATGAACAACAAGCGCACATGCGCCCCCGACGGAGCGACGCGGAACCGGCACGAGGCCGGCGCAGCCGCTTATCCTATCAGTAATGCGAATCGATCGCATTAGCGATTCGAGAATCTTTGTGTCGTTGCCGTCAGGCCGCGCGGTCGTCGGACGAAACAAGGCCCCGTGCCGCGCGGCAACGCGGCACGGGGCCTGGCGGCTGCGCGCTTTTCAGTCCTCCGCCAGCTTGTGCTGCCCCATCAGCTGCTGCTGCGTGTTCGGCGGCACCGGCTCGTGGTGGGAGAAGGCCAGCGTGTAGCGGCCCTGGCCGCTGGTCAGCGCGTTGAGGCGGCTCTGGTAGGTGCTGAGCTCGGCGAGCGGGGCCTTGGCGCGCACGCACATCTGGCCGGCGAGCTGGGCGTCGGTGCCGGCCACTTGCGCGCGGCGGGCGGCGAGGTCGCCGGTGATGTCGCCGGTGGCGGCCGCGGGCGCGGTGATCTCCACGTCGACGATGGGCTCCAGCACGATGGGCCGGGCCTCCAGCACCGCGTTGATGGTGGCCTTGCGGCCGGCGGTGACGAAGGCGATCTCCTTGCTGTCCACGCTGTGGTGCTTGCCGTCGTGCACGGTCACCTTGACGTCCACAACAGGGTAGCCGGCGATCACGCCGGCGGCCAGCGCCTCGCGCACGCCCTTTTCGACCGCCGGGATGAAGCTGGTCGGGATGGTGCCGCCCTTGACCTCGTCGGCAAACTGCACGCCGGCGCCGCGCGGCAGCGGCTCGATGCGCAGGAAGACCTCGCCGAACTGGCCGGCGCCGCCGGACTGCTTCTTGTGCCGGTGGTGGCCCTCGGCCTTGGCCGTCACCGTCTCGCGGTAGGCGATGCGCGGCGGCCGGGTGTTGACCTCGAAGCGGTGCACCTCGCGCAGCCGGTCGAGCAGGATGCGCAGGTGCAGCTCGCCCAGGCCGTTGACCAGGGTCTCGTTGGTGGCGTGCACGTGCTCGATCTTCAGACAGGGGTCTTCGTCGACCACCTTCTGCAGGATCTCCCACAGCCGCTGCTCGTCGCCATGCCGCCTGGGCTCGATCGCCAGGCCGTGCACCGGCACCGGGAAGGCCAGCGGGGCCAGGTGGATGTGGTCGTCCTCGGCGGCGTCGTGCAGCACCGCGTCGAAGGCGATCGCGTCGATCTTGGCCACCGCGCAGATGTCGCCCGGCACGGCGCGCGAGACCTCGACGTGGTCCTTGCCCTGCAGCATGAAGAGGTGGCCCACCTTGAAGGGCTTGCGGCCGTCGCCCACGTAGAGCAGGCTGTCGCGCGTGATGGTGCCCTGGTGCACGCGGAAGACGCCGAGCTTGCCCACGTAGGGATCGACCGTGACCTTGAAGACATGGGCCAGCACGTGCAGCGAGGGGTCGGGCCTGGCCTGCATGGGCTGGGCCGCGTCGCCCTCGCCGCGCAGGAAGGCGGGCGGGTTGCCCTCGGTGGGGTCGGGCAGCAGCCGCACGATCACGTCCAGCAGCTCGCGCACGCCGGCGCCGGAGCGCGCCGAGACGAAGCACACGGGGATCAGGTGGCCCTGGCGCAGCGCCTCTTCGAGCGGCGCATGCAGCTCGCTGGCGTCGATGTCGCCGTCGTTCAGGTAGCGCTCGACGAAGTCGCCGTCGACCTCCACCACCTGCTCCACCAGCGCCTGGTGCGCCGCGTCGACGGAGGAGAAGTCGGCCGAGCCGCTGCGGTTGTAGAAACAATCCACCACCTGCGAAGCGCCGGCCGAGGGCAGGTTGAGCGGCAGGCATTCCTTGCCGAAGGTCTGCTGGATCTGCGCCAGCACTGCGGGCAGGTCCACACCCGGCGCGTCTATCTTGTTGACGATGATCAGGCGGTCGAGCCGGCGGCTGGCCGCGTGCTCCATCATGCGCACCGCCATAGGCTCGATGCCGGTGGAGGCGTTGATCACCACCGCCACGGTCTCGACCGCTTCGAGCGCGGGCAGCGACTGGCCGACGAAATCGGCTGCGCCCGGAGTGTCTATCAGGTGGATGCGGGTGTCGGCGTGCACCAGGTGCATCACCGACGAGTTCAGCGAGTGCTGCAGCCGCCGCTCCAGCGGGTCGTGGTCGCTGACGGTGCCGCCTCGCTCCAGGCTGCCCGCCACGCCGATCGCGCCAGCGGCCACGAGCAGGGCTTCGGAGAGGCTGGTCTTGCCGGCGGCGGCAGGCCCGACCAGGGCGAGGGTGCGGATGGCGGCCGTTTCGGCCGCACTTAGGCTTGACATGGAGAGACTCCTTCGCCCCCGGGGAGGATGCCGCCAGCGCCTCCCCAAGGGGGAGCTGTCGCCCTGGGGGCGGCCCGGCGGCCTGGGACCTGCTGGCTGCTGTGCGCCATGGGCCCGTCCGCCGGCGCGCGTCGATAACAAGCGTCGTAGGCGGCCAGCCTATGCCTCTCGCAAGGGGTGCGCAAGAGGGCGTTCACGATGCTGGTGCGTGCCGGGCGATCACGGGGCGCGCCCGCCATGGCGCCCCGGCCCCGAGCGCGGTGCACGCCCGCGCGTGCACGGCTGCGGTGCAAAAACGGCCGCTCGGCCCTCCGTCAGGCGCCAAAAACTTGGCCTGCTGTTTGCTTGTATACCGATCAGGACACCAGTCGGGATGCCTGAGGCTTCCCTGGCCCCACCGTCAACTTCAGGAGTACCGAGATGACCCGTTCGTTGTGGAATCGGCGTGAGTGGATGCAGGGCCTGGGCGCCGGCGGTGCCGGGCTGGCGGCGGCGGGCTGGGGCCTGCCGGCGCTGGCGCAGAAGCCGCTCAGCGTCGGCTTCATCTACGTCGGCCCGCGCGACGACTACGGCTACAACCAGTCGCACGCCGAGGCGGTCGCGCTGGTCAAGAAGATGCCGGGCCTGAAGGTGGTGGAGGAGGAGAACGTGCCCGAGACCAACGCGGTGCAGAAGACCATGCAGGGCATGATCGCGCAGGACGGCGCTTCGCTGCTGTTCCCCACCTCGTTCGGCTACTTCGACCCGCACATCCTGGCCATGGCGGCCAAGTTCAAGGACGTGCGCTTCGCCCACTGCGGCGGCATGTGGGACGCCGCCAAGCACCCGAAGAACGTCGGCAGCTTCTTCGGCTACATCGACGAGGGCCAGTACCTCAACGGCGTGATCGCCGGCCACGTCAGCAAGAGCAAGAAGATAGGCTTCATCGCCGCCAAGCCCATTCCGCAGGTGCTGCGCAACATCAACGCCTTCACGCTGGGCGCACGCTCGGTGGACCCCAAGATCACCACCACGGTGATCTTCACCGGCGACTGGTCGATGCCGGTGAAGGAGGCCGAGGCCACCAACAGCCTGGCCGACCAGGGCATCGACGTTTTCACGATGCACGTCGACGGCCCCAAGGTCATCGTCGAGACCGCCGCCAAGCGCGGCAAGTTCGTCTGCGGCTACCACGCCAGCCAGGCCAAGCTCGCACCGCAGGCCTACCTGACCGGCGCGGAGTGGAACTGGATCACCGCCTACAAGCAGATCATCGACGCCGCGCAGAGCGGCAAGCCGCACCCCAACTTCGTGCGCGGCGGGCTGAAGGACGGCTTCATCAAGAGCTCGCCTTACGGCAGCTCCGTGCCCGAAGGCGCGCGCAAGCAGGCCGAGACGGTGCGCGCCGCGATGATGGCCGGCAGCTTCGACATCTTCAAGGGCGAGCTGAAGGACAACACCGGCAAGGTGGCGATCCCGGCCGGCAAGGTCTTCAAGCAGACCGACCCGGTGCTGGAGGGGATGAACTACCTCGTCGAGGGCGTCATCGGCAAGGTCTGAGCACAAGAGCCCGCCATGGCCACCTACCGCAACCATTCGTGGCACGCGCCCGCCGAAGCGCTGCTGCTGCCGCTGCTCGCGCTGACCGGCGCGCTGCTGCTGTTCGGCGTCTTCGTCTGGTTTGGCGGGCACGATCCGCTGGAGGTCTGGGCACTGCTGTTCAAGGGCGCCTTTGGCGATGCCTTCTCGTGGCAAAACTCGCTGCAGCGCGCCGCGCCGCTGATGCTCACCGCGCTGGCGGTGGCGCTGCCTGCGCGTGTGGGTCTGACGGTGATCGGCGGTGAAGGTGCGCTGGTGCTGGGCGCGCTAGGCTGTGCCGGCCTGCCCTACCTGCTGCCGCTGCCGGCGAACACGGCCGGCAGCGTGATGGTGCTCGCGGCCGGTGCCTTGCTGGGGGCCTTGTGGATCGCCCTGGTGGGTGCCTTGCGCCAGTGGCGCGGCGTCAACGAGACCATCTCCAGCCTGCTGCTGGGCTACATCGCGATCGCGCTGTTCAAGCACTTCGTCGAGGGCCCGATGCGCGACCCGGCGAGCTTGAACAAGCCCTCGACACGGCCGCTGGATGAGGGCTTGCGCATCGGCCCGATCATGGGGGCCGACGGCTTCGACAGCCTGCTCGGCGACGTGCACTGGGGCCTGGTCATCGGCCTGGTGCTGTGCCTGCTGGCAGGGCTGTGGCTCAGCTTCACGGCCCAGGGTTTTGCGCTGCGCGTGGTGGGTGGCAATGCGCGCACCGCCCGCCTGGTCGGTCTCGCTACCAACCGCCTGATCCTGCTGGCCTGCGCGGCAGGCGGCGCGTGTGCGGGCCTGGCCGGCGCGCTCGAAGTCGCCGCGGTCCACACGTCAGCCAATGCCTCGGTGATCGCCGGCCTGGGCTACACCGGCATCCTGGTCTCGTTCGTCGCGCGCCACAACCCCTGGGCCATCCCGCCGGTCGCGCTGCTGTTCGGCGGCTTCGCGGCTGCCGGCAGCCTGCTGCAGCGGCGCATGGGCCTGCCCGATGCCTCGGTGCTGGTGCTGCAAGGCTTCGCCTTCATCTTCATCCTGGGTGCCGAGGCGCTGCGCGGCCGGCTGTTCCAGCTGCAGATGCCGGCCATCATGAAGCCGCGCCTGGCAGCCAGCATGGGGAGGGCCGTGTGATGGGCTGGGACGCATGGATGGACTTGTCGCTGGCCATCATCGGCGGCGCGGTGCGCGTCGGCACACCGTTTCTCTTCGTCAGCCTGGGCGAGTGCCTGACCGAGAAGTCGGGCCGCATCAACCTGGGCCTCGAAGGCGTGCTGGTCTTCTCGGCGATGGCCGGCTTCGGCGGCTCCTACCTCACCGGCTCGCCCTGGCTGGGCGTGCTGCTGGCGGGGGTCTGCGGCGCGATGCTGGCCGCGCTGCACGGCATGCTCTGCTCGCTGCCGCGTGTCTCCGACATCGCCACCGGCATCGCCTTGATGTTGCTCGGCGCCGGCCTGGCCTTCTACCTCGGCAAGCCGCTGATACAGCCGCAGGCCGCGCAGATCCCGTCGCTGGCACTCGGCGCGTGGAGCGCGTCGCCGCAGGTGCAGTCGGCCCTGTCCATCAACGCGCTGTTCCCGCTCGGCGTCGCGCTCGCCGGCCTGCTCTGGTGGGGTCTGGCGAACACCCGCTTCGGCCTGGTCGTGCGCATGGCCGGCGACTCCAGCGACGCGGCGCGTGCGCTGGGCTACTCGGTCAACACCGTGCGCATCGCCGCGACCACCGCGGGCGGCTTCATCGCCGGCCTGGGCGGTGCCTCACTGTCGCTCTACTACCCGGGCAGCTGGAACGAGGGCCTGTCCAGCGGCCAGGGCCTGATCGCGGTGGCGCTGGTGATCTTTGCGCGCTGGAGCCCGATCCGCTGCCTGGGCGCCGCCTTGCTCTTCGGCGGTGCCGGCGCGATCGGCCCGGCGCTGCAGTCGGTCGGTGTCAGCGGCGGCTACTACCTCTTCAACGCCGTGCCGTATGCGCTGACCCTGGCGATCCTGATCGCCACCTGCTCACCCAAACAATCGCTCAAGGGCGCGCCGATGGAACTCGGCGTCTCCCGCTGACCCGGCCACAAGGAGTCCTCCATGCCCAGCGTTGCAGCCGAACCCTATCTCTGGCCCTTCGATGGCGACCTGCGCCCGGACAACACCGCGCTGGTCATCATCGACATGCAGATCGACTTTTGCGGCGTCGGCGGCTACGTCGACAAGATGGGCTACGACCTCTCGCTGACCCGCGCGCCGATAGAGCCCATCAAGGCGGTGCTCGCGCTGGCCCGCCGGATCGGCATGCACGTGATACACACCCGCGAAGGCCACCGGCCCGACCTCGCCGACCTGCCGGCCAACAAGCGCTGGCGCTCGCGCCAGATCGGCAGCAACGGCATCGGCATCGGCGACGTCGGCCCCTGCGGCCGCATCCTGGTGCGCGGCGAGCCGGGCTGGGAAATCATCGCCGAGCTGGCGCCGGTGGAAGGCGAAGCCATCATCGACAAACCCGGCAAGGGCTCGTTCTACGCCACCGACCTGGCGCTGATCCTGCACACCCGCGGCATCCGCAACCTCATCCTCACCGGCATCACCACCGACGTCTGCGTGCACACGACGATGCGCGACGCCAACGACCGCGGCTTCGAGTGCGTGCTGCTCTCGGACTGCACGGCCGCCACAGACCCCGGCAACCATGCCGCCGCGCTGCACATGATCAAGATGCAGGGCGGGGTCTTCGGCGCCGTCTCCGACTCGGCTTCGATCATAGAAACGCTGACCCCGCGCTGACCCCGCGCTGACCCGCAGGACCCGGCCTCGCCTTCCCGCACCCACACGCTGCCCCAGGAGTTCACGATGACCCGTTCTTCGTCCCGCACCTCCGCGCTGCCGCGCCGCCGCCTGCTGCAAGCGGGGGCTGGCGCCGCCGGCTTGGCGCTCGCCGGCCTCACGCCGCGCGCCCATGCCGACGACAAGATCCTGATCGGCTACTGGCCCATCGCCTCCGGCCTGCCGCTCTACGTGGCGCTGGAGATGGGCTACTTCAAGGAGGCGGGGCTGAACGTGGAGGGCGCCAAGTTCGCCAGCGCCCAGCAGGTGGCCGAGGCGATGATCTCCGGCCGCACCCACGGCTCGGCGAATGGCACCGCCTCGGCCGTGCTGGCGCTGGCCGAGATCACCTCGCCAGGGCTGTTCAAGATCATCTGCTCCAACCCCTCCAACCGCAGGCTGGTGCTCGACCAGTTCGTGGTGCCCAAGGACTCATCCATCAAGAGCATCGCCGAGCTGGCCGGCAAGAGAATTGCCAGCGGCCCGGGCATACAGAACGTGACCCTGGCCAAGATCATCCTGGAGAAAAGCGGCATCGCCAACCCGCAGGTCACCGAGCTGCCGGTCGGCCAGCATGTGCCGGCGCTGGCGGCCGGCCAGATCGACGCCGTCTACACGCTGGAGCCCACCGGCACCGCGGGCCGGCTCAAGGGCCTGACGCGCGTGCTGGAGAACGGCGTGATCGCCAAGTACGTGCTGGGCGACCCCGACGCCCCCTGGTTCGGCGGCTCGGCCAGCGTCACCAACAGCTTCCTGAAGGAGCGGCCGGCCGAGGCCAGGAAGTACATCGCCGCCTACGCCAAGGCCGTCGAGTTCGTGCGCAAGAACCCCGACGAGTCGCGCAAGCACCTCGACGGCTTCACCGCCATCGAAGAGGCGCTGGTCAAGGAGGTGCCGCTCTCCGGCTTCACGCTCTACAACGAGTTCAAGCCGGCCGACATCGACTACTTCCAGAAGTTCTTCGACGTCTTCACCGAGCGCAAGATCTTCACCCGCAAGGTCGATGTGAAGTCGCTGCTGTACGTGGCCTGAAGCCGCCCGCCCCCCTGACGGAAGGATTAGCGATGAAGTACCTCGACGTGATCTTGAACAAGCGCTGGCTGCCGCTGATCGGCCCGCTGCTGCTGTTCGCCTTCTGGCAACTGATCATCTCGGCCCAGTGGGTCAAGCCGGTGCTTCTGCCGCCCCCCGGCGAGACGCTGGTGCATGCCTGGGGCACGCTGGCCAGCGGCTCCATCTATGCCGACCTGTGGGCCACCATCTTCCGCACGCTGTGCTCGTTCGCCATCGCGGTGGCCATCGGCGTGCCGCTGGGCGTGATGCTGGGCAGCTCGGTGAACGCCTACCGCAGCGTCGAGTTCCTGATCGACTTCTTCCGCTCCACGCCCAGCTCGGCGCTGATCCCGCTGTTCCTGCTGATCTTCGGCATCACCGACATCAACAAGATCGCGATTGCAAGCTTCGGCGCGATGCTGATCGTGCTCTTCAACAGCGCCTACGGCGTGATGAACGCGAAGAAGACGCGCGTGATGGCGGCGCAGATCATGGGGGTCTCACGTTGGCACGTCTTCAAGGACGTGATGCTGATGGAGAGCCTGGCGCAGACCTTCGTCGGCCTGCGCAGCGCGGTCTCGATGGCGCTGGTGATCGTGATCGTCGCCGAGATGTTCATAGGCTCGGAGAACGGCCTGGGCCACCGCATCATCGACGCGCAGCAGGTCTTCAACGTCAAGGAGATGTACACCTCCATCCTGGTGACCGGCGCGCTGGGCTACCTGCTCAACCTGCTGTTCCTGCTGATCGAGAAGAAGCTGATCCACTGGAGTGGCAAGGCATGAGCGGCGCACTGCCCCTGGCGGCCCTGCCGCCCGAAGTTGTCACTGGCGATGGCGACACCTTGCTGACCTTGCGCGCCGCACCGGCCACCCACGTCACGGTGCGCGGCCTGACGAAATCCTTCTCCGGCAAGCCGCTCTACACCAACTTCAACCTCGACCTGCCGCGCGCCAAGATCGTCTCCATCTTCGGCCCCAACGGCTGCGGCAAGTCGACCTTGATGAACATGATCGCCGGCCTGGTGCCGGTGGATGCGGGCGAGATCCTGTTCGACGGCAAGTCGCTGAAGGACACCAAGATCGGCTACGTGTTCCAGAACTACCGCGACGCGCTGTTCCCGTGGATCACGTCGTGGGACAACATCGCCTACCCGCTGCGCCGCAAGGGCATGAAGGAGGCAGAGGTCAAGGCCCGCGTCGAGGAGCTGACCAGGCTGTTCGAGATCCGCTTCGACCTGCAGCGCTACCCCTACGAGCTGTCGGGCGGGCAGATGCAGACCGTCTGCATCATGCGCTCGATGGCGCCGCGGCCCGAGGTGCTGTTCCTCGACGAGCCCTTCTCGGCGCTGGACTTCGAGATGACGCTGTTCATCCGCGAGAAGCTGCAGGAGGCCCACATGGCCACCGGCATGACCATGGTGATCGTCTCGCACGACCTGGAGGACGCCGTCTTCCTGGCCGACCGCATCCTGCTGCTGACGCGCCGGCCGACGCGCATCGCCGAGATCGTGCCTTTCGACCTGCCGAGGCCGCGCCTGCCCGAGTCGGTCGCCGACCCCGAGTTCGTGCGGGTCAAGGCGCACACGCTGGAAGTGTTCCGGCGGGAGATGAACGCATGAGCACGACGACCGCCGCGTCGCTGGAGACCTTCAACCTGACGAAACGCTTCGGGCCCTTCACCGCGCTGGACGGCGTCTCGCTCACCGTGCGCCCCGGCACCGTGCACGCGCTGCTGGGCGAAAACGGCGCCGGCAAGAGCACGCTGGTGAAGTGCATCGTCGGCTACTACCGGCCCGACGACGGCGCGGTGCTGATCGATGGCCGCGAGCAGGACATCCACTCGCCGCCGGTCGCGCGCGACCTCGGCATCGGCATGGTCTACCAGCACTTCACCGTGGTGCCCGGCATGACGGTGGCCGAGAACCTGCTGCTGGCGCGCGGCCATTTGCCGCTGGTCGTCAACTGGAAGGCGGCCCGCGCCGAGCTGGCGGCCTTCATGCAGACCACGCCCTTCAAGCTGCCGCTGGACGCCACGCCGCTGGACCTCTCGGCGGGCGAGAAGCAGAAGCTGGAGATCCTGAAGCAGCTCTTCCTCAAGCCGCGCCTGCTGATACTCGACGAACCCACCTCGGTGCTGACGCCGCAGGAGGCCGACGAGGTGCTGGGCGCCTTGCGCGACAGCGCCCGCTCCGGCGACTGCTCCATCGTGCTGATCACGCACAAGTTCCGCGAGGTCACCGAGCATGCGGACGACGTCAGCGTGCTGCGGCGCGGCCAGCTGGTGGAGACGGGCAGGGTGGCCGACACGACCCCGGCCCGGCTGGCGTCGGCGATGGTCGGCGAGAGCAAGGCCGCGGTCTTCCCGTTGACGCGCGAAGCGCGCACGCCGGGTGGCGTGAAGCTGGCCATCGAGTCGCTCAAGGTCATCGGCGACCGCGGCCAGTGGGCCGTGAACGAGCTGAGCCTGGCGGTGCGCGCGGGCGAGATCGTCGGCGTCGCGGGGGTCTCGGGCAACGGCCAGCGCGAGCTGATGCAGTCGCTGGTGGGCCAGCGCCCGCGCGAAAGCGGCAGGGTCGAGGTCTCGGGCAAGGCCTTCCACGCGATGCGCCACGAGAACCGCGCGATGAAGGTGCGCAGCCTGCCCGAAGAGCCGCTGCTCAACGCCTGCGTGGGCGAGCTCAGCGTGGCGCAGAACATGGGGCTGCGCAGCTTCGACGAAGCGCCCTTCGTGCGCGGCGGGCTGGTGCGCTGGGGCGCGCTGCGGCAGCGCGCGCGTGAATGGATCAGCGAGTACGGCGTCAAGACGCAGGGCGAGCGCGCGGCCATACGCACGCTCTCGGGCGGCAACGTGCAGCGCGCGGTGCTGGCCCGTGAGCTGGCCGGCGAGGCCGAGCTGCTGCTGGTCTCCAACCCCGTCTTCGGGCTGGATTTCGCCGCGGTGGCCGAGATCCACGGCCGGCTGATGGCTGCGCGCAACCGCGGCGCCGCGGTGCTGCTGGTCAGCGAAGACCTGGACGAGCTGCTGCTGCTCTCGGACCGCATCGTCGTGATGAGCGAGGGCCGCATCGTGCACGACGTGCTGGCGGCCGACGCCGATCGCCACGCGCTGGGCGCCTTCATGGGCGGCAAGCACCATGAAGAGATGGCGGAGGCGGCGTGATGGTCACCTTGAAAGCCACGCCATTCGAGTACGCCTTCGAAGTCGACAAGGCCGCGCTGGTCATCATCGACATGCAGCGCGACTTCATCGAGCCCGGCGGCTTCGGCGAAACGCTGGGCAACAAGGTCGCGCTGCTGCAGGCCATCGTGCCGACCGTCAAGCGGGTGCTCCAAGCCTGGCGCGAGGCAGGTGGCCTGGTGGTGCACACCCGCGAGGCCCACCGTGCCGACCTCTCCGACTGCCCGCCCGCCAAGCGCCTGCGCGGCAGCCCCAGCCTGCGCATCGGCGACCCCGGCCCCATGGGCCGCATCCTGATCGCCGGCGAGCCGGGCAACCAGATCGTGCCGGAGCTGGCGCCGGTGGATGGCGAGCTGGTGGTCGACAAGCCCGGCAAGGGCGCGTTCTACGCCACCGGCTTGCATCTGGCGCTGCAGCAGCGCGGCATCACCCACCTGGTCTTCATGGGCGTGACGACCGAGGTCTGCGTGCAGACCTCGATGCGCGAAGCCAACGACCGCGGCTACGACGGCTTGCTGGTGGAGGACGGCACCGAGAGCTACTTCCCCGAATTCAAGGCCGCTGCGCTGGCGATGATCACCGCCCAGGGCGCGATCGTCGGCTGGAGCGCGCCGGCCGACCTGCTGATCGCCGCCTTGAGCAAGGAATCCGGCCGATGACGAGTGCGACTCCCGAACACCCTGTGACGCTGGCCGACTGGCGGCGCGCCTATGGCGAGCAGGCCGCTTCGCCGCAGAGCCTGATCGGCGCGCTGCTCGAGCGCCTGTCGGCCGATGACACCGCGTGGCTGTACCGCTGCGACCGCGCCTTCGTCGAAGCGCAGCTGAAGCGCCTGGCCGGCACGGCGCCCGGCAGCCTGCCGCTCTGGGGCGTGCCCTTCGCGGTGAAGGACAACATCGACGTCGCCGGCCTGCCGACGACCGCCGCCTGCCAGGCCTTCGCCTACACCGCCACCCGGACCGCCACCACGGTGCAGCGCCTGATGGACGCCGGCGCGGTGCTGGTCGGCAAGACCAATCTCGACCAGTTCGCCACCGGCCTGGTCGGCACGCGCTCGCCGTACGGCGAGGTGCCCAACAGCTTCGACCCCGCCTACGTCAGCGGGGGCTCCAGCTCCGGCTCGGCCTCGGTGGTCGCGCGCGGCCTGGTGCCGTTTGCGCTGGGCACCGACACGGCAGGCTCCGGCCGCGTGCCGGCCGGCTTCAACAACCTCGTCGGCCTCAAGCCCAGCCCCGGCTCGGTGCCGATGGCGGGCGTGCTGCCGGCCTGCCGCACGCTGGACGTGGTGTCGGTCTTT
>DATHWJ010000147.1:0-1845 GCA_035460745.1 Ideonella sp. | reverse complement strand
GAACTGGACGAGCTGGACATAAGCGGACTCCTTCGGCGGTGGCTGATGTGGGTGAGCAGGTGGCGCAGGTCGGCGGCCTTGCAGGCGGCGTTGACCACCAGCAGCAGGTCCTTGGCGCGCCGCGTGATCATCAGGTCGTCGAGGATGCCACCCGCGGCATTGGTGAACAGCGCGTAGCGCTGCTTGCCGACCGCGAGGTCGCTCACGTCCATCGGCACCAGCGTTTCCAGCGCCGCCGCGGCGTCCGCGCCCACCAGCCGCAGCTGGCCCATGTGCGAGACGTCGAACAGCGCTGCCGCCTCGCGGCACTGGCGGTGCTCGGCCATCAGGCCGCCGGGGTATTGCACCGGCATCGCGTAGCCGGCAAAGGGCACCATGCGGGCGCCGAGCTCAAGGTGCAGGGCGTGCAGGGGAGTCTGGAGGAGGGCTTCAGCGGAGGTCATGGGACAGGGGTCTTTCGAGGGCAATTTGGTGAACCACAGTGGTCGTAATTGCCCTCGCTGTCCGCTTTACCTGAGAGATTGACAGCGCCGGTGGTACCGAGCGCCGCTTGCCCCTTCGGTGGGCAGGCTCATGGTCGTGAAACCATCACCCGCCTCTCTCCAGTGAGGAACGCCCCGCACCGTTTCGCGGGACGCTTGCCAGTCCTTTTGCCTGAGCGTTCGAGGGGTCAACCTCTGCGCCTTCGGCGGCCCCGGGTGGGGCTCTCTCCTGGCAAGGGGGCAGTGTAGCCCAGGGCGGCGGCGATGTGCCACCCGAGTGCCGCTCTGCCGATCAGCGGGCCTGCGACCACGCTCTTCTTGCCATCGTCATGACGGGGTCTGGCTTCCAATCAACCAGCCACTGTCGTACCTGCGCACCCCATGCCATTGCTCTCCCCCCCCACCGCCCCGGCGCCCATTGCCGGCAAGCCTGCCAACGCGCGGCGGCTGGGCCGCTTCGAGCTGCGGCGCACGCTGGGCAGCGGCGCGCAGGCGACCGTCTGGCTGGCGCACGACCTCCGGCTGGACCGCGAGGTGGCCGTCAAGCTGCTGGCCATGGGCACGGCCGGCGCCGATCTGAACGAGTGGCTGCACGAAGCCCGCGCGGTCAGCCGGCTGACGCATCCGAACATCGTGCCCGTCTTCGAGGCCGACGAAGCGCAGGGCCAGGCCTACCTGGTCTTCGAATACGTGGCCGGCCCCACGCTGACCGAGCTGCTGCGCCAGCGCGGCGCACTGCCGGCCCGCGAGGCGGCCGCGCTGATGCTGGGCGTGCTGGACGCGCTGAAGACGGCCCACGCCAGCGGCATCGTGCACCGCGACCTCAAGCCCTCCAACATCCTGATCGACGCCGATGGCCGCGCCCGGGTGATGGACTTCGGCATCGCCGCCCGGCTCTCCGACACCCACGACCACCGCATCTGCGGCACGCCCGGCTACATCTCGCCCGAAGCCGCCCGCGGCGAGCCGCCGACGCCCGCGATGGACATCTTCGCCGCCGGCATGCTGCTGGGCCAGATGCTGGCCGGCGAGCCGCTGCTGCGCGAGCGCGACCCGATGCGGGCGCTGGCGCGCGTGCAGAGCGAAGACATGGCCTTGCCCACCACGCTCACGCAGCCGGTGGACGACGCACTGCGCGCCATCCTGATGTGCGCCCTGGCCCGCGACCCGGCGCAGCGCCATGCCGACGCGGCGTCGTTCCACGCCGCACTGGCCGCCTGGCTGACGCCGGCGGACTCGCACGACGCGGCGGCCAGCAGCGGCACGCTGGAGTTCCTGCTGCGGCGCATGAAGCACAAGACCGACTTCCCGGCGCTGTCGGACTCGGTCGGCCGCATCCAGCGCGTGGCCAACGCCGAAAACG
>DATHWJ010000146.1:0-2754 GCA_035460745.1 Ideonella sp. | reverse complement strand
CGTCGGCTTCCACAACGAGCGCAAGTCCTTCCACACCAACGTGCTGCACCTGATGCCGCGGGCCGGCGGCGAAGTGCGCGCCTTGCGGCATCCGGCGCAGATGGAGGTCCACCAGCAGATCCAGTGGCTGCCCGACAGCTCCGGCCTGCTCGCGCTGCTGCCCGAAGCGGGCGAGGGCTGCCTGGTGCGCGTCAGCCTGGCGGGGGAGTGGACGACGCTGGCGCGCGACGTCGGCGGCTCGGGCGCGACCGGCTATGTGATGTACCAGAAGGGCTTCTCGGTGGCGGCCGACGGCAGCGTGGCCTACCTGCGCGGCAGCCTCTCGCGCACCGACGAGGTGGCGCTGCTGGCGCCGGGCGGCAGCGCGGGCGAGGCGCTGACGCAGGAGTCCGCCTGGCTCGCGCAGCGCAGCATCGCGCCGGTCGAAACCCTGTGGCTGCCGACGCGCCAGCCCGGCACACGCTGGCAAGCCTGGCTCGTGCGCCCCGCCGGCGTGCCCGCCGACCAGCCCCTGCCGATGATCCTGTGGCTGCACGGCGGGCCCTACCTCGCCTGGAGCCCTCAGTTCGCGATCCTGCCGCAGATCTGGGCCGCGCGCGGCTACGCCGTGCTGATGACCAACCCGCGCGGCTCGCTGGGCTACGGCGAAGCCTTCACCGACGAACTCCAGCACGACTTCCCCGGAGCGGACGACCTGCAGCTGCTGGACGCGGTCGACGCCGCGGTGGCACGCGGCGGCATAGACCCCGCGCGCATCCACGTCGCCGGCGAATCGGCCGGCGGCGTGCTGACGAGCTGGCTGATAGGCCACAGCCGGCGCTTTGCCTCCGCCGCGGTGATCTACGGCGTGCTCGAGTGGACCAGCGAGGTGCTGACGGTGGACCGCCCGGACTACTTCCCCTACTACTGGCTGCCCGGTGCGCCCTGGGAGCCCGGCATGCACGAGCGCTACTGGCGCCGCTCGCCGCTCTCGCTCGTGGCCGAGGTGCGCACGCCGACCATCGTGCTCTGCGGCGAGCGCGACTGGCGCACCCCCGTGTCGCAGTCCGAGATGTACTACACCGCGCTCAAGCTGTGCGGCGTCGACGCCGCCCTGGTGCGCTACCCGGACGACAACCACAGCCTGGAGTGGCACCCGAGCCACTGGCTGGACCTGATCGAGCGGCTCGACCGATGGTTTCGCCGCCACGAGGGCGAGCGTTCCGCGTAGGGCCTCGGAAAGCCGCGGAGAGCGATCCTTCGACCTCGGCGACCGGCAGCCGTGCGGTTCAGTAAGAGCCTGGCGGCGGCGTCCGGTTGCCGCGCAGGCGGTGCCGCGCTGCGCCGATCAGATGGCCCAGCGGCGCCTTGAGACTGTCGATCACCGGCGACAGGCCGGGCGGCCTGGGTGAGGCGCCCAACCGCCGCAGCAGCTGATTGAGCTGGTGGACCCGCGCATGCCGCCGGGTCACGTCGGAGTAGAAGACGGTGCCGATCGAGATCGAGACGCCCTCGCCGGGGCATGCCCCCTCGGTGTCGCTGCGGGTCATGTGCGGCGACGTGGCCGGGAAGTACACGCCGTCGCCGGGCCCGGCGCAGATCTCATGGCTGCGCGGCATGAACCCGTCTTGCAGGCGGATGCGCTCCAGCGAGCCGTAGAGCACGAAGTCCTCGACATCGCGCGCCGGCGCGATGTGGCGGTCGGTGTGGTCCCACACATGAATGGTCTTGCGGCCCCTGACCTGCAGCCAGAAGTTGTTCTCGCGGTCCATGTGAAAGGGCGTGACCGACGGCGGCGCCGAGACGAAGATGAAGCCGCCCACATTGAAGATGCCCGGCTGCTCATGAGCCACCAGCGGACGCACGGCGGCCTGCACTTCGCTCAGGAAGGCGCGGTAGGCCGGGTCGGCCTCCACGTTGTACAGCGCCACCCAGGCACCCGGCTCCTCGATCCTGCGGAACACCTCCTCGATGCCGCTGCCGTCGTGCGGCGCGCGCACGTGCCTGAACTCCGAGGCCGGCGTGATGCCAGGCGCGACGAACCTGCACTTGCCCGATGGAAACAGGCGCTGCGCGAGTTGGGCCAGCTCGGGCAGCTGCATCAGCGGATGCTGGTGGAAGCTGTGGTGGATGCGGCAGACCCGGTCCGTCGCGAACGACGCGGGTTCGTCCACCCAGACCCGGTGCGGCGGCACCGGCCGCGCGGGCGCCTGGCCACGCTGCCCGAGCGGCTCACCCTGCGTCGTTCCATCCTGCTCAACGCCTGGGTACTGCATGTCCGTCCGGCAAGTTGCTGCGCGGCAAATTCTAGGGGCCGCGGGCGGTGTGTGACGGCTTCAAGACATATTTCATGCCGCCGCAGGCGATGCCCGGCAGCACGAGCCAACCGTCACAAACTGACGGCTTCGGCAAGCCGCAGTGCATAGACGTGCCGGCGATGCCGTGCAAGGTCAGCTTCGACATCAGCGGCAAGGTCGACGAGGCCGACTACAACCTGATCCGGTCGCGGCGGATGGACAGCATGACCAAGAGCCAGGTGGTCGAGAAGTTCGAGGTGGAGGTCCACAAGATCACCGAGACCAGCGACAACCTGGTGGCGGCCTTGCTGGTGACCGAGCCGAAAAAGATAGCCGAGGTGCTGAAGGCCTACCCGAAGGCGGTGCAGGCCGCCGTCAACAAGTTCGAAGCCGCGGTGGCCGACGACTTCAAGACCGCCTGGAACAAGCTCATCGAGGACCGCGCCAAGTACAAGGCCTACAAGGTCAAGGCGGCCAT
>DATHWJ010000145.1:0-24530 GCA_035460745.1 Ideonella sp. | reverse complement strand
GCCGTTGACATCGACCACCGAGAGCAGCGCGGGGTCGACCTTGGACCAGTTGGCGATCCAGGCCGGCAGGTGGTCGAAGGGCGTGCCGACCAGCGAGGTGAAGATCTCGAACTTCACCATCACCGCCAGCGCCGGTGCGCTGACGTAGAGCACCACGATGAACAGCAGCGACCAGGTCACCGACTCGCGCGCCTCCTTCACCGTGGGCGTGGTGTAGTAGCGCATCAGGATGTGCGGCAGCGCGGCCGTGCCCACCATCAGGCAGAAGACCAGCGCGAGGAAGTTGCGGCGCGAGTCCTGGTAGGCGCGGCGCGCACCGGCGTCGCCCTGCGGGTCGCCGGCAAAGGGCTTGGCGTGCTCGGGCATGCCGGCCAGCGGGCGGGCGCGCTCTTCGTTGACGCGCTGTTCGCGCGTCCAGCTCTCCACCGCGGCGGCCTCGTTCTTGGGCAGCGCCGCCAGCGCGCGCTCCGCGGCCTGGATCTGGCGCTGCGGCGCGTCGCCCTCCAGCAGCGCGGCGACCTTGTGCTGCGCGGCCGCCTGGTCGGCCTGCAACGCGGCCGGCACGTCGCGCAGCTTGCCCGCCAGCTCGCTGGCGCGCGTCTGGAACACCGCGATGACCTGCTGCTCCTTCGGATCGGCGCGCAGCCGCGCCTCCGCCTCGCTGACCTTCTGCAGCTGGTAGCCGTAGACCAGCTGCGGCACCGGCACGCCCGTCTGCTTGATGCTGAGCCAGACGACCGGCACCAGGTAGGCCACCACCAGCACGATGTACTGGGCCACCTGGGTCCAGGTCACCGCCCGCATGCCGCCCAGGAAGGAGCAGACCAGGATGCCGCCCAGCCCGAGGAAGACGCCGATCTCGAACGACGCGATGCTGGTCAGCCGGGTGGTGATCAGGCCCACGCCGTAGATCTGCGCGACGACGTAGATGAACGAGCACAGCATGGTCGCGCCGATGCCGATCAGCCGCGGCCACCGCCCCTCGTAGCGCGCGCCCAGGAAGTCCGGGATGGTGAACTGGCCGAACTTGCGCAGGTAGGGCGCCAGCAGCAGCGCCACCAGGCAGTAGCCGCCCGTCCAGCCCAGGATGAAGGCCAGGCCGTCGTAGCCGCTCAGGTAGAGAGTGCCGGCCATGCCGATGAAGGAGGCGGCGCTCATCCAGTCGGCCCCGGTGGCCATGCCGTTGTAGAGCGCCGGCACGCGCCGGCCGGCCACGTAGTACTCCACCGGGTCGGCCGTGCGGCTCATCACGCCGATCACCGCATACACCACCAGCGGCGCGGCGAGAAAGATGAAGCCTATCCAGCGCCGCGGCAGGCCTTGCTGCTCGGCCCAGAACATCGTCGCGAGAAACAGCGCGCAGCCTACGCCGTAGGCGCCGTAGTAGCCATGCAGCTTGCGGCGGAACGCCTTGCTGGTGGCAGCGGCGCTCGCGGGCGGGAGGCTGGACGGTGGCCGGCTCATGGGCGGGATTGTCGGGGCGATCGGCGCGCCGGCCCGCTTGGCGCATACCCGGGGCACGCGCGTGAGAAAATACGCGGTTTGAACCCGAGGACACCCCATGGAAGTCGAACGCATCAACGCCATTGGCACCTCCCTGGCCGACCTGTCAAAGCGCACGGTCGACCTACGGGGGTATCTTTGACTACGACCGCAAAGCACTGCGGCTGAACGAGGTCAACGCCACGCTGGAGAACCCCAGCGTCTGGAACGACCCCAAGCGCGCCCAGGAACTGGGCCGCGAGAAGAAGAGCCTCGACGAGGTGGTGGACACCATCAACCACCTGACGAGCAACCTGGCCGACAACTCCGAGCTGTACGAGATGGCCAAGGGCGAGGGCGACATCGAGTCGCTGGCGCACATCGAGAGCGAGGCTGCCGCGCTGAATGAGATCGTCGAGAAGCTCGAGTTCCGCCGCATGTTCAGCAACCCGGCCGACCCGAGCAACTGCTTCATCGACATCCAGGCCGGCGCCGGCGGCACCGAGGCCTGCGACTGGGCCAGCATGCTGCTGCGCCAGTACCTCAAGTACTGCGAGCGCAAGGGCTTCACCGCGACGATGGAAGACGAGACGCCGGGCGACATCGCCGGCATCAAGAGCGCCACCATCAAGGTCGAGGGCGACTACGCCTTTGGCCACCTGCGCACCGAGACCGGCGTGCACCGCCTGGTGCGCAAGAGCCCCTTCGACTCCTCCGGTGGCCGCCACACCAGCTTCGCGTCGCTCTTCGTCTACCCCGAGGTCGACGACTCGATAGAGATCGACATCAACCCGGCCGACGTGCGCACCGACACCTTCCGCGCCAGCGGCGCCGGTGGCCAGCACATCAACAAGACCGACTCGGCGGTGCGGCTGACGCACATCCCGACCGGCATCGTGGTGCAGTGCCAGGACGGCCGCAGCCAGCACAGCAACCGCGACGTGGCGTGGAAGCGCCTGCGCTCGCGCCTCTACGACCACGAGATGCGCAAGCGCCAGGAAGAGCAGCAGAAGCTGGAGGACACCAAGACCGACGTCGGCTGGGGCCACCAGATCCGCAGCTACGTGCTGGACAACAGCCGCATCAAGGACCTGCGCACCAACGTGGAAATCTCCAACACCCAGAAGGTGCTGGACGGCGACCTCGACGTCTTCATCGAAGCCAGCCTGAAGCAAGGCCTGTGATGGCGGCACCGCACCCCGCCCCCAAGGCGCTGCTGTTCGACCTGGACGGCACGCTGATCGACAGCATGCCGCTGCACCAGAGCGCCTGGGGCCGCTGGCACGGCCACCAGGGCCTGCCTTTCGACGAAGACAGCTTCTTCGAGTCCACCGCGGGCCGCAGCAGCGACGAGATCCTGCTCGATCTCTACCCGGCCGCCTCGGTGGCCGAGCGGGCCGCGATGGGCGACCACAAGGAGGCGCTGTACCGCGACGAAGCGATGGCCCGCCTGGAACTGATCGCCGGCGCGCTGGACCTGCTGGCCGCGGCGCGCCAGCGCGGGCTCAAGCTGGCGATCTGCACCGCCGCGCCGCTGGTCAACATCGAGATCGCGCTGCAGCGCTTCGGCTTGGGCGCGCTGGTCGATACCCTCACCAGCCCGGCCGACGGCCTGCGCGGCAAGCCGCACCCCGACATCTTCGAGGAAGCGGCCCGCCGCCTGGGCGTGGCCCCGGCCGATTGCCTGGTCTTCGAGGACGCGCCGCTGGGCATCGAGGCGGCCCGCCGCGCCGGCATGTGCGCGGTGGCGCTGACCACCACGCTGCCCGCCGCAGCCTTTGCGCCCTACCCCAACCTGATCGCCACGGTGGAAGACTTCACCTCGCTCGATCGCACCTTGCTCTTTGTCTGACCTCATCCAACAAATTAGGGACACCCCATGATGCTGCTGCGTGAAGGCACCGCGCCGGTCGTTCGCCGCGCCGACTACCAGGCCCCCGCCTACTGGATACGCACGGTCGACCTCTGCTTCGACCTCGACACCGCCAAGACCATCGTCACCAGCAAGCTGGCCATCGAGCGCAACGCCGGCCAGCCCGGCCAGCCGCTGCGGCTGCACGGCGAAGACCTGAACCTGCTGCGCGTGTCGGTGGACGGGCAGAGCGTGTCCTTCCGCCACGAAGACGGCCTGCTGGTGATCGACGCGCCGGCGGCCGACCGCTTCGTGCTGGAGATCCGCAACGCCATCTCGCCCGAGAAGAACACCCAGCTCTCCGGCCTCTACGCCTCGGGCAGCGGCCTGTTCACCCAGTGCGAGGCCGAGGGCTTCCGCCGCATCACCTACTTCCTCGACCGGCCGGACGTGATGGCCGTCTACACCGTGACGCTGCGGGCCGACAAGACGCGCTTCCCGGTGCTGCTCTCCAACGGCAACCTGGTGGAGCAGGGCCTGCTGGACGGCGGCAAGCACTTCGCCAAGTGGCACGACCCCTTTCCCAAGCCCAGCTACCTCTTCGCGGTGGTGGCGGCCGACCTGGTGGCGCGCGAACAGTGGGTGAAGACGCGCTCGGGCAAGGAGCACCTGCTGCAGGTCTTCGTGCGGCGCGGCGACCTCGACAAGACCGAGCACGCGATGAACTCGCTGATCGCCTCGGTGGTGTGGGACGAAGCCCGCTTCAAGCTGCCGCTGGACCTCGAGCGCTTCATGATCGTCGCGGTCGAGGACTTCAACATGGGCGCGATGGAGAACAAGGGCCTGAACCTGTTCAACACCAAGTACGTGCTGGCCACGCCCGCCACCGCCACCGATGGCGACTTCGACGGCATCGAGAGCGTGGTGGCGCACGAGTACTTCCACAACTGGACGGGCAACCGCATCACCTGCCGCGACTGGTTCCAGCTCTCGCTGAAGGAGGGCCTCACGGTCTTCCGCGACCAGGAGTTCAGCATGGACATGGCCGGCTCGCCGTCGGCCCGCGCGGTGCGCCGCATCGGCGACGTGCGCGGCCTGCGCGAGGTGCAGTTCCCCGAAGACGCCGGCCCGATGGCCCACCCGGTGCGGCCCGACAGCTACCAGGCGATCGACAACTTCTACACCGCCACCGTCTATGAAAAAGGCGCCGAGGTGGTGCGCATGATGAACACGCTGGTGGGGCGTGAAGGCTTCGCGGCCGGCATGTCGCTCTACTTCGAGCGCCACGACGGCAGCGCGGTGACCTGCGACGAATTCGCCCAGGCGATGGCCGATGCCAACCCCGGCAGCGCGCTGGCCCGGCACCTGGAGGTCTTCAAGCGCTGGTATGCCCAAGCCGGCACGCCGCGCCTGACCGCCCGCGGCCAGTGGGATGCCGAGGGCCGGCGCTACACGCTGGATCTGTCGCAACACGGCAGCGCCACGCCCGGCCAGCCGGACAAGCAGCCCTGCCTGCTGCCGGTCTCGGTCGGCCTGCTCTCGCGCGACGGCCTGCCGCTGCCGCTGCAGCTCGAAGGCGACGACTCGCCTGCCGCCCTCTCCCGCGTGCTGGTGATGACCGAGGCCACGCAGCGCTTCGTCTTCACCGGCATCGCCGCCGACGCGGTGCCCTCGCTGCTGCGCGGCTTCTCGGCCCCCGTGCACCTGGACGACGGCCTGAGCGACGCCGACCTGCTGGTGCTGCTGCGCCACGACACCGATGCCTTCAACCGCTGGGAGGCCGGCCAGCGCCTGGCCACCAGCCGCGTCAAGGCCGCCCTGGCCGCCGGCGGCGTGCTGGCGCTGGACGACGCCTTCGTCGACGCGATGCGCGCCGTGCTGCGCGACCCGACGCTGGATCCAGCCTTCAAGGAGCTGGCGCTCACGCCGCCCTCGGAGCGCTACCTCGGCGAGCAGCTCGATGCGCTGGACCCGCAGGCGCTGCACGCGGTGCGCCAAGCCATGCGGGTGCAGATGGCAGCTCGGCTGTACGACGACTGGCTCTGGGCTTTCGAGACCCACCAGGTGCGCGCCGGCTACAAGCCCGACGCCACCCAGAGCGGCCAGCGCGCGCTCGCCAACATGGCGCTGGCGATGCTGACCCTGCACGCCGCGCAGACCAACGACCCCGTCTGGCCCGGCCGCGCCTTCCAGCGCGTCAAGGACGCCAGCAACATGACCGACCGTCTCGGCGCGCTGGACGCGCTGGTCAATGCGCAGTCCGAGCTGGCCGCGCCGGCACTGGCGCGTTTCGAGGAGCTCTTCAAGGGCGATCCGCTGGTGATGGACAAGTGGTTCATGCTGCAGGCGCGCGCCTGCGAGAAGGACGGCAAGGTCTTCCAGCGCGTCAAGCAGCTGATGGCCCGGCCGGACTTCACGCTGACCAACCCCAACCGGGCCCGTGCCTTGCTTTTCGCCTGGGACACCAACCCGGCTGCCTTCCACCGCCCGGACGCCTCCGGCTACCGGCTGTGGTCCGACAAGGCGATCGAGATGGATGCGATCAACCCGCAGCTGGCCTCGCGCTTCGCCCGCGCGCTGGACCGCTGGCGCAACCTGGCCGAGCCCTACCGCTCGGCGGCGCGCGAAGCGATCGCCCGCGTGGCGGCCAAGGCCGACCTCAGCGACGACACGCGCGAGATCGTCACACGCGCCTTGCAAGATTGACGAACCCTTCAGAAAGCGTCTCATGAGCAAATCCATCAGTCTGACCCGCTACCTGGTAGAGCAGCAACGCAAGCACGGCCGCATCCCGGCCCAGCTGCGGCTGCTGATCGAGGTGGTGGCGCGCGCCTGCAAGCGCATCTCGATCTCGGTCAACAAGGGCGCCCTCGGCGAGGTGATGGGCTCGGCCGAATCGGAGAACGTGCAGGGCGAGATCCAGAAGAAGCTGGACATCATCTCCAACGAGGTGCTGATCGAGGCCAACGAGTGGGGCGGCCACCTGGCAGCCATGGCCTCGGAGGAGATGGACACCATCCACGTGGTGCCCAACCGCTACCCCCAGGGCGAATACCTGCTGCTGTTCGACCCGCTGGACGGCTCCTCGAACATCGACGTGAACGTCTCCATCGGCACCATCTTCTCGGTGCTGCGCAAGGTCGGCCACCAGCACGGCGTGACCGAAGAAGACTTCCTGCAGCCCGGCAAGTACCAGGCCGCCGCCGGCTACTGCCTCTACGGCCCGCAGACCATGCTGGTGCTGACGGTGGGCGACGGCGTGGCCGTCTTCACGCTGGACCGCGAACAAGGCTCCTTCGTGCTGACCGAGGAGAACATCAAGATCCCGGAGGACACCCGCGAATTCGCGATCAACATGTCCAACATGCGGCACTGGGCCCCGCCGGTCAAGCGCTACATCGACGAATGCCTGGCCGGCAAGGACGGCCCGCGCGGCAAGGACTTCAACATGCGCTGGGTGGCTTCGATGGTGACCGACGTGCACCGCATCCTGACCCGCGGCGGCGTCTTCATGTACCCCTGGGACCAGCGCGAGCCCGACAAGCCCGGCAAGCTGCGCCTGCTCTACGAGGCCAACCCGATGAGCTTCCTGGTCGAGCAGGCGGGCGGCATGGCCACCAACTGCAAGACCCGCATCATGGACCTGCAGCCCGGCAAGCTGCACGAGCGCGTCAGCGTGGCGCTGGGCTCCAAGAACGAGGTGCAGCGCATCACGGACTACCACCTGCAGGACGACGCCGGCTGAAGCCGCGCGTCCCGGGCGCGGTGCCGGCCCGGCGCGCACCGGGCGCACCGGGCGCACCGAATGCGCCGATCAGGCCAGGCCCAGCCGGGCCTCGATCAGGCCGCACAGCGCATGGGCGATGAAGGCCTGCGCCTCTTCGACCCGCGCGTCCCCGTCGGCCGGCACCGTGATCGCCAGATGGCACAGCGGCAGCAGATCGCCGCTGTCGCTGCGCACCAGCCCCAGCGTCAGCAGGCCGGTGTCGCGCGCGACCTGCGCCGCCAGCGCCAGGTTGTCCGCGGCGCCGCCGGCATGCAGCAGCAGCAGCGCGTCGCCGGCTCGGCCCAGGGCCTGCACCTGCCGCGCCAGCACCTTGTCGAAACCGCAGGCACTGGCCGAACCGCTGAGGGCCGCGCCGTCGGCGCACAGCGCCAGCGCCGCCAGCGGGCGCCGCTCCCGGCCGCCATCGCCCGCCAGCTCCGCCGCCATGTGCTGCGCCGCCGAGGCACAGCCGCCATTGCCGCAGATCAGCAGCTTGCCGCCCGCCGACAGGCAGGCCCCCAGGCGTTCGGCCGCCTCGGCCACCACGCCGTCCAGCTCGCCCAGTCGCTGGAACAGCGCGAGGTGCGCCGCCAGCTCGGCGCTGAAGCCACGCGCCGGCAGCTCGTCCGCGGCGGCCTGGGCCGCCTCGTCCTCCTGCGCCGCCGGCGGCTTGCGCGCAACACCCCGCCCCCGGCTGCGCCGCTCGGGCTCCGCCAACGGGCGCGCCGGTGCCAGCGCATGCGCGCTCGCCGCTGCGGCTGGCTTGATGACGACACCGAGAGATTCCACCCGCCGATACTCCCACCGCCCAAGACCCGCCAAAGGCCGGGAAAGCGCCGCCGCGCCGGCCATCTCCGGGGCTTGACCGCTGCGCGCCGCACCGCGCGGCCCGAGAAGGCGCAAAACCCTCTGCTAGAATCTGCGGCTCAGCCGGTGTAGCTCAGTTGGTAGAGCAGCGCATTCGTAATGCGAAGGTCGGGAGTTCGACTCTTCTCACCGGCACCAATAAAAACAAGCACTTGGCCCAGCCCTCAAGGCTGGGCTTTGTTGTTTCTGGGCCGCGTGCAGGCAATCTGCAGGCAAATCGCTGAAATCCAGGTGCCACGGCCACCCGGAATCACGCCCACTCGGTCCGGGTGGTCGAAGCCCGCGCCTTCGCAGCCAGCCGGCCCTGCAGAGCCCCGGCAAGCCGCAGAGCTCGATCCCCGCTGGCATCGAACTGGCTAGTGGGACCCCATCGCGGGTCGAGAATGCACAAGGCCTGTGTCAGCCGCATGCAGGTGCCGCCCGCAGCTCGCGACGTCACCGCGCCGTCTTCCCCACCTACCCTGCGCCCCGACCTACCCCATGACTTCTCGTCCTTTCCTCCGGGTCGCCGGTCTGGCCTTGTCGGTCGGCCTGCCTCAGGTGGCTGGCGCGGCCGCCGCGCCGGCGTCGGCATCCCTCGTGCGCACCTACCTCGTGCAACTCGCCGATGCCCCCGCCGCGTCGTATGACGGCCGTATTCCCGGCTACGCCGCCACCCGCCCTGCACCGGGTGCAAAGCTGGGCGCACAGGCCCCGCAGGTGCTCGCCTACCGCCGCTATCTGGCCGCACGCCGCGCCGCCACGCTCGCGAGCCTGGGCGCCGTGCCAGTCGTCCGGACCTACGAGGTCGCCTTCAACGGCTTTGCGGCGCGGCTGAGCGCGGCCGAGGCCGCCCGCCTGCGCGCCGATCCGCGCGTGGCGCGCGTCAGCCTCGACGTGCCGGCCTTCGTCAGCACCAACCGCACGCCGGCCTTCCTGGGGCTCAGCACGGCCCGCGGCCTGTGGTCGCGCACCGATGCCGGGTCGCGCAGCATCAAGGGCGAGGACGTGGTGATCGGCATGGTCGACACCGGCATCTGGCCCGAGGATCCTTCCTTCTCGGACCGGGTCGATGCCGACGGCAAGCCCATCGCCAGCAACTCGGGCACCGTGGTCTACGGCCCGCCCCCGGCCGGCTGGAGCGGCACTTGCGCGAGCGGCCCCGGCTTCGACGCCGCGCGGCACTGCAACCACAAGCTGATCGGTGCGCGTTTCTTCATCGATGGCTTCAACGCCAGCAGCAGCGAGCTGATGGACCGCGACTACGCCTCGCCGCGCGATGGCGACGGCCATGGCAGCCACACCAGCGCCACCGCAGGCGGCAATCAAAACGTCGATGCCCGCAACGGCCCTGCCATCGCCGGCGTGATCTCCGGCATCGCGCCGCGGGCCCGCATCGCCGTCTACAAGGCCTGCTGGATAGAGAGCACCCAGGCCCAGGCCGTCTGCTACGGCGCCGACCAGGTGGCGGCCATCGATCAGGCGGTGGCCGACGGCGTCGACGTCATCAACTTCTCGATCAGCGGCACCCGCACCGACCCCCTCGACCCCACGCAGCAGGCCTTCCTGGCCGCGGCCGACGCCGGCGTGTTCGTCGCTGCCGCAGCGGGCAACGAGGGCCCCGGCAACACGGTTGCCCACCCGTCGCCCTGGGTGACCTCGGTGGCCGCCTCCACGCACGACCGGCGCCTGCGCGCCACGGCCACGCTGGGTGACGGCACGGCCTGGAGCGGCGTGTCCATCCAGCCCGGCCTGCCGGTGAAACCGCTGATACTCTCGACCCAGGCAGCGCGCAACCCGCCCTTCAACGACCGCAACAAGCAAGCGCGCCTCTGCAACTTCAATACGCTGGACCCGGCCAAGGCGGCCGGCAAGATCGTGGTCTGCGACGGCGGCACCTACGACCCCGCCGAGAAGAGCCGCGAGGTGCTGGCCGCCGGCGGTGCGGGCATGCTGCTTCTGACCGAGCCCGGCGGGCGGACCGACGAGGATTCGCTGCACCACCTGCCCACCATCCAGTTGCCCGAGACCGCGACCACGCCGGTGCGCGCCTATGCCGCCACCGAGGGCGCCAGCGTCGTCTTCGGCCCCGCGGCCAACGAGCCGGGCAAGATCGCGCCAGTGATGGCGAGCTTCTCGTCGCGCGGGCCCAACCTCGCCACCGTCAGCGTGCTCAAGCCCGACCTCACCGCGCCGGGCGTCGACATCCTGGCCGGATCGGCCTACCCGCTGAGCGCGGAGGACCACGCCGCGGTCGTGGCCGGCACGCTGGTGCCACCGACCGGCGCAGGCCTCAACTCTGGCACCTCGATGGCCGCACCCCATGTGGCCGGCGTCGCGGCCCTGATGAAGCAGTTGCGGCCGAGCTGGTCGCCGGCGGCCATCAAGTCGGCGCTGATGACGGCGGCCGGCGCCGTTCGCCTCGCCGACGGCACGGCCGATACCGACCGCTGGGGTTATGGCGCCGGCCACCTGAACCCGAACGGCGCCGCCGCCGTGGAGCTGGTGTACGACGCCGGCGGCCGCGACTACGCGGCCTTCCTGTGCGGCCTGGACGAGCCGCGGCCCGCCGGCTGCAACCCGGCCCGCGCCATCAAGCCCTACAACCTGAACCTGCCCTCGATCACCGGCGACATCGTCGGGCGCACGGTCTTCAAACGCAAGATGACGAACCTCGGCCCCACCGCATCGACCTACGTGGCCAAAGCCAAGCTGGCCGGCTTCGACGTGGCCGTGACACCCTCGTCGCTCACGCTGGCGCCGGGCCAGACGGATGCCTTCGAGGTGAGCGTCACGCGCACCAGCGCGGCGGTGGGCGACTGGACCTTCGGCGAACTCACCTGGCGCAGCGGCAAGCAGCAGGTCAAGAGCCCGCTGACCGGCCGCGCGATGCTGATGGCGGCGCCGGCCGAACTCATGGATACGCGTGCCACGGGCAAGGAAGTGGTCGGCATCGTCACCGGCTACGACGGCAGCCTCAGCGCATCGCCCGCCGGCCTGGTGCCGGCAACGCGCCAGCGCGGCTCGGTAGCGACCTACTTCGACACCTGCTTCGATGTCGCGGTGCCCGCCGACACGCTGCACGTGCGCGCCGCGCTCTTCAACAGCGAGACCCAGGGCGGCGACCAGAGCGACCTCGATCTGGAGCTGCGCAGCAATGGCGTGGTGGTGGCGAGCAGCGGCTCGCCGACTTCGGACGAGCGCCTGGACCACGCCAACCCGGCGGCCGGCAGCTACCAGGCCTGCGTGATCGGCTATGCACCCACCAATGGCAAGGCAGCGTTCTGGCTGTCGACCTGGGTGGTGACAGCCGGCGTTCCCGGCGCGGGCGGCTTCCGCGCCGCCGTGCCGCCCAAGGCCACGGTGGGGGGCTCGTCCAAGCTCGCGCTCGGCTGGTCCGGCCTCGCCGCCCGCACCCGCTACCTCGGTGCCGTGCAGTTCAAGGACGGCACGCAGGCGCGCATCGGGCAGACGCTGGTGGCGATCGACACCGACCTGGCCTCGGCGGTGCGCGGCGCGGGTGGGCGCAAGGCGATGAAAACAGCGGTGCGGCGCTAGACGTGAACGGCGGGAAGCGACGCTGTGCCAAGCCCTGCACGCGATGGCTTCGGGCCCAGGCCTGAGCCGGGGCGACCGCAGCGGCGGCTGAATGCACGGGCCCCAGGGGCTCTTCGCGGCGTCGCGGCGCCTTCGCGGGGGCCGTTTCCCTTCGCGGTCCGTCGCGCTCGGCCGCCACTCAGGTGGGCCGATCTGCAGGCTGTCGCAAGCCGGTTTGCCGGAGACCGCCTGGCTCCTACAGTGGCCTCCATCGCAGCAAGCAAACCGCAGGCTGCACCGCCACCCCCAGGAGCCCGCCATGACCCAGACCTTCACCGTTCAAGCCGTCGCCCTCAGCCTGGCGGCCATCGTGACCCTCTCCCTGCTGACCAGCGTCAGCGGCGTGGCTGACCAGCAATACGACAGCGCCGTGGTCGCGCAGACCTCCACCGACACGATGCCCACTCAGCAGGTCGTGATCGTGGGCAAGCGCATCGCACGCGCCTGAGTCTCGTTCTCGCGCTGTCGCGACAGTGAACCATCGACGAAAGAGCCTCGCCGGCCCTGCCGAGCGGGGCTTCTTTTTTGTCAAGGCGATCCGGGCGGCGACGGGGATGGGGCCAACGCGGCAGCTTGTCACGACAATCGCTCAAGGCACACGGGCAATTCAGGTCAGAATCAGGTCGAGGGTGCGCCAGGCGCGAGGGTTGGCGGTAAACGGCAACAACATCACCGGCCCTCGCCAACGCCGTCACAGCAGCGCAACTGACCCTCGACAGTTGTACCTCGACGGCCCCATCCCCGACAAGCACCCGCCTCGCCCCAAGCCGCGATTGCGCCAGCCGGCAGCCGCGGCCAGGTCGCCAATGCGGGCCGCCCAGGTCGTGGTCATGCCGAGTTCCTCCACGGATTCGTGGATTCCGTCGCCCCGCGCAATGCGGGAACATCTGCCCCTCCCCTGAACCAGAGACCGGCATGCAGTACGTAGAACTCCAACGAAGCGCGTTCCTCGCGCACGTTGCGGACATCGAACGCAACCGCTATGTTGATGACACCTTGATCGGCGAATGGGTTCGGCTCGGATGGCTGGAGCCCGAAGCCATCCAGCCCAGACGATGGCGTGTCACGCCAACGGGCGCTCGTTTGCAACGGGAGTATCGCCTGCGCGACGCCGCGTAGGCGTCAGTGCCCGGTGCCGCTGGCCAGGTACTCGCGCACCGCGGCCAGGTGCTCCCCCACGGCGGCGAGCGCCTGGAGCAGTTGCGGCTCGCTGCAGTGCAACTCGGCGCACCAGTACCGCAGCTCGATGGGATCCATGGAGTTGATGCGGCCCGGGTCCAGTGGCCTGAACGCGATCCCATGTGAGTCGGACATTTCAGCTCCTTTGACGGCGGTCTGAGCGGGCTGCGCCCCTGCCCGTGAGGAAACGACGGGCCGCTCCCGGGTTTCCCCATCCCCCTCGGGGGGCTTGGCGCGCGGCGGCCGCTCTTGCTGGCGGTCTGCTGTGAAATGTGCCATGGTCGCCCTGCTTTTGCACCGTGGTGGTTTTGCAGCGGACGCTAGAGTTTCCACCAGCCGGCCGCAGCACCGCCGGGTGAGAAGAAGTAGATGCAGCGAATCACGGCATACAGCCACCCGAGCAGCGCAGGGATGTTTTGGATCACGCTCGGCCTCGACGGCCAGTGGCACGCCATCTGGGACGGCGAGGATCTTGGCGGCTACCCGACGCCACAAGCAGCCGCGACCCAGGTCGCTCGCGGCAGCGTCGCCCGGCCATCCTGCGGCGACACGTTCCACCTCAACCTGTCCTGCAATCTGGCCGACTGGCTGGACCATCGCTCGGCCACGGAGAAATACCGGATCGAGCAAATCTACTGAGCGCCCCCAGACCGCACGCCGCAGCGGCCCAGCAACGGAATGTCGCCATCGTTGCGGCCCCAGTGTGCCGCCGGGGCGCCGCCGCTGCTAAAGTCGCCGCGGGGCATGTTCGTGAGGGCCTGCCTCCCTGCTTTTCCTCCCTGAGCAGGTGCCAAGCGCTGACAGCGTCAAGGCATTCAAGCCCTGGCCAGGTGCCAGGGCTTTTTTTCGCCCGCACCCGGCACTGCGGCGGTGCCGGGCGCAAGGGTTTGCAACCGCTCGCCGCGTGTCGCAGGGCCTTGGTACGATCCTTTCACCTTGTCCGCCAGATCCGGGATCCCACGATGACACTGTCCCTCGCGAAAGCCAAAGCCGAAGAAGCGATGAAGAAGGCGGAAGCCAACGGCAACGAGCCGGTGAAGCTGCTGGCCGAAGCCGTTGCGATCATGGCCGAGAGCCTGGCCGCCCACATCGGCCACATCAAGCTGCAGCTGAAAGCGCTGGAGCCGCCCCCGCCCGGCAACTGAAGCGCCCCGCTCAGGCGATATGCACCACCCGGTCGGCACGCACCCTGGTGGATTCGATCAGCCGCGCGTTCGGCTCGTCGGTCTGGGCGATCCAGGCCAGCGCCGACTCGCGGCTGCGGCCGAAGCGCATGTGGCGGGCCAGCAGCCGCTCCAGGCGCCGGGCCTCGTCGACCTCCACGTACCAGGCCTCGTCGAGCAGCGGGCGCACGCCTGCCCACGCGCCGCGCTCCAGCAACAGGTAGTTGCCTTCGGTGACGATCAGCGGCGTGCCCGCGTCGATCGCGATCGCGCCGGCGATCGCCTCCTCGATCTCGCGGCGGAACTCGGGCGCATACACCGTCTCACCAGCCGCCTGGCCGCGCAAGCGCTGCAGCAGCGCCGCATAGCCAGCGCTGTCGAAGGTGTCTTCGGCGCCCTTGCGGCCAGCCCGGCCGAGCCGCGCCAGCTCGCTGTTGGCCAGGTGGTAGCCGTCCATCGGCACCACCCGCACCTGCCCCGGGTAGGCCGCCAGCAACCCTTCGGCCACCGTCGATTTGCCGGAGCCCGGCGTGCCCACGAGGCCGAGCAGTTGGCGCCGGCCGCTGGCGAGCAGGGTGGCGACGCGATGGTGGAGTTCGTCGGGCAAGTTCGTGTTCATGGCGGCATTTTCGCCCCCACGGAGGGCACTGGCCGGGCACGGCACAGGCTTCTGCGGTGTAGCGTGTTGGCACTCCTGGCGTGCCCGCCACCCGCATGCCCTCTTGCAGGCGGCAGGCCGCACATGCCTGGCGATTTTCGCAGGCCGCAAGCCGCGGCCGCCTGAGCCCGCCGGGCTACCCCGACACCCCATGGCCCGACGACGCTCCGCCTCATCGATCTGGACCCGCAGCCTGCAGCGCAGCGTTCGCAAACTGACGCAGGCGACGCTGAAGGCCGGCAACCAGGCGCTGAAGAAGGCGCTGGTGTCAGGCGCCAAGACAGCAAAGCCGGCCAAAACACCCAGGCCGGCCAGAGCCCTCAAACCAGGCAAACCCGGCAAGGTTGCCCCAGCCGCCAAGACGGCCCGGCGCCCTGCCCGCCCCGCCAAGCCCGCGGCCGATCCCCTCGGTCTCAGCCTGGGCCCGGCCGGCGCGCGGCGCTACCGCCTCTACACCCCGCCGGGCCTGCGCCGCGGCGAGAAGCTGCCGCTGCTGGTGATGCTGCACGGCTGCAGCCAGAGCGCCGAGAGCTTTGCGCTCAGCACCCGCATGAACCGCCTCGCCGCACGCGAACGCTGCTTCGTGCTCTACCCCGAGCAGGACCGGCTTGCCAACCCGCAGGCCTGCTGGAACTGGTACGAGACGCGCAGCGGGCGGGCGCAAGGCGAAGCGGCGCTGATCGTCGCGGCGATCGACCAGGTCTGCCGGCTGCAGCCTGTGGATGCGGCCCGCATCGCCGTGGCCGGGCTCTCGGCCGGCGCCAGCATGGCGGCGCTGCTGGCGGTGCGCTACCCGGCACGCTTTTGCGCCGTGGCGATGCACTCGGGCATCGCGCCGGGCGCGGCCAGTTCCACCGCGACGGCGCTGCGGGCGATGAGCGGGCTGGGCCGAGCACCCAAGGCGCTCGCGGCGACCAATCCATCCACACCCCGGCACACCATCGCCCTGCCACCGCTGCTCGTGATCCACGGCAGCGAAGACCACGTGGTGGCGTCCAGCAACGGCCGTGCCGCCGCGCAGTTGTGGGCCGACGCGGCCGGCGCCCTGCCGCGCCCCTCGCGCGTCGTGCAGCGCGGCGCGCGCTACCCCGTCACGGTGACCGACTTCAGGCGCCGGGGCACGCTGGCCGCATCGCTGTGCGTGGTGCAGGGCCTGGGCCACGCCTGGAGCGGCGGCACGGCCGGCAAGCCCTTCAGCGACCCGCAGGGGCCGGACGCATCGCGCATGATCTGGGCCTTCGTCGCGCGGCAGTTTGCGTTGGCCCCTGCGGCGGCCCCCGCGCCGGCCCTCAAACGGTAGCGGACGCCTTCATCACTCCGGCAGAGTGTTTGGTATCACGCATCCATTCGAGCCGACGACCGACGCCCTGCCCGGCATCCGCGGCTCGCCGCCGATGCTGGCACATGGCAGTCTCTCAAGCCCGCTTGGCCACCAGCGTCAGGATGTCGTAGCTCGCCACCAGTTCGTCGTGCTGGTTCAGCACTTCCACGTCCCAGGCCACCACGCCCTGCGGCTGGCCCAGGGTGTCTTTCTTGTTGCGGTCTATCTTGCGCTTGGCGGTCAGCCGCGCGCGTACCGTGTCGCCAATGGCGACGGGCTTGACGAAGCGCAGCGTGTCCAGCCCGTAGTTGGCCAGCACCGGTCCGGGCGCGGGCGAGACGAAGAGGCCGGCGGCGGCGGAGAGCACGAAGTAGCCGTGCGCGATGCGCTGGCCGAACGCCGTCTGCTTGGCGGCGATCTCGTCGAAGTGCATGTAGAAGTAGTCGCCCGAGATGCCGCCGAAGTTGACGATGTCGGCCTCGGTGACGGTGCGGCGGTGCGTCAGCAGCGATTCGCCGATCTGCAGCTCCTCGAAGTGGCGGCGGAACGGGTGGACCTCGGTCTCGATGCGCATGGCGCCGCGCACGTATTCGCCGGTAACCGCCGCCAGCATGGTGGGCGAGCCTTGCACCGCCGCGCGCTGCAGGTAGTGCTTGATGGCACGCACGCCGCCCAGCTCTTCGCCGCCGCCGGCGCGGCCCGGGCCGCCGTGCTTGAGCAGGGGCAGCGGCGAGCCGTGGCCGGTGGACTCGGCTGCGGCCTCGCTGTCCAGCACCAGCAGGCGGCCGTGGAAGGCAGCGATGCGCGGGATGGCGTGCGCCGCCCGCGCGGGGTCGCGCGTCACCAGCGTGGCGACCAGGCTGCCGCGGCCGCGCTCGGCCAGTGTCAGCGCCTCGTCGAAGTCGTCGTAGGGCATCAGCGTGCTGACGGGGCCAAAGGCCTCGACCTCGTGCACCGCGTCGTTCAGCATCGGTCGGTCGCACAGCAGCAGCGTGGGCGCGAAGAACGCACCGCCTGCCGTGCCCTCGCCGCGCGGCTGCGCGCGGTCGTCGCCGCCCAGCAGCAGCTGGTTGCCGGCGCCGAGCTGCGCCACGCGCTCGGCCACGTCGCGCTGCTGCGCCTTGGAGGCCAGCGCGCCCATGCGCACGCCCTCGACCGAGGGATCGCCGAGCACCACCTTGGCCAGGCGCTCGCCCAGCCGCTCGGCCACGGCCTGGACGTGCCGGCGCGGCACGATGGCGCGGCGGATCGCGGTGCACTTCTGGCCGGCCTTGCCGGTCATCTCGCGCGCCACCTCCTTGACGAAGAGCTCGAACTCCTCGTCGTCCGGGCTCACGTCGTCGGCCAGGATGGCGCAGTTCAGCGAATCGGCCTCGGCCGTGAACGGCACCGAGTTGGCCAGCAGGCTGGGCCGGGCGCGCAGCGTCATCGCGGTGTCCGCCGAGCCGGTGAAGGTGACCACGTCCTGGCCGGTCAGCCGATCCAACAGGTCGCCGGTGCCACCTATCACCAGTTGCAGCGCGCCTTCGGGCAGCAGGCCGGACTGCAACATCAGCCGCACGCAGGCTTCCGTCAGGTAGCTGGTCGCGCTGGCCGGCTTGACGATGCACGGCATGCCGGCGAGGAAGCTGGGCGCGAACTTCTCCAGCATGCCCCAGACGGGGAAGTTGAAGGCGTTGATGTGCACCGCGACACCACGGCGCGGCACCAGGATGTGCGAGCCCGCGAAGCCCCCCTTCTTGCCCAGCGGCACCGCCGGGCCCTCGTGCAGCACATTCCCCGAAGGCAGCTCGTTGCCACCGATGCTCGCGTACGCGAACAGCGTGCCCGCCCCACCCTCGATATCGACCCAGCCATCCGCCCGCGTCGCGCCGGTGTGGTGCGACAGTGCGTAGAGCGCTTCCTTGTGCTCCAGCAGATACGCCCCCAGCGCCTTCAGCCGCACCGCGCGCTGCTGGAAGTCCAGCGCCAGCAACCCAGGCCCGCCGACCCGCCGCGCATGCGCCACCGCCTCGCCGAAATCGATTCCCTCGACATGCGTCGCCGCGACCTCGCGACCATTGATCGCGCTGGCCAGCATCTGCGCCGGCTCCGCACCCAGCCAGCGCCCGCCGATCAAGCTCTGCAGTTGAATCACACTCATCGAAACGTCTCCTTCAGACTCTCCCCTATCCCGTGCACCGCCCCATCCAAGGTTCTTGCGCGGAACCGGCTCCGCCGGTCCGCTGCAAGCGCCCCCTCGGGGGGCAGCGAGCGCCAGCGAGCGTGGGGGCTCAAGGAACGTATTTCCAGGCACCCTTCTCGATCTTGACCATGACGCGCGCGCGCTGGTCCAGCCCCAGGTGATCGCCGGCCGACATGTTGAAGATGCCATGGGCGCCGGGCAGCTCCTTGATCTGCTCCAGCGCGTCGCGCAGCGCGGCGCGGAAGGCCGGGCTGCCCGGCTCGCCCTTCTTCAGCGCGGCCGGCACGGCAGCGGTCATCAGCAGGCCGGCGTCCCAGGCGTGGGCGCCAAAGGTCGAGACCGAGCCCTTGCCGTACATCGCTTCGTACTTGCCCACATAGTCCAGCGCGCTCTTGCGCACCGGGTGGTTGGGCGGCAGTTGGTCGGCCACCAGCACCGGGCCGGAGGGCAGCAAGGTGCCCTCGACGTTCTTGCCGCCGACGCGCAGGAAGTCGTTGTTGGCCACGCCGTGGGTCTGGTAGATCTTGCCGGCGTAGCTGCGCTCGATCAGCGCCACCTGCGGCAGCGCGGCCGGCGTGCCGGAGCCGGCTACCAGCACCGCGTCGGGCCGCGCGCCCACCAGCTTCAGCACCTGGGCGGTGACCGAGGCATCGGTGCGGTTGTAGCGCTCGCTGGCCACCACCTGCAGGCCCTTGAGCGCGGCGGCCTTGCCGAACTCCTGGAACCAGCCTTCGCCGTAGGCGTCGGCAAAACCGATGAAGCCCACCGTCTTGATGCCGTGGTCCACCATGTGGGTGGCGATGGCGAGCGACATCATGATGTCGTTCTGCGGCGTCTTGAAGACCCAGCGCTTCTTCGCATCCAGCGGCTCGACGATGCGGGCCGACGCGGCCATCGAGATCATCGGCACCTGCGCCTCGGCGCAGACGTCGATCATCGCCAGCGAGTTGGGCGTGGTGGTGGAGCCGAGTATCACGTCGACCTTGTCTTCGGTGATCAGGCGGCGGGTGTTGGCGACCGCCTTGGTGGTGTCCGAGGCGTCGTCGAGCACGATGTAGTTGACCTTCTGCCCACCTATCGTCTTGGGCATCAGCGCGATGGTGTTCTTCTCGGGGATGCCGAGCGAGGCCGCGGGGCCGGTGGACGAGACGGTGACGCCCACGTTGATGTCGGCGGAGGCGGTGCCGGCCGCCAGCAGGGTGGCGGTGGCGATCAGGGTCTTGATGAATTTCACAGGGGGTGTCTCCGACTTCTTGGGTTCAAGGGAAAAGTGAAACGGAAGGCGCCGCAGCTTGCGGTCGGGATGAAGGGCCAGGGGCTGGCGGCCGCGGCACGGTGACCGCGCCCAGGCCGCCAAAAAACAGCTCGGCCACCAGCGGGGCCATCTGCTCGTGCGTCAGCGGCCCGCCGGGCTTGAGCCAGGTGAACATCCAGTTGATCATGCCGAACAGCAGCATGGTCAGCGGCTTGTGCAGCTCGGCCTCGCGCAGCGCCGGCCGCACGGCCGCCACCGTCTGCGCAAAGGCGGCGACAACGCGCCGCTCGGCATCCAGCACATGCTGGCGCTCCTTGTCGGCCAGGAAGCGCACGTCGTCGGTCAGCACGCGGTGCTCGTTCTGCGCGCTGGCGTACTCGCGCACGAAGCGCACGATCAACTCGCGCAGCGCCTCCTCCGGCGGCAGGGCCTGGGCCTGCACTTCGTCGACGACCAGCTCCAGCCGCTTCACGTGGGCCTCGGCCACCAGCGAGAGCAGCGCGTGCTTGTCGCTCACGTAGTGGTACAGCGTGGCCTTGGAGACGCCGCAGGCGGCGGCCACCTGGTTCATCGACGTGGCGGTGTAGCCCTGGGCGGCGAACAGCGCCGCCGCCTGCGTGAGGATGGCTTCGCGCTGGTCGTCGTAGCCGGCGGATCGGGGTCTGGCCATGGGGCTTTCTGTGACGCCTGCTCAGCGGTCGTCGAAAGAGACGCTGACGCACGGGGTCAACGGGTGCGACTGGCAGGTCAGGATGTAGCCGGCGGCGACCTCGGCCTTCTCGAGCGCGAAGTTGCGGTCCATGCGCACCTCGCCCTCCAGCAGCTTGGCGCGGCAGGTGCCGCAGACGCCGGACTTGCAGGAGTAGGGCACGTCCATGCCGGCCGCCGCCGCGGCGTCGAGGATGCTGGGGTGGCGCTGGTGGAACTCGACCTCGCGCGTCAGGCCGTCGCGCAGGATGGTGATGAGCGCGTGGGGCGCGTCGCCCGGCTTGGGCACCGCCCGCAGCGCATCGCCGGCCGGGTTCAGCGGGATGCCGAAGCGCTCGATGTGGATGCGCTCGGGCGCCAGGCCGGCGGCCAGCAGCGCGGCTTCGCCTTCGTCGTTCATCGCGTAGGGGCCGCAGACGAAGGCGTGATCGACCTTGCTGACGTCCACCAGCGTGTTCAGGAACTCGGCGATCTTGTCGCGGTTCATCACGCCCTGGTTCAGGGTCGAGTCCATCTGCTCGTCGGAAAACACGTGGTGCATCGCCAGGCGGGTCAGGAAGCGGTTCTTCAGGTCCTCCAGCTCCTCCTTGAACATCGTCGATGCCGGCCGGCGGTTGCCGTAGATCAGCGTGCAGCGGCTGGTGGGCTCGCGCACCAGCAGGGTCTTGATGATGGACAGGATGGGCGTGATGCCGCTGCCGCCGGCGAGGGCGAGGATGTGGCGGCCCGCAGCGGCCGGCTTCGCGGCAGCCAGCTCCGGCACGACGAAACGGCCCTGCGGCGGCATCGCCTCCAGCGTGTCGCCGGGCCGCAGCCGCTGGTGCAGCCAGTTGGAGAAGACCCCGCCGGCCACCTTGCGCACGCCAACGCGCAGCTCGCCGTCGTCCAGGCCGGCGCAGATGGAGTAGGAGCGCCGCACGTCCTGGCCGTCGATGTCGTGCTTGACGGTGAGGTACTGGCCGGGCGTGAAGCGGAACAGCTCGCCCAGCTCGGCGGGCACGTCGAAGGACACGATCATCGCTTCGTCGGTGTCGGGGCGGACCGTGCGCACGCGCAGCGGATGGAAGTGAAGACCGGACATGGAGGCTGGCCTCAAATGGGTTTGAAGTGGTCGAAGGGCTCGCGGCAGGCCAGGCAGCGGTACAGGGCCTTGCACGGCGTCGAGCCAAAGGCCGAGAGCTTCTCGGTCTGCGCGCTGTTGCACGCGGGGCAGCGCACGCCGCGGGCGATCACGTGCACGACCGAATCGCCTTGCGCCAGCGCCGGGCCGGGTGGCGCGATGCCGTAGGTGCGCAGGCGCTCGCGGCCGGTGTCGCTGAGCCAGTCGGTGGTCCAGGCCGGGGCGCGGCGCTGTATGACTTGGACAGGGCCCAGGCCCTCTTCTTCGAGCGCTTCGATGATGTGTTCGGCGATGGCTTCCGTCGCGGGGCAGCCGGAGTAGGTCGGCGTGACGATCACGGCCAGGCCGTCACCCCGCTCCTGGACCTCGCGCACGATCCCCAGGTCGCAGACCGATACTGCCGGCACCTCCGGGTCGGGCACAGTGTGCAGCACGGCCCAGGCCCGCTCGACGCGGGTCACGCTCGGCAACGCACTCGGCGCCGCCAGGCGCGGGTGCCGCGGGAACAGCGCCGTGATCACCACTTGCCTCCGGGGTAGGCGCGCTGCAGCGACTGCATCTCGGCCAGCATGTAGCCCAGGTGCTCGCTGTGCACGCCGCGCGTGCCGGTCGAGCGGAAGGCGCTGTCGGCGGGCGGCGTGCACTGCGCCTCGGCCAGCACCTCGCGCATCGCCTGCCCCCAGGGCTCGCGCAGCTCGGCGCGCGCCGGCCCCAGGCCGGTGGCCACCGCGTGCGCATCGACCTCGTCGGCCTCGAACAGCTCGGCGCTGTAGGGCCACAGCGCGGCCACCGCCTTTTGCATGCGGCGGGCCGACTCTTCGCTGCCGTCGCCCAGCCGAACCACCCAGCCGGCCGCATGCTCGCGGTGGTAGCGCGCTTCCTTCACGGCCTTGCCGGCGATGGCCGCGACCTCGGCGTCGCTGGAGGCCTGCAGCCGCTGCCACACCAGGTGCAGCCAGGTACCCACCATCAGGTTGCGCAGCACGGTGTCGGCAAAGTCGCGGCCCGCCTTGCGGCCGGGCAACTCGGCCAGCGTGAGGTTCAGGTAGTCGCGCTCCTCGCGCAGGAAGGCGAGCTGGTCTTCGTCGAAGGCGTGGCCGCTGAGTTGGCCCACATGCGTCAGCAGCCCGCGCGCCTGGCCGACCAGGTCCAGCGACATGTTGGTGAGCGCTATGTCTTCTTCGAGGATGGGCGCGTGGCCGCACCACTCGGACCCGCGCTGGGCATGGATCAGGCAGGTGTCGGCCAGGCGCAGCAGGTAGCGCTCGCTCAAGGATGGCTGCCAGGTGATGGAAGGAGTGCTCATGGGGATGCGCCGCTCACATGTGGTTGACCGACTCGGGCAACTCGTAAAAGGTGGGGTGGCGGTAGACCTTGTCTTCGGCCGGGTCGAAATACATGTCCTTGTCGGCCGGGTCGGAGGCCACGATCTGGTCGGAGCGCACGACCCAGACGCTGGTGCCTTCCAGGCGCCTCGTATAGACATCCCGCGCCAGCTGGATCGCCATCTTCGAATCCGGCGCATGCAGGCTGCCGCAGTGCTTGTGGTCCAGCCCGGCCTTGGGGCGCACGAACACTTCCCACAGGGGCCATTCGTTTTGAATCGTCGTCATGAGGTTTCCTGGATTCGGTTCAAGCCGCTTCGGCCCGTGTCGCAGTCTTGCGGGCATGCGCCAGCGCGGCCTCGCGCACCCAGGCGCCGTCGTCCCAGGCCTTCACGCGGTCGGCCAGGCGCTCGCGGTTGCAAGGCCCCTCGCCGCCCACCACACGCCAGAACTCGCTCCAGTCCAGCGGGCCGAAGTCGTGGTGCTCGCGCTCGGCGTTCCACTTCAGCAGCGGGTCGGGCAGGCTCACGCCCAGCACCTTGGCCTGCTCGGCGGTGGCGTCGACGAACTTCTGGCGCAGCTCGTCGTTGGTCAGCCGCTTGATGCCCCAGCGCATCGACTGCGCGGTGTTGGGGCTGTCGGCGTCGGGCGGGCCGAACATCATCAGGCTGGGCCACCACCAGCGGTCCACCGCGTCCTGCACCATCGCGCGCTGCGCGTCGGTGCCGCTCTGCATCATCACCAGCAGCGCGTCGAAGCCCTGGCGCTGGTGGAAGGACTCCTCCTTGCACACGCGGATCATCGCTCGCGCATACGGTGCGTAGGAGCAGCGGCACAGCGGCAGCTGGTTCATGATGGCCGCGCCGTCCACCAGCCAGCCGATCACGCCCACGTCGGCCCAGCTCAGCGTGGGGTAGTTGAAGATGGAGCTGTACTTGGCCTTGCCGCTGTGCAGCGCGGCCAGCATCTGGTCGCGGCTGGTGCCCAGGGTCTCGCCGGCCGCGTAGAGGTAGAGGCCGTGGCCGCCTTCGTCCTGCACCTTGGCCAGCAGGATGGCCTTGCGCTTGAGCGTGGGGGCCCGCGTGATCCAGTTGCCCTCGGGCAGCATGCCGACGATCTCGGAGTGGGCGTGCTGGCTGATCTGGCGCACCAGGGTCTTGCGGTAGTGCTCGGGCATCCAGTCCTTGGCCTCGATGAATGCGCCCTCATCGATGCGGGCCTCGAAGCGGGCCTCCAACTCGGCCTCCTCGGCCGAGCGCAGCAGCTTGCGCTCCTCGCGCGGCGCGGTGTCCATCGCCTGGGTGTACATGGTGTGCTCCTTGGATGTAAGAAGATCAGCGCGGGCGCTTGTCGATCACGCGGCGGGCCTTGCCCACCAGCGTGCGCTCTATCGAGTCCGGCAGGCCGACCTCGACCCGGGTGCTGACGCCGATCAGCGTCTTGATGCGGTGCTGCAGCGTTTGCGCCAGCGCGTCGCGCTCGGCGCCGGCATGGCCTGGCGCCACCTCGCAGCGCACCGTCACATCGTCCAGCGTGCCGTCGCGGCTGACGACGAGCTGGTACTGGCCCGAGAGGCCCTCGGTCTGCAACACCAGCTCCTCGATCTGGGTCGGGAAGAGATTGACGCCGCGGATGATCAGCATGTCGTCCGAGCGGCCCACGATCTTGCCCATGCGCCGCATGCTGCGCGAGGTGGGCGGCAGCAGCCGGGTCAGGTCGCGGGTGCGGTAGCGCACGACCGGGAAGGCCTCCTTGGTGAGCGAGGTGAAGACCAGCTCGCCCTCCTCGCCGTCCGGCAGCACGGCGCCGGTCTCGGGGTCGATGATCTCGGGGTAGAAGTGGTCCTCCCAGATCACCGGGCCGTCCTTGCTCTCTATGCACTCGCTGGCCACGCCCGGGCCCATCACCTCGGAGAGGCCGTAGATGTCGACCGCGTCCAGCCCGGCGCCGGCCTCGATCTCGCGCCGCATCGCTTCGGTCCACGGCTCGGCGCCGAAGATGCCGACCTTGACCGACATCTCGCGCGGGTCCAGCCCCTGGCGGCGAAACTCCTCGATGATCACCTGCATGTAG
>DATHWJ010000144.1:0-6394 GCA_035460745.1 Ideonella sp. | reverse complement strand
TTCCGCCGCGCCCACGCGCTGGCCGTCACCGCCGGCGACCGCGCGCTGCGGGCCACTGCGGCGGGCTGGCTGGCCACCGGCAGCTTCAATGCCTCCGACGTGCCGGCCATGGCCGCCCACCTGCACGATGCGCTGAGCCATGCCGCGCCCGACAACCACAGCGCCCAGGCCCGGCTGGGCCTGGTGCTGGCGGACGCCTTCCGCTTCGCCGACGACGACGAGCAGGCCCAGCGCTGGTACCTGCATGCGCGCCAGCACGCCAGCGCCGAGGGCGACAGCTCGATGATCAGCGTGCTGCTGTACAACATCTCGGCGGTGCGCTCCGGCCGCATCGGGCTGGACGACGCCTTCGGCCGGGCCGATCTCGACCTCGCCGCCAAGGCGCTGATCGAGGCCGACTCCACCGCCAACTACGACCAGGGCACCGGCATGACGGCGCTGACCACGATGGGCCAGGTGATACGCGCCCAGCTGATGGTGGTGCTGGCGCGCTACGCCGACGCGATCGCGCTGTTCGACGCCCACCTGGTGCGCGCCCGCAGCCAGGGCACGGGCCACCGCGAGGCGCGCTTCTTGGCGGACCGCGCCTGGTGCCACTTCAACCTCGAGAAGGTCTCCAATGCGTTGCGCGATGCGCGCGCGGCCGAGGCGGCCTTGCCGTCGCAGTTCGATGCCGACGACCGGGCCGCGACACACGCCAGGCTGGCCCGCATCTACCTCGAGTGCGGCCAGGCCTCAGACGCCGCGATCCACCAGGCCAAGGCCGAGGACGCGCTGGCCGAGCACCAGGCCAGCCAGCAGCTGATGCTGAAGGCGCTGCAGCAGACGCTGGCGCAGCGCGGCGCGGCGGGCTGAGCGCCACCGGCCGGCAGGCCAGTCCGGCCTGCCCGGCGCCGGCCTCAGGTCAGAACAGCGCCATGCTGAGCTTGCGCCGGTACTGGTCCAGCACCGGGTCGGCGGGTGCCACCGCCGCCTTGCCGGTCAGCTCCAGCGTGCTCTTGCCGGCGCCGGCCTCGGCGGCCGACTTCGGGGCCGGCTTGTTCATCAGCTCCAGGATCGCCACGTAGGTCTTGCGCGCCAGCTCCTGGTTCCAGGCCTTGTCGCGCATCACGATCTCGAGCAGCTCGTCCATCGCCTCGGTGAAGCGGCCGGCGGCGAAGTGGGTCTGGGCCAGCTCGAAGCGGGCGTCGAAGTCGCGCTTGTTGGCGGCGATGGCCTCGGCCAGCGCCTGGGCCGGGCGGGCCTGCGGCGCCGCTTCGCTGGCCTTCAGCCAGTGCTCGATCGCGGCCAGCCGGGCGTCCAGCATCACCTTGGAGGCGGCCGGCTCGAAGGCCTGGCGCGCCTGGACCACGCGGGCCGGGTCGTCGGCGCCGAGTTGCAGCAGCAGCTTCAGGTAGTCGGCCCGCACCGCGTCGTTGGCCGGGTCGATCGCGACCGCCTGCTGCAGCTTGTCCAGCGCCGACTCGGTGTCGCCCTCGGCGATCAGCTCCTCGGCGGCATCGGTCTCCGCCTCGGCTTCGAGTTCGTCGAAGCTGGGCACGTGCTTGTCGAGGAACTTGCGGATCTCGGCCTCCGGCAGCGCGCCGACAAAACCGTCGACCGGCTGGCCCTGCGAGAACATCACGCAGAACGGGATGGAGCGCACGCCGAACGCCTGGCTGAGCTGGCCCGCAATCTCGGGCTGGTCGTCGCTGTTCAGCTTGGTCAGCTTGAAGCGGCCCTCGTAGGCCACTTCCAGCTTCTCCAGCATCGGGCCCAGCGTGCGGCAGGGGCCGCACCAGGGGGCCCAGATGTCCAGCAGCACAGGCTGCTGCATCGACTCGTTGATCAGGTCGGCTTCGAAGTTCTGCAGGGTGATGTCGGTCATGGTGGCGTCCGTGCCCCCGGCGCTGACGGGGGCTGAGGGGGCTGAGCAGGGTGGCAGGCCTTTACTTGGGGCCGGCCCGGTGTGCGACAAGCGCAGCCTAAAATCGTTGTTTTGTGATCCGGAGCATGAAGCCTTGAACAGTGCCTCGCCCGTGGTCGGCATTGTCATGGGGTCGTCCAGCGATTGGGACACCATGAAGGCCGCCGCCCAGATTCTCGCCGAGTTCGGCATTCCCTTCGAGGCGCGGGTGGTCTCGGCCCACCGCATGCCGGACGACATGTTCGCCTACGCGGAGGGCGCCCGTGCGCGCGGCCTGCAGGCCATCATCGCCGGCGCCGGCGGTGCGGCGCACCTGCCGGGCATGCTGGCGGCGAAGACGCTGGTGCCGGTGCTGGGCGTGCCGGTCGCGAGCCGGCACCTGCAGGGGGTCGATTCGCTGCACTCCATCGTGCAGATGCCCAAGGGCATCCCGGTCGCCACCTTCGCGATCGGCAGCGCGGGCGCGGCCAATGCGGCCTTGTTCGCCGCGGCGATGCTGGCCAACGCCGACCAGGCCCTGCGGGCCCAGCTCGAAGCCTTCCGTGCCCACCAGACCGAAGCGGCGCGGGCGATGACGCTGGATCTCTTATGACACAACCAGTGATGCCCGGCGCCACGCTCGGTGTCGTCGGCGGCGGCCAGCTGGGCCGCATGTTCGTGCACGCCGCCCAGTCGCTGGGCTACGCCACCGTGGTGCTGGACCCGGACCCGGCCAGCCCGGCCGGTGGCGCCTCGCAGCACCATGTCCGCAGCGACTACCTCGACGCCCAGGGCCTGGCCGAGCTGGCGCAGCTGGCCGACGCCGTCACCACCGAGTTCGAGAATGTGCCGGCCGACGCGCTGCGCACGCTGGCCCGCAACCGTCCGGTGGCGCCCGCGGGCGACGCGGTGGCGATCTGCCAGGACCGAGCCGCCGAAAAAGCCCATTTCGACCGCTCCGGCGTGCCCTGCGCGCCGTATGCGCTGATCACGACCGAGGCGCAACTGGCCTCCGTGCCGGACAGCCTGCTGCCCGGCATCCTGAAGACCACCCGGCTGGGCTACGACGGCAAGGGCCAAGTGCGGGTGAACGACCGGGCCGCGCTGGTCGCTGCTTGGCACGGGCTGAAGCAGGTGGCCTGCGTGCTGGAGCAGCGGCTCGCACTGGCGCTGGAGCTGAGCGTGATCGTGGCGCGCGGCGCCGATGGCGAGCTGGTCGCCTTCCCGGCCCAGCAAAACCTGCACCGCGACGGCATCCTGGCCGTCACCCAGGTGCCGGGGCCTGCCGTGGACACGGCGCTGGCCAGCGCTGCAGTCGAGCGCGCGGGCCAGATCGCGCAGTCCATGGGCTATGTCGGCGTGCTCTGCGTGGAGTTCTTCGTGCTCGAGGATGGCTCGCTGGTTGCCAACGAGATGGCACCGCGGCCGCACAACTCCGGCCACTACACGATAGACGCCTGCGATATCTCGCAGTTCGACCTGCAGGTGCGCACGATGGCGTGCCTGCCGCTGGCCGCGCCCCGGCTGCATTCGCCGGCCGTGATGCTGAACCTGCTCGGCGACCTGTGGTTTCGCGACGGTGCCACGGCCGAATCGACGCCGCCCTGGGACGCGGTGCTGCGCCTGCCCGGCGTGCACTTGCACCTCTACGGCAAGGCCAGCGCCCGCCCGGGCCGCAAGATGGGTCACCTGACCATCACCGCGGCCAGCGCCGAACAGGCCCGCGAGACCGCGCTGCAAGCCGCTTCGCTGCTGGGCCTGCCGGCCTTCTGAGCATGGCGATACGCTGTGGCGACGACCCCGAGGTGCTGCGCGACGCCGCACAGCGCCTGGCCGCCGGCGAACTCGTGGCCTTCCCGACCGAGACCGTCTACGGCCTGGGCGCCCGTGCCGACGACGACGCGGCCGTGGCCCGCATCTACGCCGCCAAGGGCCGGCCGGCCGATCATCCGCTGATCGTGCACGTGCATGGCGCCGAAGCGGCTCCCGCGTTCGCCGCCGAGTGGCCGGCCAACGCCCGCCGGCTGGCGGAGGCCTTCTGGCCCGGGCCGCTCACCGTGATCGTGCCGCGCGCGGCCGGCCGTGCCGCCGCCGCGGCCGGCGGGCAGGACAGCATAGGCCTGCGCTGCCCCGCGCACCCGGTCGCCCGGGCGCTGCTGGCGAGCGCCGCGGCGCTGGGGGTCGAGGGGGTCGCGGCGCCCAGTGCCAACCGCTTCGGCCGCATCAGCCCGACCCGTGCGGCCCATGTCGAGGCCGAGTTCGGGCCCGGGCTGCTGGTGCTGGAGGGTGGTGCTTGCGAGGTCGGCATCGAGTCCACCATCATCGACTGCAGCCGCGGCCGGGCCGTGCTGCTGCGGCCGGGCCTGCTGACGCGGGCCCAGATCGAAGCCGTGCTCGGCGAGCCGCTGGCCGAGGCCGACGCCGCGGCGCCGCGCGCCTCCGGCACGCTGGCCGCCCACTACGCGCCGCGCGCCAAGGTCAGGCTGATGGAGAGCGCACAGCTCCAGGCCGCCCTGTCGGTGCTGGGCTTGCCCGTACCCGGCGAGCCGCCGCCGGTGGCGGTATATTTCCGCACCGTGCCAACCCCGGCCGCCCGCGTTCCCCAGCGCGCGATGCCGGACGACCCCACCGCGGCAGCCCATGAGTTGTTTGCCGCGTTGCGTGAGCTGGACGCCAGCGGTGCGCCGCTGATCTGGATAGAAACCCCGCCTGCCGACCCGCGCTGGGAAGGTGTGCGGGACCGCCTTCAACGTGCGGCCGCCGCCTGAGCGCGCCGCACCCCCGAACCGAACTGGAGTGAGAATGACTTTTCCCCCCTTGGCGAGCCGCCTGCTGCGCGGCTTGGTCGCGGCCATGATGGCCACCGGCCTGCTGGCCTCCTGCGGCGGCGGTACGCAGGTCGACGAGTTCAGCCCTGCCCGCTTGCTGGCGTTCGGCGACGAGCACAGCCTGCTGACGGCCGACGGCAAGAAATACTCGACCAACTTCGTCTCCGATGCCGAAGGACTGCAGTGCGAGGAGGCGCCGATCTGGATACAGGAGCTCGCGGACCACTACAACATGGTCTTCCCACAGTGCAATCCCGACAACGCCGCCAGCCCCGAAGCACAGACGCTGGCGACCGTGGGCGCCACCGTCGATGACTTCAGCGCCCAGGTGCAGGCCTTCACCGCCAGCGGCAGCCTCACCGACAGCGACATGGTCACCGTGCTGGTCGGCATGCACGACGTGCTGGATGCCTATGCGCGCTATCCCGCCGAGAGCGAAGCCGTGCTGACCGGAGAAGTCCAGGCGGCCGGCCGTCGCCTGGCCGCGCAGGTCAATGCCATCACCGACACCGGTGCGCGCGTGCTGATCAGCACCATTCCCGACGTCGGCCTGACGCCGTTCGCCATCGCCGAGACGGCCGCCAACACCGACACCGACCGTGGCGACCTGCTGACCCGGCTGGTCGATGCCTTCAACCGCGCGATGCGGCTGGACCTGCTCAACGATGGCAGCAAGATCGGCCTGCTGCTGGCCGACGACCTGACCCGTGCCGCTGTGCGCGTGCCGGGCGCCTTCGGCCTGGGCAACACCACGGTGCCGGTCTGCGCAGTCGCGCTGCCGGACTGCACCAACAAGACCGTGATCACCGACGGCAATGTCGAAACCTACCTCTGGGCCGACAACCTGCATTGGGCCGAGTCCATGCAGGAGCAGTTGGGCAACCAGGCTGTGTCGCGGGTGAACAACAACCCGTTCTGATCCCCTGATCACCCCGTTCCCCCGAGGAGGGCAGTGCCGTGAGGTGCTGCCCTCTTCTGTTTCCAGGGGTTTCCACGAGCCGGAGCCTCGCATACCGCCTCGTATAGTTTCTTCACGAAATCGAACGGTCGTTCGATTTTTTTATTTGTGTGCTTTGTAAAGAGGTGGGCATGAAAAAACTGCATCCGTGGTGGATGGCGGCGGTGGCTGGCTTGGCGCTGGCGGCTTGCGGCGGCGGTGGGGACGGCGACCAGTCGTCCCGCACCACGTACGGCAAGATGGTGGTCTTTGGCGACAGCCTGAGCGACGTCGGCACCTACGCGGTGCCCAGCATCCAGGCGATGGGCGGCGGCAAGTACACCGTCAACGCGCCCGACGCGAAGATCTGGGTCGAGCTGCTGGCGGCGCAGGTCGGCGTGACGGCGCCTTGCGCGGCGCAGACCGGCCTGAACTCGGTGATCCCTTCGTTGCCGGGGGCCGCGGTCGCCAACCACACGGGTTGCTACGGCTATGCGCAGGGCGGCTCGCGCGTCACCAACCCGGTGGGCGTGGCCAACTCGGCGCTGCTGGCGCTGGGCGACACCTCGGGCGCACTGGGCCAACTCACGGTGCCCGTCGCGACGCAGATCGCCAACCATCTCGCGGCCTCCGGCGGCAGCTTCGCTGCCGACGACCTGGTCACCGTGCTGGCCGGCGGCAACGACTTGTTCATCAACCTCGCCGGCGTCTCCGCGGCAGTCGATGCTGCCGTGGCGGCCGCCG
>DATHWJ010000143.1:0-16838 GCA_035460745.1 Ideonella sp. | reverse complement strand
CGCCCTGCAGCCGCGCGCCATCGCCCGCGAGGTAGACGCCGGGCACGCTGCTGCGCCCGTCCGCATCGAGCTGCGGCAGCCATTGCCGGCTGGCGTCGTCGAATGCGAAGCCGCAGCCCGCCAGGTCGGCCAGCTGGGTCTCCGAGCGCAGGTGGTAGCCCAGGCCCACCGCGTCGCAGGCGAACCGCCGCTCGCGGCCCGCGGCGTCGCGCAGCGAGAGACCTTCGACCCCCCGCTCGGCCGAGCCCTCGACGCGCAGCAGCGCCACGCCGGCCAGCACCTCCACCCCCGCGCGGCGCAGCCCGGCGATCAGCCCCAGCCCGCGCAGCAGCAGTTGCGGCCGCGACAGCAGCTTGCCTATGGCCGCCAGCGATGGCCGCGCGGGCGAGGTGTCGAGCACCGCCGCGACCTGCGCGCCGGCCTTGATGTATTGCGACGCGACCAGGTACAGCAGCGGGCCCGTGCCGGCAAACACCACCCGCGAGCCTATCGCGCAGGCCTGGGACTTCAGCGCGATCTGCGCCGCACCCAGGCTGTAGCAGCCCGCGCGGTGCCAGCCGTCCAGCGGCATCAGGCGGTCGGTCGCGCCCGGGCAGAGCAGCAGCGCGTCGAAGGGCGTGGCTTGCGGCTGGCCGGCATGCACGGTGTGCAGCACGCCGTCGGCCACGTTCCAGGCCAGCGTGTCGGGCCGGTGGTCGATGTGGGGGCGCAGGGCATCGAAGCTGCGGTGCAAGGCCTGGGCCTTGGCGGCGTCGGGGCCGTACAGCGCGGCGTAGTCGCGTTTGAAGTGATCGGGCTGGCGGCGGTAGACCTGGCCGCCGTCGCGCCCGCCCTCCTCCACCACGACCGGCCTGAGCCCGGCCTCGACCAGCGCCTGCGCGGCGCGCACGCCGGCCGGGCCGGTGCCGACGACTACGACGCGCATGGCCAGGTGGCGTCGGGCATCTGCCGCACGATGGCCATGCCGTCGCGCGCCACGGTCGTGCAGGCGCGCAGGCGCTCGCCCTGCGCCGTCCAGACCCAGCAGTCCTGGCAGGCACCCATCAGGCAGAAGCCTGCCCGCGGGCCGTCACCGAACTCCGAGTGCCGCAGGCTGTCGGCCTGGTTCAGCAAGGCCACCAGCAGGGTGTCGCCTTCCAGCGCCTGCACGGCGGCACCGTCGAGCGTCAGGCGCAGCACCGTGCGTTGTGTTTCTGCCAGCCGCACGAAGCGCGCGGCCGGGGCGGCAGGGGGTGAGGGGTCGATCACGGCAAGTGGGAAAGGCTGAGGACGAGGCGATCAGGGCGACGGCGGGAACAGCCGCTCGATCGGGTAGTGCTGTTTGATGAACGGCGACTTGATGACGATGTAGCTGAAGTACTTCTCGATGCCGATGTTGCGTTCCAGCAGGTCTTCGACGATGGCCTGGTAGTGGTTCACACCGCGCGTCGTGAACTTCAGCAGGTAGTCGTAGCCGCCGCTGACCAGGTGGCACTCCAGGATCTCGTCGACACCGCGGATGCTGGACTCGAAGCGCACGAAGTCTTCGCGGCGGTGGTCGGCCAGCGTCACTTCGGTGAACACGGTGAGCGTGTCGCCGAGCTTCTCCAGGCGGATCTGTGCGCCGTAGCCCGCGATGTAGCCTGCTTGTTCGAGCCGCTTCACGCGGATCAGGCAGGGGCTGGGCGACAAGCCGACCGCCTCCGCCAGGTCCACGTTGGTGATGCGGCCGTTTTGCTGCAACTGGCACAGGATGCGCAAGTCGAGCCTGTCGAGTTTGGGTGCCGGATTCATCGCTGGAAACTGCGAGTGGTCGATGGCCGATTGTGTTGCAAAGCCGAGTCCGCCCCTGCGATGGACATGCCCGCGCGTCAGGCCAGCGCGCGGCGCACGTCGGGCGCCTCGAGCACCTGGTCCAGCGTGCGCTTGAGGCGCTCGAACATCGCCTCGAACTCGCTGGACGTGAAGCACAGCGCCGGCGCAAAACCGAGGATGTGGTCGCCGAACGAGCGGAACAGCAGCCCGTTGGCATAACCCGCGTCGAACAGGCGCGTGGGCAGGTCCAGCGCGGCGTCGAAACCGCGCTTGCTGTGCTTGTCGCTCACCAGCTCCAAAGCGCCGAGCAGGCCGCGGTGGCGGGCCTCGCCCACCAGCGGGTGGTCCCGCAAGGCATCGAGGCCGGCGGCGAAGTGCGGCGCGACCGCCTGGCCATTTGCCAGCACGCCGCCCTCTTCGTAGAGACGCAGCACTTCCAGGCCCACCGCGGCGCTGACCGGGTGCGCTGAATACGTCGCGCCATGGCCTATGGGAGCGCCTGCGGGTGCGCCGTCGGCGATGCCGGCATACACGGCGTCGGACATCAGCAGCGCACCCATGGGTGCGTAGCCCGAGGTCAGGCCCTTGGCGATGGTCATCAGGTCGGGCGACACACCCTCGGCGTCGCAGGCGAACATCGGCCCCGTGCGCCCGAAGGCCGTGATGACCTCGTCGGCAACGAAGAGGATGTCGAGCTCGCGGCAGGTCTCACGCATCGCCTTGAGCCAGCCGACCGGCGGCACGATCACGCCGCCCGAGCCCTGGATGGGCTCGCAGAAGAAGGCCGCCACGGTCTCGGCACCGAGCTCGGCCACCTTGGCCCGCAGCGCCGCGACCGAGGCCGCGATCACCGCCTGCGGGTCAGGGCCGACGGGGCTGCGGTAGGGGTAAGGCGAAGCAATGTAGTGCTGCCCGGCCAGCGGCAGGTCGAAGCCGCGGTGGAAGGACGGCAGCGCCGTCAAGCCCGCACCGACCGACGAAGACCCGTGGTAGCCGCGCTGCAGCGAGATGAACTGCTTCTTGCGCGGCTTGCCGACCGCGTTCTGATACTGCGTGATCAGCCGCACCGCGGCGTCCACGGCGTCCGAGCCGCCCAGCGTGAAATACACATGGTTGAGCCCGGGCGGCGCGATCTGCGCCAGCTTGGCCGCCAGGCGTATCGCCGGCTCGCTGCCGAAGTGGAAGTAGCCGGTCGCATACGGCAACTTGCGCATCTGCTCGGCGGCCGCCTGCACCACGCTCTCCTGCCCGTAGCCCACGTTCACGCACCACAGCCCGGCGAAGGCATCGAGCAGCTCGCGCCCTTGCGCGTCGCGCAGCCAGGCGCCCTGGCCCGACGCTAGCACCGTGACGCCGCGCTGCTCATGCGCGCGCCATGGCGCCACCGGGTGGACGAGGTGGGCCCGGTCGAGCTGGACCAGGGTGTCGCCCGTCTCGGGCAGAAGGGCTTGGGGAGCTGATGTGAAGGACGCCGACATGGGTTGCTGAAGCGCTGGAATGTGGCCATCAGCATAGGGTCGGTGGTGCAGCGGGTGCTGCGGCTTTGGGGCTTGCGCGAGCGGGTGAATGCTGTTGTCGGGGCGGGATTGGCATTTCATGCCGCGGGCTGTTTGGAGGGGGATTCCTTCCTCGATTGCGAGGGGCTGAGCCGGCCCTGCGCTGAGCGGCGGCTGGGTGCGGCGGTCGGCTTCGCCGACTGCTCTCGGTGCTCGGTTGGAGGGCCCCCTTGCGATCCGAAGGCAGTCCTCGCGCAGCGAGGACCGCCACCACCAGGGCGCAGGCAGGGCACCCGGCAGCGGCCCGCTCCCAACCCTTCCAGCGCTCCCAGCTCTCAGTACCCCCGCCCCCGATCCACCAACCCCACCAGCCGCTCGCCAACCGCATGTCGCCGCAAGTTCTCCAAGACAGCATCGACCGCCGTGCTCGGCTGCGTGACGCTGGCGATGTGCGGTGTCATCCAGATCTTGGGATGGCGCCAGAAAGGGTGGTCGGCCGGCGGTGGTTCGGGCTCGCAGACATCGAGTACCGCCGCGCGCAACTGGCCGCTGTCCAGTGCGGCTATCAGCGCGCGGGCCACCAGCTGCGGCCCGCGCCCGACGTTCACCAGCGCCGCGCCGCGAGGCAGGCCTGCCAGCAGCCCCGCATCGAGCATGCCTCTTGTCTCAGGCGTCAACGGCAGCAGGCACACCAGGATATCGGTGCGTGCCAGAAAGGCGGCCAGCTCGTCGGGCCCGGCGTAGCAGTGCACGCCCTCGATGCTGCGTGCCGAGCGGTTCCACCCAGCGCACTCGAATCCGAAGGCGCGCAAGGGCCCCAGCACCGCCTGGCCGAGCGAGCCCAGCCCCAGCACGCCCACGCGACGCTGCGAGGCCGGCATCACCGGCCGAGCCTGCCACTCGGCGCCGCGCTGCTGCTGCAGGTATTGCGGCATGTCGCGGTGCAGGGCCAGCACCGCGAAGCTCACGTACTCGACCATGCCGGCGACGATGCCCGGCTCGATCATGCGGACCACGGGCAGGCTCGCAGGCAATGCCGAGAAGTCGAATTGATCGACCCCGGCACCGACTGAGAACAGCAGCTCGAGATTCGGAAAGCGCGTCGCGATGTCGGCGGGCGGCTCCCAGGCCGCCAGGAAGCGCAGCTCGGCCGGGTCGCCGATGTCGGGCCAGAGCCTGAAGTCGATCTCCGGCGCACGCTCCGCGAAACAGTCGGCCCAGAGCGCGCCGCGCGCCGGGTCTGCCTTGTAGACGAACACCGGCCCGGGCATCAGCCCAGTGCCTGGTTGATCAGGGCGTACAAGCCCTGCGACGGCCCGCGTTGCGGCGGCTCGCCGCGGCTCATCACCACGACGCTGCCCACGCGCTGCAGGCCCTGGCCCTCCAGCCACTCGATCAGGCCGCTGTGGGCCTCGACGTCGATGCGGACGAACTTCTGGGCCAGCAGGCCGGTCCAGTGCGCGATCAGGGCCTGCGCGCCGGCCAGGTCGGGCGCCACCACCGGGCCGATCGCATGGCCACGGCCGAAACGCCGCAGCAGCGAGAAGCCGACGGCCTCGCCGTCGTTGTCGAGCACCACGCCCTCGGCGGTGTCCAGCAAGATACGCAAGGCGCGGCCGCGCGGCATGCCGCTGGCTCGCCGATCGAGCCCTATCAGGTGCTCGGCGTCGCCGCGGCCCAGCGGACGCAGCCGCAGGCCGGGCCCGGGCACGACCAGCGGCGCCGGCTGGGCGATGCCCTGATGCTGGCGCACTTCGCCCTGTGCGACGAAGCCCAGCCGCTCATACAAGCCCCGCCCTTCTACCGTCGCATGCAGGGTCACGGCCCGCCCCTCCAACCCGGCCATCAAGGCCTGCATCAGGCGCTGGCCGACCCGCCGGCCCTGCAACTGCGGCGCCACGATCACCATGCCCAGCGTGGCGTGATCCTCACCCCATGGCCAACGTATCGCGGTGCCGACGATCTGCCCATCGCGCTCGGCGACGAAGCCTTCGCCCAGCGCGGCGACGAAGCGCCAATCTTCAAGCCGGTGCGGCCACTCGACTTCGACCGAGAGCGCGTGAGCCGCTTCGAGATCGGCCTCGCCCATGGGCCTGAGATTCACGCCGTCCGCCTCGACGGTCGCTGCCTGGTGTGCTTGCGCCAATGTTTCCTCCGCGACTCCATTCATGACGCCCGCATTGTCCCGGGCGCCACGCGCGCACGCCACAAAGATCGACACGCAAACACCGCTGCAGCGAGATTCGGCAGCATCGGCTGATCGCTCTGGGGCAACCATGCAAGCCTGCCAAGGGCCGCAGCCGCGACGGCAGCAAATGCCACGCCATGGTTTGCAGCAGGGTCGTCTGCGGCGCTGCCCGCCTCCGGGCCGGCCATCGCCACGGGCTGCGCCCCGCCATCGCGCTTCAAAAGGGTGCCGCAGACCGTTTTGACGCCGCCTGGAGGTGCGTATCGCACCCCCTTGCGGTGCAACCGCAGAGCCTGCCGTTCGCTTGCCCCAAAACGACACTTCGCGCGCCGCGGGGCGCCGCAGACGCGCCAACTCTGCGGCACGAGCATGATGCAATGAAATCGTTGCGACATGACAGGAACACGGACATGACTTTCCGCCCCAAGTACATCACCTTCGACTGCTACGGCACCCTGACCCGCTTCCGCATGGGCGACACCGCCCGTGCGATGTATGCAGACCGGCTGCCGCCCGAGCGGCTCGAGCGCTTCGTCGCCGATTTCAACCACTACCGCCTCGATGAAGTGCTGGGCGCGTGGAAGCCCTATGCCGACGTGGTGAAGACCGCGCTGCGCCGCACCTGCCGGCGCCATAACGTGGAATACCTGGAGTCCGAAGGCCAGCAATACTACGACGCCGTGCCCACTTGGGGCCCGCATGCCGACGTGCCGGCGCCGCTAGCCCGCATCGCGAAGGAGATCCCGCTGGTGATCCTCTCCAACGCGGCGAACGCGCAGATCCAGCGCAACGTCGACCAGCTCGGCGCGCCCTTCCACGCGGTCTACACCGCGGAGCAGGCGCAGGCCTACAAGCCGCGCCTGCAGGCCTTCGAGTACATGCTGGACAACCTGGGCTGCGGCCCGGAAGACATCCTGCACGTCTCCTCCAGCCTGCGCTACGACCTGATGTCGGCCGACGACCTGGGCATCACGCACAAGGTCTTCGTCAACCGCGGCCACGACCCGGGCAATCCGGTCTACAACTACACCGAGATCAAGGACATCGGCGGCCTGCCGGGTGTCGTCGGTCTCTGATGCTCCGTATTCGACGGCCGCACCGATGAAGCTGGAGTCCTACTGGACCGACACCGCGCCGGTGTTCGCCGGCAGCGAAGACCCGCTGCCCGCGAGCGCCGACGTGGTGATCGTCGGCGGCGGTTTCACCGGCCTGTCGGCTGCCCTTGCCTTCGCGCGGCGCGGCGCCTCGGTGGTGGTGCTGGAGGCCGGCGCAGTGGCCGGCGAGGCCTCCGGGCGCAATGGCGGCCACGTCAACAACGGCCTGGCGGTGGACTACGCCACCTTGGCCGAGCAGGTCGGCAGCGAGCAGGCGAGCCGCTGGTACCGCGCCTTCGACGCCGCGGTGGACAGCGTCGAGCGGCTGGTTGCGCAAGAGCGCATCGATTGCAGCTTCGCCCGCAACGGCAAGCTCAAGCTGGCCACCCAGGCCTCGCACTACGACACGCTGGCACGCGGCCTGGAGCGGCTGCGGCGCGAGGTGGACAGCGACGTCGAGCTGGTCGATGCGGCCAGCGTGCGGCGCGAGGTCGACAGCCCGCGCTTCGTCGGCGGCCTGCTGCAAAGGCGCAGCGCGCAGATGCACATGGGCCGCTTCGCCCACGGGCTGGCCCAGGCCGCCGTGCGGCATGGCGCACGCGTGCATGCCCAGATCCCCGTGCAGCGCCTGGAGCGCCGCCATGGGCACGCCTACCGGGTGCACAGCGCCCGGGGCGCGATCGACGCGGCGCAGGTACTGGTGGCCACCGGCGCCAGCCGCCATGGCGGCTATGGCAGCTTCGGCTGGTGGCGTCGGCGCATCGTGCCCATCGGCAGCTTCATCGTCGTCACCGAGCCGCTGGGCGCCGACACGATCGCCGCCCTGCTGCCGCAGCGGCGCACCTACACCACCATCGCCAACATCCACCACTACTTCCGCACGACGCCGGACCACCGGCTGGTGTTCGGCGGCCGGGCCCGCTTCGCGATCTCCAGCGCCCAGTCGGACGCGCGCAGCGGCGAGATCCTGCGCGCGGGGCTGGCCCAGACCTTCCCGCAGCTGGCGCAGGCCCGGCTCGACTATTGCTGGGGCGGCCTGGTGGACATGAGCCGCGACCGCCTGCCGCACGCCGGCGAGCACGAGGGCCTGTACTACGCGATGGGCTTCAGCGGCCATGGCACGCAGATGTCGGTGCACATGGGCCAGTGCATGGCCGAGGTGATGAGCGGCAACCCGGCGGCCAACCCCTGGCGCGACCGCGCCTGGCCGGCGATCCCCGGGCACTTCGGCCCGCCGTGGTTCCTGCCGGCCGTGGGCCTGTACTACCGCCTGAAAGACGCGCTGGCCTGATCCTTGATCCCATCCCCGTTCGAGACTGCCTGGAGACCCTGATGAGCGAGCATCCCAAGACCCTGAGCCCCTTGATCGGCCCGCAAGAGAGCGAACGCGTGATGCAGGCGCTGCGGCACGGCGCCTCGCGCCGCGACGTGCTGGCCCTGCTCACCGCGGGCGGCATGCAGGCCACGCTGGCCGGCAGCCTGGCCACGCTGGCCACCGGCAGCTTCGCGCAGGCCCCCATGCCCAAGCGCGGCGGCCGCATCCGCGTGGCCGGCGCCACCGCCGCGATCACCGACACGCTGGACCCCGCCAAGCAGTCCAACCAGACCGACTACGCGCGCTGCACGATGTTCTACAGCGGCCTGACCTCGCTCGACGGCCGGCTCGCCCCGCAAATGGCCCTCGCGGAGGAGATCGGCAACGAGAAGGCCACGCTGTGGACCATCAAGCTGCGCAAGGGCGTGCAGTTCCACGACGGCAAGCCGCTGACCCCTGCGGACGTCGTCTTCTCGCTGATGCGCCACAAGGACCCGGCCACCGCCTCCAAGGCCAAGGCGCTGGCCGACCAGATCGAGTCGGTCAAGGCCAGCGGCCCCAACGAGGTCCAGATCAAGCTGGTCGCCCCCAATGCCGACCTGCCGGTGATCCTGGGCACCTTCCACTTCTACATCGTGCAGGACGGCACGACCGACTTCAGCAAGGGCATGGGCACCGGGCCCTTCAAGTGCAAGGAGTTCAAGCCGGGCGTGCGCTCGATCGCCGTGCGCAACGACAACTACTGGAAGCCGGGCAAGCCCTACCTCGACGAGATCGAGTTCGTCGGCATCAGCGACGAGCCCGCCCGCGTCAACGCCCTGCTCTCCGGCGACCTCGACCTGGTGGCAGCGGTGAACCCGCGCTCCACCCAGCGCATCGCGCAGACCCCCGGCTACGCGGTCTTCACCACGCAATCGGGCCAGTACACCGACCTCGTGATGCGGCGCGACGCCGGCCCGGGCAGCAACCCCGACTTCGTGCTGGCGATGAAGCACCTGGCCGACCGCGAGCAGATGAAGCGCACGATCGCGCTGGGCCACGCCGTGGTCGCCAACGACCAGCCGATCGACCCGACCAACCGCTTCCACTTCGCCGGGCTGCCGCAGCGCCCCTTCGACCCGGAGAAGGCCAGGTTCCACCTGAAGAAGGCCAACCTGGGCAGCGCGCCGGTGCCCATCGTGACCTCGCCGGCGGCGCTGTATTCGGTGGAGATGGCGCTGATGCTGCAGCAGGCCGGGCAGAAGATAGGCCTGAACCTCGACGTCAAGCGCATGCCGGCCGACGGCTACTGGTCCAACCACTGGATGAAGAGCCCGGTGGGCTTCGGCAACATCAACCCGCGCCCGAGCGCCGACACCTTGTTCACGCAGTTCTTCAAGTCCGACGCAGCGTGGAACGAGTCGGGCTGGAAGAGCGAGCAGTTCGACCAGCTGCTGGTGGCCGCCCGCGCCGAGACCGACGAGGCCAAGCGCCGCCAGATGTATGCGGACATGCAGGTGCTGGTGCACAACCAGGGCGGCGTCGGCATCCCCTTGTTCCTCGCCAGCCTGGACGGCCACTCGAAGAAGCTCAAGGGCCTGAGCCAGATCCCGCTGGGCGGCTTGATGGGCTACTCGTTTGGCGAGTACGTCTGGCTCGACGCCTGACGCTGACGGCTTGCTACGCTCATGAACACCTTGATCCTGCGCCTGATCGCGCAACGGCTGGGACTGGCGCTGCTCTCGCTGCTGGTGGTCTCCGCGATCGTCTTCGCGATCACGGCCCTGCTGCCCGGCGACGCGGCGCAAGAGCAGCTCGGGCAGGAAGCCACGCCCGAGACGCTGGCCGCGCTGCGCCACCAGATGGGGCTGGACGTGCCAGCCCATGAGCGCTACTTCAATTGGCTGGGCGGCCTGCTGCAGGGCAACCCGGGGCAGTCCACCGTCACCGGCATGGCGGTCGGCGAGATGATAGGCAGCCGGCTGCCCAACTCGCTGATGCTGGCGGCCGTCACCGCGCTGATCTCGGTGCCGCTCGCACTCGCCCTGGGCATCGCCTCGGCGATGTTCCGCGGCTCCTGGTTCGACCGGTTGGCGAGCATGGGTGCGGTGGGCGTGGTCTCGGTGCCGGAGTTCCTGGTGGCGACGCTGGCGGTGCTGGTCTTCGCGGTGCAACTGCGCTGGCTGCCTGCCCTCTCCTATGCCTCCGACGTGTCCTCGCTGGGCCAGTTGCTGCGCTCGTTCGCGATGCCGGTGCTGAGCCTGTCGTGCGTGATCGTCGCGCAGATGATGCGCATGACGCGCGCGGCGGTGATCGACCAGCTGCGCGCGCCCTACATCGAGATGGTGCGACTGAAGGGCGCCTCGCCGACCCGCATGGTGCTCGCGCATGCGCTGCCCAATGCCGTCGGCCCGATCGCCAACGCGGTGGCGCTGAGCCTCTCGTACCTGCTGGGTGGCGTGATCATCATCGAGACCATCTTCAACTACCCCGGCATCGCCAAGCTGATGGTCGACGGCGTGACCCAGCGCGACATGCCGCTGGTGCAGACCTGCGCGATGCTGTTCTGCGCCGCCTACCTGCTGCTCGTGACCATCGCCGACCTGATCGGCATCGTCTCCAACCCGAGGTTGCGACACCCATGACCAGCCCGACCACCCTGCCCGACGCAGCCGGCACGCCCAGGCGCGCCTGGCGCCTGCCCCGCCTCTCCAAACCCGGCTGGCTGGGCCTGGCCGTGCTGGCCTGCTGGCTGCTGGTGGCCGCCTTCGGCAGCCTCGCCTTGCCCGCCGACCTGGGCGAGATGGGCGACGCCGAGGTCTTCGCGCCGATCAGCGCGGCCCACCTCTTCGGCACCGACTACCTGGGCCGCGACATGTTCGCGCGCGTGCTGCTCGGCGCCCGCTACACGGTGGGCGTGGCGCTCGTGGCCACCCTGCTGGCCAGCGGCACGGGCACCAGCCTGGCGCTGCTGGCGGCCGTGCGCGGCGGCTGGCTCGATGCGGTCATCAGCCGCGGGCTGGACACGCTGGTCTCCATCCCCAGCAAGATGTTCGCGCTGATCATGGTGGCGGCCTTCGGCCCCTCGGTACCGCTGCTGATACTCACCGCGGCGCTGGTCTACATCCCCGGCGCCTACCGCATGGCCCGCTCGCTGGCCGTCAACATCAACGCGATGGACTACGTGACGGTGGCCCGCACCCGCGGCGAAGGCACGCTCTACATCATGGGCCGCGAGATCCTGCCCAACATCGTCGGCCCGATGCTGGCCGACCTGGGGTTGCGCTTCATCTACGTGGTGCTGCTGCTGGCGAGCTTGAGCTTCCTGGGCCTCGGCGTGCAACCGCCGAATGCCGACTGGGGCTCGCTGGTGCGCGAGAACATCGGCGGCCTGGCCAACGCCTCGCCGGCCGTGGTCGCGCCCGCGCTGGCCATCGCCAGCCTGACCATCGCGGTCAACCTCTTCATCGACAACCTGCCCGGCCGCGCCGCGCGCGAAGCGGAGACCCACTGAGATGAAGCCTTCGCAGCAGGAACGGGGCCAGGGCGCCGCGGTCGAAGTGCGCGGCCTGCGCATCGTGGTGCGGGCACCCGGCGGCGGCGAACAGCCCATCGTCAAGGACCTGGACTTCGCTATCGCACCCGGCGAAGTGCTGGCGCTGATCGGCGAGTCGGGCTCCGGCAAGACCACCACCGCGCTGGCGCTGATGGGCTATGCGCGGCATGGCTGCCGCATCGCCGCCGGCAGCGTGCGCATCGGCGAGATCGACGTGCTCTCGCTGCCGCCGCCGGCGCAGCGCCGCCTGCGCGGGCGCACGGTCTCGTACATCGCGCAGAGCGCCGCCGCGTCGTTCAACCCCTCGCGCACCATCATGAACCAGGTGGTCGAGGCCGCGCTGATCCACGGCGTGATGCCGCGCCCCGAGGCCGAGCAGAAAGCGGTGACGCTGTTCCGCGAGCTGGCCCTGCCCCACCCCGAGACCATAGGCGAGCGCTACCCGCACCAGGTCTCCGGCGGGCAACTGCAGCGCCTGATGGCCGCGATGGCGCTGATCACCGACCCGGCGCTGGTGATACTCGACGAGCCCACCACCGCGCTCGACGTGACGACGCAGATCGAGGTGTTGAAGGCCTTCCGCCGCGTGGTGCGCGACCGCCGCACCACGGCCGTCTACGTGACCCACGATCTGGCCGTGGTGGCGCAGATGGCCGACCAGATCCTGGTGCTGCGCGACGGCGCGATGCGCGAGCTGGGCGGCACGCAGCAGATCATCGAAGCGCCTGCCGACGACTACACCCGCAGCCTGCTCGCCGCCGCCCACCCCACCGTGCGCGGCGCCGAACGCGCGCTGCCCGATGCCGCCGCCACGCCGCTGCTGGAGCTGCGCAACCTGACCGCCGGCTACGGCCCGCTGGATTCGCGCGGCGTGCCGCGCAGCCGCGTGCTGGACGACGTCCAGCTCCGCCTGCACCGCGGCCAGGCGATCGGCGTGATCGGCGAATCGGGCTCCGGCAAGACCACGCTGGCGCGTGTCATCGCCGGCCTGCTGGCCCCGGCCCGCGGCCAGGTGCTGTTCGACGGCCAGCCGCTGCCGCCCGTGCTGGCCGAGCGCAGCCGCGAGCAGCTGCGGCGCATCCAGATCGTCTTCCAGATGGCCGACACCGCGCTCAACCCCTCGCAGACGGTGGGCAGCATCCTGGCCAGGCCGCTGCAGCTCTACCGCGGCCTGAAAGGCCCCGCGCTGGAGCGGCGCACTGCCGAGATCCTCGACCTGGTGCAGTTGCCGACGGCCACCGCCAAGCGCCTGCCGGGCGCCTTGTCGGGCGGCCAGAAGCAGCGCGTGAACCTGGCGCGGGCCCTGGCCGCCGACCCCGAGCTGATCCTCTGCGACGAGGTGACCTCCGCGCTCGACACGGTCGTCGGCGCGGCCATCCTCGACCTGATGGCCACGCTGCGGCGCGAGCTCGGCGTGTCGTACCTCTTCATCAGCCACGACCTGAACGTGGTGCGCGCCGTCTGCGACGAGATCGTCGTGCTGTATGCCGGCCGCAAGGTCGAGGGCGCGCCACGGGCAGCCTTCGACCAGGCTGCGCGCCACCCCTACTTCGACCTGCTGGCCCGCTCGGTGCCCGAGCTGCGCCGCGGCTGGCTCGACAATGTCCGGGCCGGCACCGGCCTGCAAGCGGCCCTGCTCCCGGCGCACGACGAGTGCTGCGCCTTCCTCGAGCGCTGCCCGCAGCGCATCGCGGGGGTCTGCGACGTCACCGCACCGCCGCGCCGGCAACTGCCCGATGGCGTGGATATCCTCTGCCACCGCAGCGAGGCCGAGCTCGCACTTGCCTCCACCGCCTTGGCCGCCGCACCGGCGACCGAGATCCCTCTCCCCGACAGGACTACCGCATGAACCCGAGCTGCAAGATCGCCGTGATACCGGGCGACGGTATCGGCCAGGAAGTGATGCCCGAAGGCCTGCGGGTGCTCGAAGCCGCTGCCCGGCGCTTCGACATCCCGCTTGAGTTCACGCACATCGAATGGGCCAGCTGCGACTACTACACCCGCACCGGCCAGATGATGCCGGACGACTGGAAGGCCCGCCTGCAGGGCATGGATGCGATCTACTTCGGCGCCGCCGGCTGGCCCGCCACCGTGCCCGACCACATCTCGCTCTGGGGCTCGCTGCTGAAGTTCCGCCGCGAGTTCGACCAGTACATCAACCTGCGGCCGGTGCGCCTGTTCGAGGGCGTGCCCTGCCCGCTCGCCGGCCGCAAGCCCGGCGACATCGACTTCTTCGTGGTGCGCGAAAACACCGAAGGCGAGTACACCAACCTCGGCGGCGTGATGTACCCCGGCACCGAGCGCGAGTTCGTGATCCAGGAGTCGGTGTTCTCCCGCTTCGGCACCGACCGGGTGCTGAAGTACGCCTTCGAGCTGGCGCGCTCGCGCCGGCGCAAGCAGCTCACCGTGGCCACCAAGTCCAACGGCATCGCGATCAGCATGCCCTGGTGGGACGGCCGCGCCGACGAGATGGCCAAGGCCTACCCTGAGATCAAGGTCGACAAGCAGCACATCGACATCCTCAGCGCCCGCTTCGTGCTGCAGCCCGACCGCTTCGACGTGGTGGTGGCCAGCAACCTGTTCGGCGACATCCTCTCCGACCTCGGCCCCGCCTGCACCGGCACCATAGGCTTGGCGCCTTCGGCCAACCTGAACCCCGAGCGCAGCTTCCCGTCGCTGTTCGAGCCGGTGCACGGCTCGGCGCCGGACATCTTCGGCCAGAACATCGCCAACCCGGTCGCGATGATCTGGTCGGGTGCGTTGATGCTGGACTTCCTCGGCGGTGGCCAGGGCCCGGCGCGGCAGGCGCACGACGCCATCGTGGGCGCCATCGAGCAGGTGCTGCGAGAGGGCCCGCGCACGCGCGACCTGGGAGGCCAGGCCTCCACCACCGAGATGGGGCTGGCGATTGCCGAACGCGTCCTGGCCCCATGAACCCCTGACCGCCGCCCACCTGGTGAGCCCGCCATGCCCCTGACCCTGCAAGAGCCCGACCTGCTGCGCCACCACAACCTGATCGCCGACCGCTGGTGCGCGGCGGCGAGCGGCGCCCGCTTCGACGTGACGGACCCGGCCAGCGGCGCGGTGTTCGCCCAGGTGCCCGACAGCAGCGCCGCCGACGCGGTGGCCGCGGTCGATGCGGCGCACGCCGCCTTCCCGGCCTGGCGGGCCCGCAGCGCCCGCGAGCGGGCCCAGTTGCTGAAGCGCTGGCATGCGCTGATCCTGCAGCACCAGGACGACCTGGGCCGGCTGATCTCGCGTGAACAGGGCAAGCCGCTGGCCGAGGGGCGCGGCGAGGTGCTCTACGCGGCGAGCTACGTCGAGTGGTTTGCCGAGGAGGCCACGCGCAGCTACGGCGACGTGATCCCGGAGCCGGTGCGCGGCCGCAAGATGCTGGTGCTGAAAGAGCCGGTGGGCGTGGTCGCCGCGATCACGCCGTGGAACTTTCCCGCCGCGATGATCGCCCGCAAGATCGCGCCGGCGCTGGCCGCCGGCTGCACCGTGGTGGCCAAGCCGGCCGAAGACACGCCACTGACCTCGCTGGCGCTGGTGGCGCTGGCCCAGCAGGCCGGCCTGCCGCCGGGCGTGCTCAACATCGTCACCGCCTCGCGCGAGCACACGCCCGCCGTGGTGGACGCCTGGCTCGCCGATGGCCGGGTGCGCAAGATCACCTTCACCGGCTCCACGCCGGTGGGCAAGCACCTGGCCCGCGAGTCGGCCGCCACCCTGAAGAAGGTCTCGCTGGAGCTGGGCGGCAACGCGCCCTTCATCGTCTTCGACGACGCCGACCTGGACGCCGCGGTCGATGGGCTGATGGCCGCCAAGTTCCGCAACGGCGGGCAGACCTGCGTCTGCCCCAACCGGGTCTACGTGCAGGCCGGCGTGCACGACCGCTTCGTCGACAAGCTGGCCTCCCGCGTGATGGCGCTGCGGGTCGGCCCCGCCACGGAGCCGGCCTCGCAGATCGGCCCGATGATCAACGCCCGCGCGGTCGAGAAGATAGAGCGCCACGTGGCCGATGCGCGTGCGCAGGGGGCCAGGCTGGTGACCGGCGGCAGCCGGCTGCAGAGCGGCCTGTGCGACGGGCCGAACTACTACGCGCCCACGGTGCTCACCGGCATCACGGCCGCCATGGCCTGCGCGCAGGAGGAGACCTTCGGCCCGGTCGTGCCCATCTCGCGCTTCGACGACGAAGACGGCGTGGTCGCGCTCGCCAATGCCACGCCTTTCGGCCTGGCGGCCTACTTCTATACGCAAGATGCTTCGCGCGTCTGGCGGGTGGCCGACGCGCTGCAGAGCGGCATCGTCGGCATCAACGAAGGCGCGCTCGCCGCCGAGGCCGCGCCCTTTGGCGGCGTGAAGGAGTCGGGCTACGGGCGCGAAGGCTCGCGCTACGGCCTGGACGACTACATGCAGACCAAGTACGTCTGCCAGGGCGGGCTGAAGTGAACCCCGCCGAGCGCGTGACCGCAGGCTCCGCCACGCACACCGGCCCGGTGCATGGGCCCGCACCAAGCGCAGCCACCGCGCACCAGTCCGCGCTTTTCGGCAGGCTCGCCTGCCGAGGCGCTGCGATACCACACGACATTGCGGCGGCGCCGACATCAACGGCAGACTCTGCGCGGGGGCAATTTCATAATTCGGCCATGGCCCGCTCACACTTCTTCACCACCCCGCCGAGTGTCGATGCCGCCCCAAGCGATTTCGCACCCGAAGCTCGCCGCCCAACCGTCCCCTCGCTGAACCCCGTGCGCCGGCACTGAGCTGCGGCCAGCCCGGTCCGCCCCGATCTGTTGCCTTGTCTCTGCCCGCGCCCCCCCGCGCGCGGGTAAGGCCCGCCTTTGCCCGCGCCGCCCCGGCTCTTTCGTCGCCCACTGTCCCGCTTCCCTTGATTCCAACGATCCCCGAGGAGTTTCACCGTGATGTTCAAACGACGCTTCCCCCTCGCCGCCGTACCGGCCGCCGCCTGCCTGGCCTGCAGCGCCCCGGCATGGGCGGCCGACGCGACGGCGCCTGCCGCAGCCTCCGGCGACCCCACGGCGGCTGCGATTGAAACCGTGCAGATCACGGGCGCCAAGCAGCCCTACCGCAACCTCTCGGCAACCGGGGCCACCAAGACGGACACGCTGCTGAAGGACTTGCCGCAGAGCGTGCGGGTGATCACGGCGGACTTGCTGAAGGAAGCCGGCGTGACCAAGCTTGCGGACGCACTGGAGCTTGGCAGCGGCATCTCCAAGCAGAGCAACCTCGGCGGCCTGTGGGACAGCTACTCGATGCGCGGCTTCACCGGCGACCCCAACTTCGGCTCGGACTACATGGTCAACGGCTTCAACTACAGCCGCGGCTACAACGGCGTGCGCGACTCGGCCAACACCAGCACGTTCGAGATCCTGAAGGGCCCGGCCTCGGCGCTCTA
>DATHWJ010000142.1:0-2849 GCA_035460745.1 Ideonella sp. | reverse complement strand
CTCGGCCATCACGTTGTTGCTGAACTTGTTGATGTCGCGCACCACCTCGGCCAGCGTCGGCGAGCTCAGCTCGAAGCTGGGCGCCTGGCCGGCCGGCGCGAGGCCGCTGCGCACCCTGCCGCCCAGCCGGCCGCCCATCTCCTGCCAGAGCTTGCCCAGCACGCGGGCGTTGTAGCTGCTCGGGTCGGCGTAGGCCAGCGGCCAGCTCTTCTCGGCACAACTGGCCGGGTAGCTGCCGGCAAAGCGCAACACGCCGGCGTCGGCCAGCGTGGCCTTCAGCCCGGCCCGCCAGTCGCCGCAGGCGCCGGGCGCCAGCGGCACCGTGGGGTCGATCGCGACACCGGCCAGGTCGGGCTCGGCGATCACCGTCGCGACGCCGCGCGCCGGGTCGGGCAGGAAGCCGAGCGTGAGCGACTTGTAGTTCAGCAGCAGCGCGTCGGGCCGCACGTTGTAGGGCCGGTGGGCTTCGCCGTCGAAGCTGGCCGGCGAGATGTCGGGCAGCGTGAAGGCGCTGTTGTCCAGCACGATGTCGCCGCGGATCTCGTGGATGCCCATCTGCTGCAGCCGCCGCAGCAGCAGCCAGAGGCGCTCCAGCACCAGCTTGGGGTCGCCGCTGCCCTTGACGGCGACCGAGCCGTCCAGCACGCCGTCGCGCAGCGTGCCGCTGACATAGACCGGCGTGCTCCAGGTCCATGCCGGGCCCAGCTTGTCCAGCGCCGCGTAGGTGGTGAAGAGCTTGAAGACGGAGGCCGGGTTGACCGGCATCTCGGCGTTCCAGGCCAGCCGGCGCTCGCCGGTCTGGGCGTCCTGCACCACGGCCGCGAGGGCGCTGGTGGGCAGCTTGGCGCGCCGCAGCGCGGCCTCGGCGGCCCCGGGCAGGCCTTGTGCAGTGCCGGCCGCGGCGGCGAGCCAGCACACGGCCCCGGCGATCAGTCGGGCAAGGGGAAGGGGCGGCATGCCCCTGATGATCGCACGGCTACACTGGCGCGATGACCCCGCTGCAGCGCCCCCGCCGCCTGTCGCCGGACCGCAGTGAACTGGGGCCGGACGCATGAACCTGCTCGCGCTGGACACTGCCACCGAGCGCCTCGCGCTGGCGCTGGCGGCCGGCGAACGCTCGGCCACCGTGGACGCCGAAGGCGGCGCCGCGGCCTCGGCGCAGCTCATCCCGCAACTGCTGGCCCTGCTCGCCGAGCACGGCTTGCGGGTGTGCGACCTCGACGCGATCGCCTTCGGCCGCGGCCCCGGTGCTTTCACCGGCCTGCGCACCGCGGTGTCGGTCGCGCAGGGCCTGGCTTTCGGGGCCGGCAAGCCGGTGCTGGCGATCGACAGCCTGCTGATCGTCGCCGACGACGCGCGCGCGCAATGGCTGGCAGCGCAGCCCGGGCGCGCCGGCCAGGCCTTCACGGTCTGGGTGGCGATGGACGCCCGCATGGAGCAGGTCTATGCCGCGGCCTACCGCCATGGCGGCGATGAAGACGCGGCCGGCCCGGCTTGGCAGGTGAGCTGCGAGCCCGCGCTGTACGACCTGCCCACGCTGCACGCGCGCTGGGCCGCCGAGCCGCCCGGGCAGGTGGCCGGCTCGGCGCTGGCGGCCTTCGGCGAGGCCTTGCAGGCCGGCCCGGCGCAGCGCTGGCCCCGCCAGCACGACCGCGCCGCCGCGCTGCTGCGGCTGAGCCGCGCCGCCTGGCAGGCCGGTGCCACGCTGCCGGCCGAGCAGGCCTTGCCGCTCTACCTGCGCGACAAGGTGGCGCTGACCACGGCCGAGCGCGCCGCGCAGCGCCGGGGACCCGTCGAGCCGCAGCCAGCACCGGCCGCCGCGCGCCCGGCGGCGCAGGGAGCGGTGTGAGCATGAGCTCGGCACGGGCCCGGGTCGACGAAGCCGGCGAGCACTTCTCGGCCGCAGCGGCGCCGGCTGCAGCAATGCCGGCGCTGCGGGCCATGCGCGTCGCCGACCTCGATGGCGTGGCGGCGATCGAGAACCGCGCCTACGCCTTCCCCTGGAGCCGCGGCAACTTTGTCGATTCGCTCGCGGCCGGCTACCTCGCGCGGGTGCTGCTGGCGCCGGAGCCGGCCGGCACGGCGCGGCCGGTGCCGCCGCCGCCCTTGCTGGGCTACTACCTCGCGATGCCGGGCGTCGAAGAGATGCACTTGCTCAATCTCACCGTCGCCCCCGAGTACGAGCACCGCGGCCATGCCCGCAGCATGCTGCGCCACCTGGTGGTCGCCAGCCGCGAGGCCGGTGCCCGCACGCTCTGGCTGGAGGTGCGCGAGAGCAACCTGCGGGCTCGCCAGCTCTACGAGCGCTGGGGTTTCCAGGCGGTGGGGCTGCGCAAGGGCTACTACCCGGCGGCGCAGGGCCAGCGTGAGCACGCCATCGTGATGAGCCTGCCGCTGACCGCGGACGGGGCCGACCATGCGCTGGAGTGAACGCCAGCGCGAGATGCTGGGCACGATGGGCCTGCGGCTGTGGGAGCCGGCCCGAGGCGCCGGGGACGACGATGGCGCGACCGCGCTCCTGGGCGAGGCGCCTGCCGGCGAGCTGCAGCAGCCCGTTCCGGTCGCTGCCGGGGCGCCCCGTGCGCTCTCTGCGCCGGTAGCGCCCGTTGCCCCGGCCGCTCCTGCGCCGCGCGCCGCCGCCGTGGCCGAGCCGGTGGCCCCGCCGGCAGGTCCAACGCCCGCCCCGGCCCTTCTCTCCGAGCGCGCCCGCCGCATCGCCACGATGGACTGGCCGGCGTTGCGCGCCTCGGTCGCCGAGTGCCGCGCCTGCAGCCTGTGCGAGAGCCGCACGCAGACGGTGTTCGGCGTGGGCAACGAGCAGGCGCACTGGATGATCGTCGGCGAAGCGC
>DATHWJ010000141.1:0-6794 GCA_035460745.1 Ideonella sp. | reverse complement strand
GCAAGAACGTGCTGGCAAAATGCTACGGCGGCGACATCACCCGCAAGCGCAAGCTCCTCGAAAAACAGAAGGCCGGCAAGAAGCGCATGAAGCAGATCGGCTCCGTCGAAGTGCCTCAGGAAGCGTTCCTCGCCATCCTCCAAGTGGATGACTGACAAACCCATGAGTGCACTGACCGCCGTTCTGTACGGTGCTTTGATCGTTTATCTCGGCGGCTGGTATGCGGACTACTGGATAGGCAACTTCTCGCTGCTGTTGCTGATACTCACCGCGGTGACCTTTGCCTACTGGCTGGCTGAGCGCTTCAGCTTCCGGCCGTCCCGCGAATCGGCCGCCCGCAATCTGGAGAACCAGGACGCCACGCGGCGTGCCGAGCTCACCAAGCTGGGCATCACCAAGGTCGACGGCGACGTGGCCCAGGCGCGCGAGAAGCTGCTGATGCAGCCCTGGTGGCTGGACTGGACGGCGGGGCTGTTCCCGGTCATCGTGATCGTCTTCGTGATGCGCTCGTTCCTGTTCGAGCCCTTCAAGATCCCGTCGGGCTCGATGATCCCGACGCTGCAGATCGGCGACCTGATCCTGGTCAACAAGTTTCACTATGGCGTGCGCCTGCCGGTGATCAACAAGAAGATCGTCCCCAACAACGACCCCAAGCGGGGCGACGTGGTGGTCTTCCGCTACCCGGTGGATACGCGGGTCGACTACATCAAGCGCGTGGTCGGCCTGCCCGGCGACGAAGTCTCCTACCTGAACGCCCAGCTCAAGATCAACGGCGTGCCGGTGCCCACCACGCCGCTGGGCGACAAGTACGACGACGAGAGCATGCGCTACATGGCGCGCTTCGACGAGAAGCTCGGCGAGGCGGCGCACCAGATCCAGCGCGATCAGGCCGTGCGCGCCTTTACCGGCCGCAACCACGAGTTCCCGTTCCAGGACCAGTGCCGCCAGAGTCTGGAGGGCGTGGTGTGCAAGGTGCCGGCCGGCCACTACTTCGTGATGGGCGACAACCGCGACAACTCCGAGGATTCCCGCTACTGGGGCTTCGTGCCGGACCAGAACCTGGTCGGCCGGGCCTTCTTTGTCTGGATGAATTTCGGTAACCTTGGCCGCATCGGTTCTTTCAAGTGAGCTGCGCATGACACTCCGCCAGACGACCCGCCCGGTGCCGCACGCCGGCACCCGCAGCCAGCGGGGGATCTCCCTGTTCGGCATGGTCTTCTGGGCCGTCGTGATCAGCTTCGCCGGCCTGATGGCGCTGCGCGTCTGGCCCAGCCTGAACGAGTACTTCACGATCAAGCAATCCATCGAACGCATCATGCGGACCGAGCCGGTGCCCACCAATGCGCTGGCAGTGCGCAAGGCCTTCGATAGGCAGAAGGACGTCGAGTACAGCATCACCACGATCAGCGGCGCCGACCTCGAGATCGTGGAGGAGGCCGACGCCGGCTTGCGCGTCAGCTTCGCCTACGACAAGGAGATCGAGGTCTTCTCGCCCGTCTTCCTGCTGGTCAAGTACCGCGGCAGCAACCGCTGAGGCCGACCCCCCGACCATCGCCATGGACTCGCCGCTGGACTCCCTGCAACGCCGCCTCGGCTACCGCTTCGAGCGGGGCGAGTTGCTGGGCGTCGCACTGACCCACCGCAGCTTCGGCGCCGAGCACAACGAGCGCCTGGAGTTTCTCGGCGACGCGATGCTCAACCTGGCCGTCTCGCGGCTGCTGTTCGACCACTTCGGCTCGTCCGACGAAGGCGACCTGACCCGCGTGCGCGCCCACCTGGTGCGCGAAGACAGCCTGCACAAGGTGGCCCTCGCGCTGCGCCTGCCCGAGGTCATCCGCCTGTCCGACGGCGAAGCGCGCGGCGGTGGCGCCCAGCGCCCGTCCATCCTGGCCGACGCGATGGAGGCCATCATCGGCGCCGTCTACCTCGATGGCGGTTATGAGTCCGCCCACGCGCTGGTCGAGCAGCTCTTCGGCGAGGTGATCGCCAGCACCGGCGTGGACAACTGGCGCAAGGACGCCAAGACCGAGCTGCAGGAGTGGCTGCAGGGCCGCCGCCTGCCGGTGCCTGTCTACCGCATCATCGCCACCCGGGGCCAGGCCCATGCGCAGATCTTCGAGGTCGAGTGCAGCGTGCCCTCGGCCGAGGTGGCCGAGACCGGCGTGGGCCGCTCGCGCCGCGCCGCCGAGCAGGAGGCCGCCCGCCGCGCGATCGAGCGCCTGCAGGCCGGCGACGCCGCAGCGGGCCCGCGCTCGCGCGACTGAGCGCCGCCTGTTTTTCGTCGGCGCGCCCCCTCGGCCGTCCACACCACCGCCCCCTTCTTGAAGCTGGACACCGCCTTGGACACTGCGCCCACCCCCCAACCCGACGACGCCGCCCCCCCGGTCGACACCAGCGGCCGCCGCTGCGGCCTGATCGCCATCGTCGGCCGGCCCAACGTCGGCAAGTCGACGCTGATGAACGCGCTGGTCGGCCAGAAGATCAGCATCACCTCCAAGAAGGCCCAGACCACCCGCCACCGCATCACCGGCGTGCGAACGGTGGAGGAGGCGCAGTTCATCTTCGTCGACACGCCCGGCTTCCAGATGAAGCACGCCACCGCGCTCAACCGCACGCTGAACCGCACGGTGGTCTCGTCGCTGAGCGACGTCGACATCGTGCTGTTCCTCGTCGAGGCCGGCCGCTTCGGCATGGACGACGCCAAGGTGCTGGCCCTGCTGCCCGACTACAAGCCGGTCGTGCTGATCGCCAACAAGCTCGACGCGGTGCAGCGCCGCAACGACATGCTGCCCTGGCTCAAGAGCATGCAGGAGCGGCGTGCGTTCGCCGAGTACGTGCCGATGTCGGCGCAGAAGCCCAGCGACGTCGATCGCCTGTTCGGCATCCTCAAGCCCTACCTGCCCGAGCAGGACTGGTACTACGAAGAAGATGCGCTGACCGACCGCAGCGACAAGTTCCTGGCCAGCGAGATCATCCGCGAGAAGCTCTTCCGCCTGACCGGCGACGAACTGCCCTACACCTCGACGGTGGTGATCGACAAGTTCGAGGAGGAGGGCAACCTGCGCCGCATCAGTGCCTCCATCGTGGTCGAGCGCGATGCCCACAAGGGCATGATCATCGGCGCCAATGGCGAGGTGCTCAAGCGCGTCGGCAGCGAAGCCCGCCAGGAGCTGGAGCGTTTGATGGACTGCAAGGTCTTCCTCGAGCTGTGGGTCAAGGTGCGCTCGGGCTGGGCGGACAGCGAAGAGCACCTGCGCTCCTACGGCTACGAGTGAGCGCAGTCCGGCGCAGTGCGGCGCCCAGCCCCGCCTACGTGCTGCACCGCTACGACTGGAGCGAGACCAGTCTCATCATCGATCTCTTCACCCGTGACCAGGGCCGGGTGACGGTGGCCGCCAAGGGCGCCAAGCGGCCGTATTCGCAGCTGCGCCCGGTGCTGCTGCCGTTCCAGCGCATCGCCGCCAGCTTCAGCCGGCCGGCGCGCGACGAGCAGGCCGAGGTCTTCACGCTGCGCGGCGCCGAGTGGGCCGGCGGTGCGCCGATGCTGTCGGGTGCTGCGCTGTTCTCGGGCTTCTACCTGAACGAGCTGCTGATGAAGATGCTCGGCCGAGGCGACGCCTACCCGGTGCTCTTCGATGCCTACACCGGCACCTTGCCTGCGCTCGCCGCCGAGCAGGAGACGCTGACCCAGGCCTGCCTGCGCGCCTTCGAGCTGGTGCTGCTGCGCGAGATCGGCCTGCTGCCGCAACTCGACCGCGTCACGGCCACCCAGCAGGCCGTGCAGGCGGCATCGACCTATGTGCTGCGCCCCGAACTCGGCATCGCGCCGCTCTCGCACGGCGAGGCCAGCATCGCGGGCGCGCAGTTGCAGGCCTTGCAGAGCGCGCTCGACACCGGCGCCCTGGCCACGCTGCAACGCGCCTGTGCCGACAGCCTGCCGGCGCTGAAGGCGATGCTGCGGCCCCTGCTTCACTATCATCTGGGCACGCCCAGGCTGCGCACGCGCGAGGTGATGATCGAGGCGCAGCAGATGATGGATTCCTTCCGGCCCAGACAGACGCCACCGGACACGCCACCCGACACGCCGCGAGACCTGCCATGAACCCCCTAGTCGCTCCCGAGTCCACCGCCACCGGCCGCCGCGAGCACACGGCCCTGTCGGTCAACCTGAACAAGGTGGCGCTGCTGCGCAACACCCGCCATCTCGGCATCCCCAGCGTGCTGCGCGCCGCGACGCTGGTGCTGCAGGCGGGCGCCGACGGCATCACGGTGCACCCGCGGCCCGACGAGCGCCACATCCGCGCAGCCGACGTGCACGAGCTCGCCGCGCTGCTGAAGGACTGGCCGCAGATCGAATACAACATCGAAGGCAACCCGCTGCAGAATCTGATGGACTTCGTGCGCGCGGTGCGCCCGCACCAGGCCACCTTCGTGCCCGACAGCGAAGGCCAGTTCACCTCCGACCACGGCTGGAACCTGCCGGCCGACGGCGCGGTGCTGCGGCCGTTGATCGACGAATGCCACGCCCTGGGCGTACGCGTCAGCCTCTTCATGGACCCGATCGCCGAGGCGATGGAACATGCCCGCGACGCCGGCGCCGACCGCGTCGAGCTCTACACCGAGACCTACGCCAGCGCCTTCGGCACCGGGCGCGAAGACGAGGTGCGCGCGCAGTTCACCGCGGCTGCGGAGGCCGCACTGGCGGCCGGCCTGGGCGTCAACGCCGGCCACGACCTGAACCGCGACAACCTGGGCGCCTTCCTGCGCGCCGTGCCCGGTGTCAGCGAGGTCTCGATCGGCCACGCGCTGATCGCCGATGCGCTGGAGCTGGGCTACGCCGAGACCATCCGCGCCTACCAGAAGGCGATCCGCAGCATCAAGGCCGGTTGAGGCGGCCGTGATCTACGGCATCGGCACCGACATCTGCGACATCCCACGCATCGCCGCGACCTTGTCTCGCCGTGGTGACCGCTTCGCGCAGAAGGTGCTAGGCCCCAGCGAGTGGCAGGTCTTCCAGTACCGGCGCGCCCGCCTGGCGTCGCGCGGCCTGGCCTACCTCGCCACCCGCTTCTCGGCCAAGGAGTCGTTCTCCAAGGCCATAGGCCTGGGCCTGCACCTGCCGATGACGCTGCGCGCCTGCGAGATCCTGAACCACCCCAGCGGCCAGCCCTACATCCGCCTGCACGGCGTGCTCGCCGAGTGGTTCGACGCCCGCGGCCTGCGCGCCCACGTCACGCTGAGCGACGAAACCGACCAGGTGGTCAGCTTCGTCGTCGTCGAGCACGACCCGTCCCACGCTTCTTCGACAGCGCCGATCGCGCCGACCCCATGAACCTCCACGCCCCCGTCATCCTCGACATCGCCGGCCCCGCGCTGGGCGCCGACGACCGCCGCCGCCTGGCGCACCCGCTGACCGGCGGCATGATCCTGTTTGCGCGCCACTGGCAAGACCGCCGCCAGCTCACCGGCTTGATCGCCGAGGTCAAGTCGCTGCGCGAAGACCTGCTGATCGCGGTCGACCATGAAGGCGGTCGGGTGCAGCGTTTTCGCAGCGACGGCTTCACGCACCTGCCGCCGATGCGCCACTTCGGCGAGCTGTGGATGAAGGACGCGATGCAGGCGACCGATGCGGCCACCGCGGCCGGCTATGTGCTGGCCGCCGAGCTGCGTGCCTGCGGCGTCGACCTCAGCTTCACGCCGGTGCTCGACCTCGACCATGGCGAGAGCGGTGTGATCGGCGACCGTGCCTTTCACCGCGACCCGCGTGTCGCGACGCTGCTGGCCAAGAGCCTGATGATGGGCCTGCTGCAGGCCGGCATGGCGCATTGCGGCAAACACTTCCCCGGCCACGGCTTCGTCAAGGCGGACAGCCACGTCGCCGTGCCGGTCGACAAGCGCTCGCTGAGGGCCATCCTGGCCGACGACGCCAAGCCCTACCAGTGGCTCAGCAGCTCGCTGGCCAGCGTGATGCCGGCGCACGTGATCTACCCCAAGGTCGATGCGCGGCCCGCCGGCTTCTCCAGCAAGTGGCTGAACGACATCCTGCGCGGCCGGCTGGGCTTCACCGGTGCGATCTTCAGCGACGACCTCAGCATGCAGGGTGCCCGCGTGATCGAGGGCCGCGAGGTCAGCGCGACCGAAGCCGCGTTGGCCGCGCTGCAGGCGGGCTGCGACATGGTGTTGCTGTGCAACCAGTCGGCCGTGGACGGTGGCGCGGCGCTCGATGCCTTGCTCGACGGGCTGGCCGGTGCGCAGGCGCGGGGCGGGTGGTCGCCCGATGCGCTGAGCGAGCAGCGGCGCCAGGCGCTGCTGCCGCAGACGCAGCCCTTGCCCTGGGACGAGCTGATGCATCACGCGCCGTACCAGCGCGCGCTGGAGCGGCTCGGCGCGGGCTGAGCGCGACCTACCGGTTCTGAGTATGTAGTCGGCCCGCTGCCACAAAACGAACAGGCCACCCGACGTGATGTCGGGTGGCCTGTCGTGCTTCAGGGGGCGGGGCAGATCGCCGCGTCCCGGACCGGCTTGGCCCGGCGTGAGGCCGGGCCGGCGCGGGCGCTCAGGCGCCGGCTTGCGGGGCGCTCTTCGCGGTGTCGAACGGCAGCGTCAGCTGGCTCAAGTCCTTCTTGGTCTCGACCAGCACCAGCGGGCCTTCGTCGGCGAGGGCCACCGGCTGGCGCTCGCGCGGCTGGTGCACCGGCTTGGGCTCGTTGGCGATGGCTTCCTGGACCACGCGGATCTTCTCGGCGTCGGAGTTGACCCAGGTCAGCCCGGCGTTTTCGGCGATGCGCTGCAGG